>NZ_CP012404.1:356256-712512 GCF_001305595.1 Azospirillum thiophilum
CGGCTCGACCAGCCATTCTCCCTCAGCATGTCAAGCGTCCGCATATATTCGACGAGGCCGTAGCTCAGCGCGCAATCGAACTGCAGCCAGTCGCGGTCGGGGCGCATGCCGCCATGACGGACCAGGTTGCGGGCATCCTGGTGGGAGAACAGGTTCTCGCCGGTCGCCATCGGGCGGTCGTAATGCCTGGCGAGCTCCGCCTGCAGCGCATAGTCGAGCGGGTCGCCGGCCTCCTCGTACCAGAACAGGCCGTAGGGCTTCAGCGCCTCGGCATAGGCGATGGCGGTGTCGAGGTCGAAACGGCCGTTGGCGTCGACGCACAGGTTCCCGGCCGAGCCCACGATTTCCAGCACCGCGTCGATGCGGCGCAGATCCTCCTCCAGCGGTGCGCCGCCGATCTTCATCTTCACGACCCGGTAGCCGCGGTCGCGGTAGCTGCGCATCTCGTCCTGCAGGGCCTTCAGATCCTTGCCCGGATAGTAATAGCCGCCCGCGGCATAGACCCACACGCTGTCGTCGGCGACGCCGCCGCGGAAGCGGTCGGCCAGCAGCCGGTAGAGCGGCACGCCGGCGATCTTCGCCACCGCGTCCCACACCGCCATGTCGATGGTGCCGACGGCAACCGACCGTTCGCCGTGGCCGCCCGGCTTCTCGTTGGTCATCAGCCGGGTCCAGATGCGGAACGGGTCCAGATTGTCGCCCGTGTCGTCCAGCAGGCTGTCGGGGGCCGCGGACATCAGCCGGGGAATGAAGCGTTCGCGCAGCAGCCCGCCGGCGGCATAGCGGCCGTTCGAGTTGAAGCCGTAGCCGATCACCGGCTTGCCGTCGCGCACCACGTCGGTGACGACTGCGACGACGCTGCAGGTCATCTGGCTGAAATCGATGAAGGCGTTGGCGATGTCCGACTTGATGCCGGCGGTCTGCTCGCGGATTTCGACGATGCGCATGGCGGAACCCCTTGCTGCGTGGTGGCGCGTTTCGTGGCCGCACTGTAGGGATGGTTCGGGCCGCCGGGCCAATGCCAAGGTCGGAACGCATCATGCGGGTTCGGCATGGGGATTGGGGCATGGCGATTGACGCATGGGCGGGCCTGCCTGACGGTGTAAGATCGGGTGATGGAACTTTCCTGGCTCGACGATTTCCTGGCGCTGGTCGATTGCGGCAACTTCTCCCGTGCCGCCGACGTCCGCCACCTGACCCAGCCCGCCTTCAGCCGCCGCATCCGCGCGCTGGAGGACTGGGCCGGCACGCCGCTGTTCGACCGCAGCGGCCAGCCGGTGACCCTGACCGAGGCCGGGCGCCGCTTCCGTCCCTTCGCCGACGAAACCGTGCGCCGCCTGCTGCAGGGGCGGGAGGAGGCGCGGCTGGCCGCCCAGTCGGAGGCCGCGACCCTGCGGTTCGCCGCCACCCATGCGCTGTCGCTGACATTCTTCCCGTCCTGGCTGCGGGCGCTGGAATCGCGGGCGCGGCTGGGCGCCATCACCCTGTCGTCCGACAGTATGGAGGCGTGCGAGCGGCTGATGCTGTCCGGGCAGGCGCAGTTCCTGCTGTGCCATGCCCACCCCGCCGCCGCCGGCCGGCTGGATGCGGACTCCTTCCGGTCCATCGTGGTCGGCGGCGACCGGCTGCTGGCGGTCGTCGCGCCGGATGCGGCCGGGCGGCCGCGCCATGCCCTGTCGGATGCCGAAGGCCGGCCGCTGCCGCACTTGTCCTACAGCCGCGAATCCGGCATGGGCCGCATCCTGGAGGCGGTGCGGGCGGCACAGCCGGCGCCGCTGGCGCTCGACACCGTCTTTACCTCGCATCTCGCCGCGGTGCTGCGCACGCTGGCGCGCGACGGCCGCGGCATCGCCTGGCTGCCGGAAAGCCTGGTCGCCGAGGATCTGGCGCGCGGTGTCCTGGTCCCCGCCGGCGACGGACGCTGGGCCGTGCCGGTCCAAATCCGGCTGGTCCGTCCGCGCACGCGTCAGAGCAAGGCCGCCGAGAATTTCTGGACGCTGGCGGTGGAGGCCGCGCTGTGGCGCAACGCGGAGTCGGCGCCGGAGTCCGTCGCCACGGTTGCCGAAGCGGAGCCATCCATGGAAAAAGAGGTGTGAGCATTGTCCCGTAAGCCGCTTTGATCGTTGACATTTGCGCAAAGCGCGTTCCGGGGCGTCGATTTCACTGGCGCTACCCCCTTCGATCAGGCAAAATTTGCCTAGTCGGGGGATGAGCCGGACCCCGGCGATACGGTCGGAAGACCGCAGGATGGATCGTTCCCCCGGCTTGTCGAAGAAGCGTCGCACCAGCGACCGGAGGAACCACCATGGGCGTCAGCAGCATCGGCGGAGTCGGCGGCTATCAGCAGCCCTACGTCACCCCGCTCAGCAGCGGTCCGGCAGCCGCACAGCGCTCCACCTCGCCCGTCGAGTCCGCTCAGGAGGACGAGACCGAGCGGACCCGCCGCCAGCAGGAGGCGCAGAGCACGCAGTCCGGTTCGGGCGGCAACACCACCCCGACCCGCGGGCAGAACCTGAACATCACGGTCTGATCCGGGCGGAATGCGCTGGATCGGCAGGATGGGCGGGGAGGGCTGACGCGCAGGCAACAGAGGCGGGAGGCACCGATGGAGATCCGTGGCGTTTCCAGCACGACGGCAGTCCGCCCGACGGCCCTTCAGCCGACGGAGGCCGGCACGGCCGGTTCGGCATCGCCCTCGGCCGAAGACAGCGCCTCCGCGGACGCCCCGGGAAAGGCGGCCGGGGCCGGCTATATCAGCCCCTTCCTGCGCTATGACCAGGGCGCGCGGGTCGCGGTGCTTTATTACCGCGATTTCGACACCGGCGAGACCCAGGACCAAATTCCCTCCCGCCGTGTGGTCGAGGAATATCGCCGTGCCGCCGGCCGCCCGTCGCAGGAGGATGAGCGTAAGACCGCATCCGCTCCGCAGACGGGCACCGCCGCCGCGGCGAACGGATCCGCCGTGGGGGCGGGCGGTGCCGGCACGGCTGCGGCCTCTGCGGCCAGCGGCTTCGGCTCCACGGGCCTGTCCTTTGCCGGTTCCATCGGCAGCAGCGGTACCGGCGGCATCGCAGGCGGTACGTCATCGGCTGGCATGCCGTCGGTCGGCGGCGGCGTTCCGCCCGCAGCGGCCGGCGGCAGTTTCGGCGGATCGCCGGGCGGCCTGGTGTCTGTGACGGTCTGAGCGCCGGGCTGGCACTCCGGCTGGCAGTCCCGCGGTCTCCTCAGTTCCCGGCCGCTTCCTCTTCCGCCTGACGCCGCCGGAAGCCGACCAGGGCGGTTTCGTCCAGCATGGCGGCCTCCTTGCGCTTCTGCTTGTCGCGCTCGCGCTTCAGCCGCTCCTCCTCGGCCAGCTCGAAGCGCTTCAGCTCCTGGAAGGCCTCGGCCATCTCGTCGGTGGCGATGTTGATCTGCATCTCCACCTGCCCCAGAGATTCGCCCAGCTTGCGGCCGCGCTCCATCGCCGCCTGGGCGAAGTTCGAATAGGTGAAGGAGACGGAGAAGTCGTCGCGCGCCGTTTCCTGCTCGTGCACGATCTCCTGCTTGACCCTCTCGATCTCCGCCCGCAGCCGGTCGGCCAGCGTGTGGAGCTCTGCCAGGACGCGACGCTTCTCGTCCAGTTGCAGCTTCTGCAGGCGGATGATCGTCTTCAGGCTCATTGCGGCCACTGCACCCCAAAGATTTCAGCCAGCATGGCGTAGCTGGTCTCCAGATCGGTGGATTCGCGCTTGCCCTGCTTCAGGAAGGCTTCCAGCGCCGGCTGGTAATGGATCGCCTCGTCCACCTGCGGGTCGGAGCCGCGGCGGTAGGCGCCCAGCCGGATCATCTCGGCCATGTTGTCGTAGGACGACAGCAGGCGCCGGGCATGGCCGACCAGCTCGTTCTCATTGGCGGAATTGCAGCCGGGCATGGTGCGCGACACGCTGCGCAGGATGTTGATCGCCGGGTAGCGCCCGCGCTCGCCGATCTGGCGCTCCAGCACGATATGGCCGTCCAGGATGCCGCGCACCGCGTCGGCGATGGGCTCGTTGTGGTCGTCGCCGTCGACCAGCACGGTGAACAGCCCGGTGATCGATCCCGAACCGACCAGCCCCGGCCCGGCACGCTCCAGCAGGCGGGGCAGCTCGGCGAAGACGGTGGGCGGATAGCCCTTGGTCGTCGGCGGTTCGCCGGCCGACAGGCCGATCTCGCGCTGGGCCATGGCGAAACGGGTGACGCTGTCCATCATGCACAGGACGTTGCGGCCCTCGTCGCGGAAATGCTCGGCCACCGCCAGCGTCAGGTAGGCGGCCTGCCGGCGCATCAGCGGCGCCTCGTCGGAGGTGGCGCAGACGACGATGCTGCGGGCGAGGCCTTGTTCGCCCAGATCCTCGGTGATGAACTCCTGCAGTTCGCGGCCGCGCTCGCCGATCAGCCCGATCACTGCGATCTCGGCGCCGGAAAAGCGGGCCAGCATCGACATGACCGAGGATTTGCCGACGCCGGAGCCGGCGAAGATGCCCATGCGCTGCCCCAGGCAGCAGGTCAGGAAGGCGTTGATGGCGCGGATGCCGAGGTCCAGCTTCTGCCCGACCCGGGCGCGGGCGTGGGCATTGGGCGGCGTGTTGCGGATCGGCGTGCCACGCGGCCCCTTGGGCAGCGGCCCCTTGCCGTCCACCGGTTCGCCCAGCGCGTTGACGACGCGGCCGAGCCAGGCGTCGGTCGGGAAGATCGAGGGCTGGTCCCCCGCCACCAGGGCGCGGCAGCCCAGCCCGACCCCATCCAGCGCACCGAAGGGCATGGCGAGCGCCCGACCCTGGCGGAATCCCACGACCTCGCAGGGGACGGCGCGGCGGTCGCGTGTCTCCACGATGCAGCGGCCGCCAACCGACAGCTCCTTCTCGATCCCGCCGACTTCGACCATCAGGCCGGACACGGCGGTGACGCGGCCGTAGCGGCTGCGATCGGGGATCTGGTCGATGTCGCGGATCAGCTGATCGATATCGAACGGCATGGATCGGGTGTCGGCGTTCCCAAGACGGAACGCGCTCCTATTGAGTGGTAGTCCAGTGGACGGGGGCGCCGTTAACCACCATGATCTCATTTTGCGATGGAAGGATTAACGTTGTGTAAGCGCTTGGCGCTGGCGTTAAGCTGAATCGTCTGTTAACTTGTGTAAACGGGATGGTTGAAATCGGTCAAAAGATCGGGGGCCATTCCGGGGTCGGGTAGCGAAAGCGCGCCATCAAACGTCGGGATATCGCCATGAGGGTTCTGCTGGTTGAAGACGATTCCTCCGTTGCCAAAAGCATCGAGCTGATGCTGAACACGGAAGGATTCATCGTCGACTCTACCGACCTTGGTGAGGACGGGCTCGAGATCGGCAAGCTCTATGATTACGACATCATCATCCTGGACCTGATGTTGCCCGACATCGACGGATACGAGGTCCTTCGCCGCCTGCGCGCCGCGCGCGTGACCACGCCGATCCTGATCCTGTCCGGCCTGACCGAGATGGACAACAAGATCAAGGGGCTGGGGTTCGGCGCTGACGATTACCTGACCAAGCCGTTCGACAAGCGCGAGCTGATCGCCCGCATCCAGGCGATCGTCCGCCGGTCCAAGGGCCATTCCGACAGCATCATCCGCACCGGACGCCTGACCGTCAACCTCGACACCCGCACGGTGGAGGTCGACCAGTCGCCGCTGCACCTGACCGGCAAGGAATACGGCATCCTGGAGCTGTTGAGCCTGCGCAAGGGCACGACGCTGACCAAGGAGATGTTCCTGAACCATCTCTATGGCGGGATGGACGAGCCGGAACTGAAGATCATCGACGTCTTCGTCTGCAAGCTGCGCAAGAAGCTCGCCGCCGCCACCCAGGGCGACAACTACATCGAGACGGTGTGGGGCCGCGGCTATGTCCTGCGCGACCCGCAGGAGGAGATCGCCGAGAGCGCTCCGCCGCCGCCGCCGCGCCTGCAGCAGCAGGCGGCCGGCTGATATTTTCGACCGTCTTCGACGCCCGGCCACTTTCGCCTTGAAAGCGGGGCCGGGCGTTCCCATGTAAGACTGGTCATTCTGCTTCGGACTGCGGGGCCCCCAACGCCCCCTTGCAATGCCCTCCTCTTTCGCCTTGTGCGCACCCGGAGGCGGCGAATCCCACATCCAGTCTGATGCGCTACACCGGTGGTGTGGCGCCCTTCGCGTTATGGGAGACAGAGATGCCCGTCGGCACCGTCAAATGGTTCAACAGCACCAAGGGCTTTGGTTTCATTCAGCCGGACAACGGCGGCCCGGATGTGTTCGTTCACATCTCCGCTGTCGAGCGCGCCGGCTTGCGCAGCTTGGTCGATGGCCAGAAGATTTCCTATGAGGAGCAGCGCGATCCCAAGCGCGGCAAGACCTCTGCGGAAAATCTGAAGGCGGTCTGAGCCGTCTATCCGCCGAAATGCGGCGAAAAGGGGCATCGGGAAACCGGTGCCCTTTTTCCGTGTTGCTCAATGACGGGGCCCCGAACGACGGGCCCGCGCTCTGCCGGAACCTGCCCCAAGGAGAACCGCCATGGCTTTCAAGCCGAACTACAATCAGCAGCGGGCCGAGCGTAACCGGGCCAAGGAACAGCGGAAGCAGGAAAAACTGCAGCGCCGCGAGGAGGGGGTCGCCGCCCGCCGTGTCGACGATCAGACCGATGCGGAGACGGTGGATGCGCAGGATGACGCCCATCCCACCAGTACAGAAACCGACAATGGATGATCGCGGGCTGACCGCGAACCAACGGAGGACAGGCCATGGCCCGTCAGAAGAAACAACCTGTCGATAATGGCTTCCTGCTGTTCGACGTTCTCTACCAGGATGGTGCCCGCACGTCCAACCGCAAGGTGCCGACCTCGGACATCGACCAGTTCGACCGTGAGACTTCGATCCGCACCTTCCTCGAGGCGCAGGACCGCAAGATCGCCGAGATGTCCGGCAATCCGCGTGGACCGATCAAGTCGATCACGCCGTCGGCCTAAGCGCCTTTTCGTAAGCTCTATCCTGTACGAAGGGGGGCGGCCGGACCGCCCCCGTCGATGTCCAGCCTGTACCCCCACACGGGGTGCCGTTCCCGGCCCCGATCGGTCGTCCAGCCCGGTCGCCCGGCCCGGGCTCGTCCGGCTCGTTACGCCACCTTGGCGCCAGCGGCGGAAAAGCCTCCCAGGCTGTAGAGGCCGCGCTGGCCCTCCACCGGCTTGAACTTGTCGGTGATGCCCAGCACCGTCTCGGCGCCGCCCAGATAGAGCACGCCGTCCTGCGGCATCTGGCGGGAGATGGATTCCAGCACCTTGGCCTTGGTCGGCTGGTCGAAATAGATCAGCACGTTGCGGCAGAAGACGATGTCGAACTGTCCAAGTGCCGACAGGTCGCCCAGCAGGTTCCATTCGCGGAACGACGCCATCTGGCGCAGCTGCTGGCTGATTTGCCACTTGTCGCCGTTCTGCTTGAAATGCTTCACCAGATGGGTGATCGGCAGGCCGCGCTGCACCTCGAACTGGGTGTAGATGCCGGACTTCGCCCGCTCCACCATTTCGGCCGAGATGTCGGTGCCGACGATCTCGATGCGCCAGCCGGCCAGCTTCGCCGCCTCGTCGTTCAGGATCATCGACAGCGAATAGGCCTCCTGTCCGGACGAGCAGGCGGCCGACCAGATGCGCAGGGAGCGCTTGGCCGCCCGCGCTTCCATCAGGCGCGGCAGGACCAGCTGCTTGAACTGGTCGAAGGGCTTCTGGTCGCGGAAGAAGGATGACTCGTTGGTCGTCATCGCTTCCGTGATGTCGCGCAGCAGCGCCTCGTCCTTGCGGGTGCGGACGGTGGTCGCCAGCTCCTCCAGCCCTTTCATGTTCCACTTGCGCGCCACCGGCATCAGCCGGGATTCGAGCAGGTACGCCTTGTCCCGGGTCAGGACCAGGCCGGAACGCTGCTTGAGCAGCGTGGAGAACATGTCGAAATCTTCGACTCTCATGCTGCCCTCGACGCTAGCTTGCGGATGTGGGGACCGATTTCCTTGAGCGGCAGAATGGCATTGCAGATGCCGGCCTGGGCCACCGCGCCCGGCATGCCCCAGACGACGCTGGACGCCTCGTCCTGGGCGATCAGCGTGCCGCCGCCATTCACGACGTCGGTGCAGCCCTTTAGCCCGTCCTGGCCCATGCCGGTCAGGATGCAGGCCAGAATCTTGCGGCCGCCGAACGCCTTGAGGATGGAGCGCATCATCGGATCGACCGCCGGGCGGCAGAAATTCTCCGGCGGATCCTTGCTGAGGGTGATGACGTTCGCCCCGCCGCGCTGCACCACCAGCATGTGGAAGTCGCCGGGCGCGATGTAGCAGCGGTTCTGGACGATCGGCTCGCCGTCCTTGGCCTCGCGGGCATCGATCCCGCATTGGCGGGAGATGTGCTCGGCCAGGATGGTGGTGAAGGTCGCCGGCATGTGCTGGGTGATCAGGATCGGCTGGCTGACGCCGGCCTTCAGGTGCGACAGCACCTCGAACAGGGCCTGCGGGCCGCCGGTGGAGCTGCCTATGGCGATGACGTCCGGCTTTGCCGCCAGGGCGCCGGCCGGGGTCGGGCGGGTGACGATCGGCCCGACATCGCGCTTCAACCCCAGCGGGAGGGCCGGGGTCAGCGGGCGGATTTCGCCGCGCGAGCGCGACCCGGCGCGCTTGGCGGCGGCGCCCAGCGCCTTGACCTTGGCGACCAGCTCGCGCTTGAAATCCTCCGCCCCGCCGATCTCGCGGGTCGAGGTCGGCTTGGGGATATAGTCGGCGGCCCCGGCGGACAGGCAGCGGATGGAGACATCGGCACCACGCAGCGTCAGGGTCGACGCCATGATGATCTTCACCTGCGGCGCCACCGCCAGCAGCTTCGGGATGGCGGTCAGGCCGTCCATCACCGGCATCTCGATGTCCAGCACGATGACATCGATCGAGTTGCGCTGCAGAGAATTGACCGCCATCTGGCCGTCGCCGACGGAGGTGACGACGCGGATATCCGGGTCACCTTCCAGCGCACGGGTCAGAAGGCCGCGGATGACGGCGGAGTCGTCCACCACCATGACCCGGACGGGATCCGGATTGGCCGGCCGTGCGGGGGTGAGGGGTCCTCTGCCAAGACTGTCCGACATAACGGCTGTTTGCCTTTCAACGCGACAAGTTCAACGCTGTTTCTCCATCGTCCCGGCCGGGCTGCGTTTCCCGGGCCGGTCCCCGGCCTTGCGGCCGCACCATCTTCACAGCAGGCCGACCTGCGCGAACTTGGTCTGGATGATGTCGCTGTCGAAGGGCTTCATGATGTATTCGTTCGCCCCGGCGGACAGCGCTTCCTGAATATGGGCGAGGTCGTTCTCGGTCGTGCAGAAGACGACCTTGGGCTGTTCGCCCCCGCTCATCTTGCGCAGTCGGCGCAGGAACTCGATCCCCGTCATCACCGGCATGTTCCAGTCCAGCAGGATCGCGTCGGGCATCTGCGCCGCGCAGGCTTCCATCGCCTGTTTGCCGTCCTCCGCCTCGCTGCAGGCGAAGTTCAGCTCTTCCAGGATCTTGCGCGCGACCTTGCGGACCACGCGGCTGTCGTCGACCACCAGACAGGATTTCATTGCGGCAGGGCCTCAGGTCATCAATTCGTCGGCGAAGCCGGCCGGGGCACGGGGCGCCCGAAGGCGCCGCGAGCCGTCAGGCCGTCTCGATGGTCGTGAAGTTGAGCAGACGCGGCACGTCCAGCACAACCATCAACTGGCCGTTCAGCCGGTAAATTCCGGTGGAGACCTCGCGCCAGCGCGGATCCAGCGTCGCCGGGTTCCGCTCGAAGTCCTCCTTGGTGAGGCTCAGCACCTCGCCGACGGAATCGACCATCAGGCTGTACAGCTCACCGCGCAGGTCGACGACGATCGACATGCCCGGCTTGTCCTTGGGCCGGCCGGTCAGGCCGAGCCGCAGGCGGACGTCGATGGCGGTGACGATGCGGCCGCGCAGGTTCAGCGATCCGGCGACCTCGGGCGGGGCCAGCGGGATGCGGGTGATCCGCTGATGGCCCAGCACGTCCTGCACCTGAAGGACCGGGATGCCGAACATCTGGTCGGCGATCGTCATGGTCACAAAGTCCTGGTTGCCGGAGACGGCGAGGTCGTCGCCCTTCGACTTGCGGACGGTGGACGGCAGCTTGGCGTTGCTCATGCGGCACCTTTCTGTTCGGTCAGCGTCTGCTGCAGCGCGAAGAGCAGCGCGTCACGGTCGAACTTGGCGACATAGTCGTTGAAGCCGGCGATGCGGCCGCGGTCGAGGTCGCGGGCGCTGGCGTGGCTGGACAGCGCCACCATCGGCACGCGCTGCCAGCGGCTGCCGTGGCGCACCGCCTCGGCGAAGTCGAAGCCGCTCATGCCCGGCATCTCGATGTCGGAGACGATGACGTCGAAGTCCTCGCCTGCCTCGCAGAGCGCCAGCGCGTCGCCGGCATTCTCCACCGCCGTCACGTCGTAGCCGGCGACCGACAGCAGCGGCGTCAGCAGGTTGCGGAAGAAGGGGCTGTCGTCGACCAGCAGCACGCGCTGCAGCTTCTCCTCCTCGAACCCGTCCTGGGTGGAGGAGCCGAACCAGTCCTTATAGGCCTGGGTCAGGAAGAAGCCGGCGTCGATGACCTCGGTCGCCTTGCCGGCGATGATGGCCGAGCCCATCAGGCCGGGACGCTCCGCCGCCAGCTGGACGTTCAGCTTCTCCTCCACGATGTCGACGATCTCGTCGACGATCAGGCCCATCGAGCGGTCGCCGTCGGCGAACACCAGCACCGGCTGGCGGCCTTCGCGGCCCAGCATGAAGTTCGGGTCGATGGGAACCAACGGCATCAGCTTGCCGCGGTACTGGACCACCGGCAGGCCGTTGGACAGCTCGACCGTCGCCAGGTCGACGTCCTCCAGGCGGGCGACCAGCGACAGCGGGACCGCCTTGGGCGCCCCCTCGCCGGCGCGGAACAGCAGCAGCGCCATCTTGTCCTCCTGGCGCTGGGTCTGGACCGCGGTGGCCTCCTTGCCGGCGGCCTCGCCCATCGCCATCTCGCCGGTGGCCGACGCGATGCCGTTGGGGTCGAGGATCATGATGACCGAGCCGTCGCCCAGGATGGTGTTGCCCGAGAACATCTCGATGTGGCGCAGGATCGGCGCCACCGGCTTCACCACGATTTCCTCGGTGTCGAACACGCGGTCGACCATGATGCCGAAGGTGTAGGTGCCGACCTGGGTGACGACGATGAAGGTCTCGTCCTCGGTCTTCTTGGCACCCTCGCTGTCGTCCAGCCGCAGCAGCTCCTGCAGCGACACCAGCGGCAGCAGGCGGTTGCGCAGGCGCAGCACCGGGGTGCCCTTCAGCCGCTCGATGGTGTGCTCGCTGTCGGCGGCGGCGCGCACCAGCTCGACCACGCTGATCTGCGGGATGGCGAAGCGTTCGCCGGCGCATTCGACGATCAGGGCGGAGACGATGGCCAGCGTCAGCGGGATCTTGATGACGAAGGTCGACCCCTTGCCCTGGACCGACTTGATCTCGATCGTGCCGCCGATCTTCTCGATGTTGGTCTTCACCACGTCCATGCCGACGCCGCGGCCCGACACGTTGGTGACCTTGGCGGCGGTCGAGAAGCCCGGCTTCATGATGAACTGGATGATCTGCTGGTCGGTCATCGAGGCCAGCTCGATCTCCGACGCCATCCCGTTCTGGATCGCCTTCTGCTTGATCCGGTCGATAGCCAGGCCTTTGCCGTCGTCCTGGATCTCGATGATGATGTGACCGCCTTCGTGATAGGCGTTCAGGGTGACGCGGCCGGTTTCCGACTTGCCGGCCTTCAGGCGCTCCGCCGGGATCTCCAGCCCATGGTCGGCGCTGTTGCGCACCATGTGGGTCAGCGGATCCTTGATCAGCTCCAGCACCTGGCGGTCCAGCTCGGTGTCGGCGCCGAGCATCTGGAGATCGATCTTCTTGTTCAGCTCGTGCGCCAGATCGCGCACCAGGCGCGGCAGCTTGGCCCAGGCGTTGCCGATCGGCTGCATGCGCGTCTTCATGACGCCTTCCTGCAGCTCCGACGTCACATGGTTGAGGCGTTGCAGCGGCGCCGCGAACTCGCTCTCCTTCTGCGACCGCAGGATCTGCAGCAGCTGGTTGCGGGTCAGCACCAGCTCCGACACCATGGTCATCAGGTTTTCGAGCAGGTCGACGTTGACGCGGATGGTCTGGGCGGCGACCGCCGATTCCTTGGTCGCGGCCTCGGCCCCGGCATCGGCGCCGCCGGCATTGCCGCCGGCCTGACCGCCCGCCATCGGGGCGACCGGGGCCGGCATCTTGGCGGCGACCGGTTCGGCGTCGGGCACGACGAGATCCTGCGACGGAGCGGGCGACGGGGCCGGCTCGTCCGCCGGCTCGGGCGCGCGGGTGGCGACGGCCGTGCCGGACGCCGGAGTCGCGGCCGGGGCGTCGTTCGGGCCGGGCGTGGAGTTCCACAGCGCTTCCAGCTCGTCCAGGGTCACCGGACGGGAGTCCGACGCGGCGGCGACCGCGGGAGCGGTAGGCGGCGGCGGCGGGGCCGCGGCGGGCGGAGCGGGGGCGCCCAACTTGCCTTCGGCGCACAGGTTCAGCCGCTCGATCAGCGGAATATCGTCGCCCGGCGGTTCCGCCTCGGTCGCTTCCAGCACCGCCAGCAGGCTCTTGATGGTGTCCAGAGCCTGCAGGATCAGCGACACCGCTTCCGGATTGATCGTCAGCTCACCGTCGCGGAACTTGCCCAGCACGTTCTCCGACGCGTGCGCCACCTTTTCCAGGCGGGGCAGGCCGAGGAAGCCGCAGGTTCCCTTGATGGTGTGGACGAGCCGGAAGATGTTCGACAGCAGCTCCGGATTGTTGGGATTCTGCTCCAACCGCACCAACTCGACGTCGAGCACCGAGAGGTTTTCGTTGGTCTCCGTCAGAAATTCGGACAGCAGATCATCCATGTCGCATTCCCCAGGCCCAATGTTTATGGTCCGCACCGGCCTGCGGCTCGAACGGGCGGCTTCGAAGGCCGCCGGTTGCGCTCCAGTCCAGGTAGGGCGGGAGCCTGTCAAACACTGATTAAGAGAACCTTACCTCTTCCGATAGGGATAATGCGCGGACAGGCCGCCGGAAGGTGGAAAGACCCATTGTCACAGGAGGACCGATGACCGACGACGAACTCGCCCGGACCGTGCGCGACGCGGTGGAGCGCCTCAACACCGTGCTGGCGGAGGCCGCAAGGCGGAATCTGGCGGTGACCCTGCGCACGACCGCCCACCAGACCACCGGCGGGGTGGAGCAGGTCGTGGTGGAGACGCGGATCTACAAGCAGCTGTAAGGAAGCAGCCGCAAGACCGGCTCACCATTCCGCGGTGAGGACCAGCCGCTCGCTGCTCTCGGTGGCGACGGCGATGCGGAAGCCGTCGCTTTCGGCCAGCCGGCCGGTGAGATAGGCGTGGATGGTGCGGGGGCCCAGCGCCTCGGGGCCGGCCGTGCCGGCCAGCGCCGCCGCGGCCTCCGGGTTCAGCGTACCGGGGCGGCCGGCGGCGGTCACCGTCACGCGGCCCTGCTCCTCCCCGCCCTCGGCGGCGACGGAGACGAGGCCGCCATGGGTCAGCGCCTCGTCGGCCAGCAGGATCAGGTTCAGCAGCAGCTTCACCACGCCGCGGCGCTGGGCGGTCATGTCGTGCGGCACGCGCTCCGGCCAGTCGAGCCGGGTACGGCTGCCCTCGACATAGCCGGTGGCGGCGGCGCGGGCGTCGCCGAACCCCTTCTGGTCGCGTCCGCCAAGGCCGTAGGCCAGCCGGAACACCCGCAGCCGGCGGTCGGCCTGGCCGGAGGAATGGTCGATCAGCTTCACCGCCTCGCCCAGGAAGCCGCCGATGGCCGCGGCACCGCCATCGCCGTCCTCGTCCTCCTGCATCTCCTCGATCAGTTCCAGGCCGTTGCGGATGGCGCCGACCGGGCTGACCAGATCGTGGCAGAGCTTGGACGCCAGCAGTTCCAGGACGCGGATGTCGACGCTGACGGGATGGGCGGGCGTATCGGTCACGAGACGGTCTCCGGGGAAAAAGGAACGGCGACGGCGCGGTGCCGACGATTCTATACTGTCCGGGCGGCGCCGCACAGGCGGTCGCGTTTCCTATGTAAAACGGCATGAAGGGTGGGGCTGCCGCATGGACGATTCGCTGGTGCCGGGCGCCTGGGTGCGCCACCCGACCCGGCCCGACTGGGGCCTGGGTCAGGTGCAGTCGGCGATCCGCAACCGCATCACCGTGAATTTCGAGCATGCGGGCAAGGTGCTGATCGATTCCGACGTGATCTCGCTGACGGTGGTCGACCCGGACGCGATCTGAAGGGGTCGCGCCGGCTGCGGGAAAGCGCGGATTGCGCCGGCGCCGCCGCTTTGCTCTTATGGGCCATCGATTGGCATGCCGACCGGGATTTCGGTCGGATAAGGTTCGGGAGGGACAGGATGAAGGCCATGATTCTGGGCTTCGCCGCCGCGGCGGTGATCGCGCTCGGCACAGCCGTGGCGCTGAACGCCGTCGGCCATTCGACCGCCGAGCGGTTCTCCAGCCCCGCCGTGCGTCTCTGAGCAGGGAGTCCGCGGGTCCGAAGCAGGCTTCGACAGCAGTCTGTCCATAGTCTCTGGACAGCCGGCGCCAAGTGTGGGGAGTTTGTCCGCTCGGGAATCGCTGTCGGCGGGATGGCATGGGCGGGCGATGGGGCGGGCGATGGGGCGGGCGAGGGAGCGCTGTTGCGGGCTTGGGGTCGAGCATCCGGCCTAGCTGCGGATGGCTGCTTGGGGTGATGGTTGTTGCGGCGGTGCTGCTGCCGTCCGTGCCGGCATCCGCCGACCAGGAAACGCCCGCGGCCGTCACCGTCCTCACCTCCTTTCCGGCCAGCTTCTTTGAGCCGGTGCGGGAGGCGTTCGAACAGGCGCATCCCGGCCGGCGCCTCCGCGTCGTCAACACCAAGACCACAGCAGCCATCACCCGGCTGCAGGACCGTACGGGGGAGGATGTCGACGTCTTCTGGGCGTCCGCTCCGGATGCCTTCGAGGTGCTGAAGGCGGCGGGGCTGCTGGCGCCCGTCGCATCGCGGCCGACCGGCGCTCCGGCGACTGTCGGCAACCAGCCGGTCGACGATCCGGACGGCACCTATCTCGGCTTCGCGCTGTCCGGCTACGGGCTGGTCTGGGATCAGCCCTATCTCGACCGCCATGGGCTGGCCGCCCCGCGCGGCTGGGGGGATCTGCGCCGGCCCGGCTATGCCCGCCACCTGGGCATCACGGCGCCGTCGCGGTCCGGCACCATGCATCTGATGGTGGAGACGGTGTTGCAGCTCCATGGCTGGGAGCGCGGCTGGGCGACGTGGCTGGAAATCGCCGGCAACCTCGCCACGGTGACGGCGCGCAGCTATGGCGTGGTGGAGGGGGTCGCCAAGGGCCGCTTCGGCATCGGGCTGGCCATCGACTTCCTGGGGCAAGGGGCGGGGCAAGGGGCGGGCGAGGGCACGGCACCGGGCGGAAAGCCGCCGGATGCCGGCGGCCTGCGCTTCGCCTATCCGGCCGACAGCGTGTTCCTGCCGGCCAGCGTGGCGATCCTGCGCGACGCCCCCGACCCGGCGGGGGCCGAGGTCTTCGTCGATTATCTGCTGTCGCCGGCCGGGCAGGCGCTGATGCTGCGTCCCGACATCGGACGCCTGCCGGTGAGGCCCGACGCCTACGCCGCTGCCCCCGCCGGCTACCCCAACCCCTACCGGCGGGAAACCGGCGACGACCGCTTCCTCTTCGACCGCGCCCTGTCCAGCCGCCGCTACGAGCTGGTCAACCTGCTGTTCGACGAGTTGATCACCTTCCGGGTGAAGACCCTCAACCGCGTCTGGCAGTTGATCCACGAAGGGGAGAACCGGCTGGCCGCCATTCCCGACCCGGTGGCGCGCGACCTGCTGCATGCCGCCCGCGCGTCCGCCACCGCGGTTCCGGTCGGCGCCGCCCAGGCCGTCGACCCGGCCTTCTCCGCGGCGCTGCGGCGGCCGGCGCGCGGCATGCCGGTCTCGGCCCGACAGGAGGAGCTGGAGGCCGAATGGCGAGCCTTCTCCAAGGCCCGGCTGGACGCGGCGCTGTCGGCGGCCGAACGCGCGCTGGTGATCCTGCGCGTGGCGGCCGGCGAGGGGGTCTGGCCATGAGCGCTCCGGTGGCGCCGGCCGTGCCGGAGGGTGGAGCGGTGCGCTTCGGCATCCGGGTCCGCCTGTTCCTCGCCTTCGTCGCGGTGGCGGTGCTGTCGGTGGTGGCCTGCGCGCTCGGCTGGCTGTCCTACGACCGGCTGGGCGGCACACTGGACGAGTTCGCGGAAAGCCACCTGCCGGCGCTCGGGCTCGCCGCCCGGCTGGCGGAGGAGGGTGGCGCGATCATCGCCACCGCCCCAATCCTGGCCGGCAGCCGGACCGAGGCCGAGATGGATGCGATCCGCGACGCGCTCAGCCGCCGCCTGACCGCGCTGCGGGCGCTGACGGACGCGATCGAGGGCGGCGCTCCCGGCCTGCGCCCGGTGGTGGACGCGCTCGGCCGTAACCTGTCGGAGCTGGACGGCACGGTGCGCCACCGGCTGGCGCTCGCCCGCCGCAACCAGGAGGCCATCGAGCGGCTGCGTTGGCTGCACGCCGACTTCCTCGACGAGATCGACCCGCTGGTGGCCGACGCGCGTTTCAACATCCAGAGCGCGCTGGCGTCGGTCGAGGGCGGGAAGCCGTCCGTCGGCGCCGTCCGCACCCTGCGCGAGGAGAACCGGCGCAGCGAGGCGGTGCTGCAGATCGGCGCCAACGGCAACCTCGCGGTCGGGCTGATCGCGCGGGCGGCGACGCTCGCCACCCCCGAGCTGCTGGACGACAACGCCGGATTCCTCGACGAGACCGCCGACCGGCTGCAACGCGACCTCGCGGCGCTGGCCGACTGGGCGGACGGCGTGTCGCTGGGGCAGTTGGTGACCCGGCTTCTCGACCTCGCGCGCGGGGCCGACGGCAGCGTGCCGGCGCTGCGCCGCGAGGAGCTGGACACCGCCGCCCGCGGGCAGGCCCTGCTGGCCGAGAACCGCGACATCGTGGCGCGGCTGAACGGGCTGATCGTCCGGCAGGTCCAGGCGGTGGAGAGCGATTCCCGCGCTGCCGCGGCGCGCTCCGCCCAGGCCATCGCCTTCGGCCGCTCGGCATTGCTGGCGAGCGCGGCGGTCAGCCTGCTGGTGGCGGTGCTGGTGGCGTGGCTCTACGTCAACCGCAACCTGATCTCCCGCCTGACCCGGCTGGGCGACGCGGCCCGCGCCATCGCCGCCGGGGATCTCAAGGCCGACATTCCGCTGGGCGGGCGCGACGAGCTGTCGGAGATGGCGGCGGCGTTGCTGGTCTTCCGCGACACCGCTATCGCGGTGGAGGAGGCGAACGCCCAGGCGATCATCGACAACGCACAGGCCGGGCTGGCGATCACCGACGGCGAAGGCGTGATCGAGTTCGTCAACCCGCTCGCCGCCGCCCTGATCGCGCCGCCGCCCGCCGGCCGGGCCGGGGGGGAGGGCGGCGCGGCCCGTCTTGCCGCCCGCCTCGCCGACCGGCTGGACGCGGAGGGTGCGGCCCGCGTCGCGGCCTTCTTCGCCGTCCAGGCGCCCATCCAGATGTCCGCCGGCTCCGAAGGCGCCACGCCCGCCCTGTCCATCCTGGCCAGCGGGCGGCGCCCGGACGGCGGGGCGGTGCCGGTGCAGGTCGGCGTCCGCCCCTTCTGGCACCGGCAGCAGCAGCGCTTCATCGTCACGCTGACCGATATGACCGAGCGCCTGGAAGCCGAGC
Organism: Azospirillum thiophilum; assembly: GCF_001305595.1. Lineage (NCBI taxonomy): Bacteria > Pseudomonadati > Pseudomonadota > Alphaproteobacteria > Rhodospirillales > Azospirillaceae > Azospirillum > Azospirillum thiophilum. Next base: position 374,120 of record NZ_CP012404.1, read on the forward strand.
ACATCCTGGAACGCACGGTTCGGGAGCGCACCACCGACCTCCGGACCACCAACGACCGGCTGGAGCGGGCCATCGCCGAGCACCAGCGCACCGAACGCGAGCTGCGCGAGGCGCAGGCCGAACTGGTGCAGGCCGGCAAGCTGGCGGCGCTCGGCCAGCTCGCCGCCGGTGTCGGGCACGAGCTGAACCAGCCGCTCGCCGCCATCCGCTCCTATGCCCACAACGGCCGCAAGCTGATCGGGCTGGGCCGGGTGGAGGAGGCGGACGGCAATCTGGGCAAGATCGCCGACCTGACGGCCCGCATGGCCAACATCACCAACCACCTGAAGCGCTTCGCGCGGCGCCCCGACAGCCGGCTGGGCGCGGTGGAGCTGGGCCCGGTGATCCAGGGGGCGCTCTCCCTGTTCGGCAACCGCCTGCGCGAGGAGGCGGTCGCGGTCGAGCTGGCGCTGCGCGATTCCGATCCCGATTCCGGCGGCCCCCTGCGGGTCCGCGCCGAGGAGGTGCGGTTGGAGCAGGTGCTGGTCAACCTGTTGAGCAATGCGCTGGATGCCGTGGCCGGGGCGCCGGTCCGCCGCATCCTGATCCGTGTCGGGGTCGTGGAGACAGGGCAGGGGGCGGTGGAGGGGGAGGAGGCCGGCGCCGTCCGCATCGAGGTGCGCGACAGCGGTCCCGGCATCGCGGCCGAACCGGTCGGGCAGGTCTTCGATCCCTTCTTCACGACAAAGCCGGTGGGGACGGGGCTGGGGCTCGGCCTGTCGATCTCGTACAACATCGTCCGCGACTTCGGCGGCGTGCTGTCGGTGGCCGAGAGCGGCCCCGGCGGAACCGCCTTCGTCCTCACCCTGACCCGCGCCTGAAAGTCCCGCCCATGACCGTCCTGCTGATCGACGACGATGCGGAAGTGCTCGATTCCAGCCGCCAGACGCTGGAGCTGGAGGGCTTCGCGGTCCGGGCGGTGACGGATCCGGAGGCTGGGCTGGCCCGGCTCGGGCCCACTTGGCCCGGCGTGGTGGTGACCGACGTGCGCATGCCGGGGATGGACGGCTTCGCCCTGTTGGAGCGGGTGCGCGCCGTGGACGCGGAGGTGCCGGTGGTGCTGGTCACCGGGCACGGCGACATCGCCATGGCGATGCGCGCGGTCCGCGAGGGCGCCTACGACTTCATCGAGAAGCCGGCAGAACCCGACCATCTGGTCGAGGTGGTGCGGCGCGCGCTCGCCCATCGCGGGCTGGTGCTGGAGAACCGGCGTCTGCGGGCGCAGTTGGCGGAAGGCGGGGCGGAGGGGAGGATCATCGGGCGGTCCCCGGCGGTGGAGCGCCTGCGCGCCAGCGTGGCGACCCTCGCCGATGCCGAGGTCGACATCCTGCTGTTCGGCGAGACCGGCACCGGGAAGGAGCTGGTCGCGCGCAGCCTGCACGAGGGCGGGCGGCGGCGTGCCGGCAACTTCGTGGCGCTGAACTGCGGCGCCATGCCCGACACCATCATCGAGAGCGAGCTGTTCGGCCACGAGCCGGGCGCCTTCACCGGCGCGCAGGGACGGCGCATCGGCAAGCTGGAATATGCGGCCGGCGGCACCCTGTTCCTCGACGAGATCGAGAGCATGCCGATGCATCTCCAGGTCAAGCTGCTGCGCGTGCTGCAGGAGCGGGCGATCGAGCGCATCGGCGCCAACCGGACGATCCCGCTGGATTTGCGGGTGGTGGCGGCGACCAAGGTGGATCTGCTGCGGCTGGCGGCGGAGGGGAGGTTCCGCGAGGATCTCTATTACCGCCTCAACGTCGTCACCGTCCCCCTTCCCCCCTTGCGGGAGCGGCGCGAGGACGTGGCCCTGCTGTTCCGCCATTTCCTGGACGCCGCCGCCGCCCGGTCGCGCCGGACGGTCCCGCCACCCGACGCCGGCACGCTGGCCCGCCTCGCCGCCCATGGCTGGCCCGGCAACGTGCGCGAACTGCGCAACGTCGCCGAGCGGGTGGCGCTTGGGCTGGGCGACGGTCTCGCCCCCGCGGCCTGCATGGTCACGGCGACCGCGGAGATCGAGCCGCTGGCCGGCCAGATCGACCGCATCGAGAAGCAGCTGATCGAGGACGCACTCGCCCGCTGCGGCGGCCGGGTCGGCGAGACGGCGGAGCGGCTGGGGATCACCCGCAAGACCCTGTACCTGAAGATGCGCCACCACGGCCTGAGCCGGGACGATTTCACGGACGAGTGACCCCAGCGGTTGCCCCCACCCCAACCCTCCCCCGCTGGGCGGGGGAGGGAGCAAGTGCTGACTCGCAAGAGCGGCGGCAGTCCCTCCCCCGCGGGAGCGGGGGAGGTTAGGTGGGGGGCTAGCCTGGCAAAGAGGGGGTATCTGGAAGCTGAAAGCTTCTGGTTGTGGGAAGGCGTCGAACGCTGGTGTGTTCCCCGCGTTACCCGGCCGTCCCCGCCGATGTTCCCGTCCTGACCCATCGACGCCGCGCGAAGCCCGGCCGCACAAGGGCTGATCATCTGGCACACAGATTGCTGAAGGAGCGAGCATAAAACATCAGGGGAGGACAACACCCATGCTTCGCACCACGCGCACCGCCACGAGCACCCTGCGCAACGCCGCGGCCGCCCTGGCCGTCCTGCTGCTGTCCGGCACCGCCGCCTTCGCCCAGGACGTCAGCGGCAAGCTGGTCATCGTCACCTCCTTTCCCAAGGACATGACGACCGCCTTCCAGCAGGCCTTCCAGAAGGCCAACCCCAAGGTCACGGTCGAGATCCTGAACCGCAACACCAACGCGGGCGTGAAGTATCTCCAGGAAACCGCGTCGAACAACGGAACCGACCTGTTCTGGGCCTCGGCCCCCGACGCCTTCGAGGTGCTGAAGGGCGCCGGGCTCCTCCAGCCCTACAAGCCGCAGGTCAAGGGCATCCCGGACATCGTCGGCGCCTATCCGGTCAACGATCCGGGCGGCTTCTATTCCGGCTTCGCCGCCTCGGGTTACGGCATCATGTGGAACACCCGCTACATGAAGGCCAACGACCTGCCGGTTCCCAAGGAATGGGCCGACCTGACCAAGCCGGTCTATCACGACCACGTCGCGATCTCGGCCCCGTCGCGCTCCGGCACGACGCATCTGACCATCGAGACGATCCTCCAGGGCGAGGGCTGGGAGAAGGGCTGGCGCACCAACAAGGAGATGGCCGGCAATTACCGCACCATCACCGAGCGCAGCTTCGGCGTTCCGGACGGGGTGAACTCGGGCGCCTTCGGCATCGGCATCGTCATCGACTTCTTCGCCCTGTCGTCGCAGGCGTCGGGCTTCCCGGTGGAGTTCGCCTATCCCACCATCACCACCATCGTGCCGGCCAACGTCGGCGTGGTGAAGAACGCCCCCAACAAGGCCGCCGCCGAGGGCTTCGTCGATTTCCTGCTGTCGCCCAAGGGGCAGGAGGTCCTGCTGGATCCGGCGATCCGCCGCCTGCCGGTCAACCCGGTCACCTACGAGAAGGCGCCCGCCGGCTACCCCAACCCGTTCAAGGACAGCTCGCTGGGCGCCCAGGTGAACTTCGACGTGAACGTCTCGCAGGCCCGCTACAATGTGGTGGACGCGCTGTTCGACCAGCTCATCACCTTCCAGCTCGACGAGTTGAAGGCAGCGACCCAGGCCATCCACAAGGCCGACGCGGCGCTGGCCAAGACGCCGAACGACAAGGCCAAGGCCCTGCTGGCCGAGGCGCGCGACCTTGTCGCCGCCATGCCGGTCACGGCGGAGCAGGCCGCCGACCCGCAGCTGGCCGGCGCCTTCACGGTGGAGCGCAAGTCGGCCAAGGACACGGTGCCGGAGCGCCAGGCGCAGGTCGAGCAGAAATGGGCCGCCTTCGCCAAGGAGAACTACGCCGCCGCCCGCAGGAAGGCCGACGAGGCGCTGGCCCTGGCGCGCTGACGCCGGTTGCTCCGGATTTCGGGGGGCGTCCTGCGGGCGTCCCCTCCATATCTCCCCCAGTCCACGGGCCTTTCCATGACGTCACTTGCGCTCACGCGCGACCGCATCGCGCGCGTGCGGCCGGGGCCGGCGCTGGCCGCGCTGCTGATCGCCGCCTTCCTGTTGCTGTTCCTGGTCGTTCCGGTGGTCCAGGTCATCTTCGTCGCCTTCCAGGACAAGACGACCGGTGCCTTCACCCTGGTGAACTTCGCCGACTTCTTCCGCAACGACCTGTTCATGCGGTCCTTCGCCAATTCGGTCTACGTCTCGGCGATGTCGGTGGTGGTGGCGAGCCTGCTGGCCCTGCCGCTCGCCTACCTGACCATGCGCTTCGAGTTCCGCGGCGCGGTGCTGATCCAGAGCCTGGGCATCATCCCGCTGATCATGCCGCCCTTCATCGGCGCGGTTGCGATGCAGCTGCTGTTCGGGCGCAACGGCTCGGTCAACCTGCTGCTGCGCGACCATTTCGGCTTTTCGATCCCCTTCATGGAGGGGCTGAACGGCGTCATCTTCGTCCAGAGCATCCATTACTTCCCCTTCATCCTGATCAACCTGTCGGCCAGCCTGAAGAACATCGACCGGGCGATGGAGGAATCGGCGCAGAATCTCGGTTGCCACGGCTTCCGGCTGTTCCGCCGCATCGTCTTCCCGCTGGCGATGCCGGGCTACGTCGCCGGCGCCTCGCTGGTCTTCATCAAGGTGTTCGACGACCTCGGCACGCCGCTGCTGCTGAACGTCAACGACATGCTGGCGCCCCAGGCCTACCTGCGCATTTCCTCGATCGGCATCGCCGACCCGATGGGCTACGTCATCTCGGTGGTGCTGATCGCCTGCTCGCTGCTGGCGCTGTGGGTCTCGGCGCTGGCGATGCGCGGCAAGGACTATGCGACGGTGCAGCGCGGCGGCGGCGGCCTGGCCAAGCGGCGCCTGAAGCCGCTGGAGATGGTGGCGGCCTACGGGGTGGTGCTGCTGATCCTGCTGCTGGTGCTGGCGCCGCATGTCGGGCTGGGTCTGCTGTCCTTCGCCACCATCTGGTCGTTCAGCCCGCTTCCCGACGCCGTCACGCTGAAGCACTACCACACCGTCTTCACCGAGAGCGGGCAGTACATCACCAACACCCTGCTCTACGCCTCGCTGGCGGCGCTGCTCGACGTGGTGATCGGCACGGCCATCGCCTATCTGGTGCTGCGCACCAAGCTGCCGGGCCGGCAATGGCTGGACTACATCGCGATGGCGGCGCTGGCGGTGCCGGGCGTCGTGCTGGGCATCGGCTACCTGCGCAGCTTCTACGGCGTGCCGATGCCCTTCACCGGCCAGCCTTTGTCGAACTTCTGGCTGATCCTGGTCTTCGCGCTGGCGATCCGCCGGCTGCCCTACGCGCTGCGCGCCTGCACCGCGGCCCTGCAGCAGGTCAGCTCCTCGCTGGAGGAGGCGGCCGAGAACCTGGGCGCCACCAAGCTGCGGACGGTCGGGCGCATCGTCGTGCCGCTGATGTCGGGCGGCATCCTGGCCGGCTTCGTCACCAGCTTCGCCACCGCGGCGGTCGAGCTGTCGGCGACCATCATGCTGGTGCATTCGCAGAGCGACGCGCCGCTGGCCTACGGCCTCTACGTCTACATGCAGTCGGCGGCCGGGCGCGGGCCGGGCGCGGCGCTGGGCATCTTCGCCGTCATCATCGTCGGGCTGGGCACCTACCTGTCGCACGTCGTCATCGAGCGCGGCCGACGCGACCGCGGCCAAGAGCACTGAAAATGTCCGCTGAGGGGATTCCCATCATGAACCACCAGTTTTCCCCGGCCGCGCTCGCCGCCCAACTCCAGAGCGTCGGCGTCGACATCGAGGGTGTCGACCTGTCCTACGGCAGCAACCATGTGCTCAAGGACGTGAACCTCGCCATCCGGCCCGGAGAATTCTTCGCCTTCCTCGGGCCGTCGGGCTGCGGCAAGACCACGCTCCTGCGGCTGATCGCCGGCTTCAACACCGCCCAGCGCGGCGAGGTCCGGATCGGCGGGCGCGACATCTCCACCCTGCCGCCGCACCGGCGCGACGTCGGCATGGTGTTCCAGAGCTATGCGCTGTGGCCGCACATGACCGTGCGCCGCAACGTCGCCTTCGGGCTGGAGGAGCGACGCGTTCCCCGCGCCGAGACCGAGCGCCGGGTGGACGCCGCGCTCGATCTGGTCGGGCTGAAGCATCTGGCCGACCGCCGGCCGTCGCAACTGTCGGGCGGCCAGCAGCAGCGCGTCGCGCTGGCCCGCACCATCGTGATCGAGCCGAAGGTGCTGCTGCTCGACGAGCCGCTGTCGAACCTCGACGCCAAGCTGCGCGTGCAGATGCGCCAGGAGCTGCTGAGCCTCCAGCGCAAGCTCGGCCTGACCACCATCTTCGTCACCCACGACCAGGAGGAGGCCAACACCATCTGCGACCGCATCGCGGTGATGGAGGACGGCAAGGTGCAGCAGGTCGGCACCCCGCAGGATCTCTACGACCACCCGGCCAACCTGTTCGTGGCCGGCTTCCTCGGCACCGCCAACGTGCTCGACGGTACCGTGCGGGGCGATGGCGGCGGGGGCAGCGTCTTCGTCGGCGACGGGGCCAGCCCGGTGGCGCTGCCGCCGGCGGTCGAGCCGGGCGCCGCCGGCAAGCTGATGTTCCGCCCGCAGAACCTGATCATCCGCCCGGACGGCGGGCCGCCGGCCCCCAGCCATGCCCGGCTCACGGGGACCATCCGGCACCGGGAGTTCCTCGGCGCCTCCATCCGCTACGCGGTGGATGTCGGCGGGCAACTGGTGCAGGTGGACGCGCCGCATCAGGCGGGCGATGCTCCGCTCGCCCCCGACGCCCCGATCGTCCTCGACCTCGCGGCCGACAAGGCCCGCTTCCTCCGCCAGTAAGGTGCCGCCACCGTGACCGATCCCGTGACCGCCGTGAACCGCCGCCCGATCCGCGCCGTCGCCTTCGACCTCGACGGCACGCTGGTGGACAGCGCCGCCGACCTGATGCACGCCTCCAACGCCCTGCTCGCCGAGCTGGGGCGGCCGCCGGTCGATCTGCCGGCTGTGCGCTCCTTCATCGGCGACGGCGCGCCCAAGCTGGTGGAGCGCGTGCTGGCCGCCAGCGGCGGAGTTCCGGCCCCGGAGGAGGAGGCCCGCTGCCTCCGGCGCTTCCTGGCGATCTACGAGGCCGATCCCAGCGCCCACAGCGCGCTCTATCCCGGCGTCGCCGAAACGCTGGGCAGACTGGCGGAGGCCGGGCTGCGGCTCGGCGTCTGCACCAACAAGCCGATGGCGGCGACGACGCGGCTGCTGGACGATCTCGGCATCGCCGGCCGCTTCGCCGCCGTGGTCGGCGGCGACAGCTACCCGACCCGCAAGCCCTCGCCGGAACCGGTGCTGGGATTGCTGGAACGGCTGGGGGTTCCGCCCGGCGAGGCCGCCTTCGTCGGCGACAACGAGCATGACGTGGCGGCATCCCGCGCCGCCGGGGTGGCGCTGGTGCTGATGGTGCCCTACGGCTACGCCCGCGTTCCGCTCGACGGCCTGCCGCATGACGGCATCCTCGGCGGCTTCGCCGACCTGCCGGGGCGGCTGTCATGCTGAGCGCCGTCATCTTCTGCCGCCATGGCGAGACGGAGAGCAACCTCGGCGGCTGGCTCGCCGGATCGCGCGACGTGTCGCTGACCGCACGGGGCCGGGTGCAGGCGCGGGAGGCCGCCGCGACGCTGGTCGCAGAGGGGCGGCAGGCGGGACGGCAGGCGGGGTGGGCGGTTCCGGTGATCTACAGCAGCCCGCAGCGCCGGGCGCTGGAGACGGCGGGCATCCTGGCCGGGGCGCTCGGCGTTCCGGTCGTGCCGGTGGCGGGTCTGGAGGAACGGCGCTGGGGCGATCTCGAAGGCGGCGCCATCCCGGCCGACCTGCTGCGGGAGGAGGTGCCGAACGGCGAAAGCCTGACCGGCTTCCGCGCCCGCGTCACGGCGGCGCTCGACGGGCTGCCGGCGCCCACGGACGGCGGCCCGCCGATGATCGTCGCGCATGCCGGAACCTGGCCGGTGCTTTGCCGGTGGATGGGCGTCGACTCAGCGCTGCTGTGGCCGCCCAACGCCTCGCCGGTCGTCCTGACGCGGGAGGTGGCGGCCAGCGGGTGAGAATCCCGCGCGTGGCCCGAACGGAACAGCACCTGCGGGGTCGGCGCGTCTCCATCGCAAGCGGAGCAGCGGGTAGGGCCTGCCATCGCCGTCGGTTTCCGAACGGCCGTACACCGCGAAGCGGAGGCATTCGTAGAAGCCCCGGCCGGCCTCGTTCCGCTCGTTCACGTCCACCGTGACCTCGTCCCGGCCCTGGCGGACATGGTCGACGAGCCTGCGGCCAAGTCCGCCGCCGCTGCTGCCGGCATGGACGAAGAGCGTGTCGATGTGGCCGCCGGAAGCCCCCAGGAAGCCATGCGGGACATCCCGCCCGTCCACGGCGACCAGAAGCTCGGCGGTCGGCAGATAGCAGGTCTCCACCAACTCGCGCCCTGGTCGTCATGCCAGATGATCTTCACCAGATCCCCGCGATGCCCGCGGAAGATGAGGAGACCGCCGGCGGTTCGGCCTGCCTCGCAGGCATTCAGCACATAACTTCTATAAACAAGCCTCATTCAAGAAATGGCGATCACTGGCCCGTCCGGCAGTCGGCGACCGTGAGGGTTCCGCCGCCTTCAGCGAACTGCTGCACCAGTTCAAGACAAACCCGATCACTGTCGATGAGAGGCGGGTCGATGTTGCCATTGAGCACTTTCTCGCAATGCGTGAAAACCAGTCGGCATTTGTCATCGCCACCTTGAAGCAGCCAATCTGCCGCCAGCTTCCACAATTCGGAAATATAATCCAGTTCCCCATGCATCACGCCATGGATCATCCCGAAAGAGTCGCGCGCTCGCGCCAGAGAGATGCTGTCCACCGGTTCACCGCAGATTTTGCCGAGCACCTGCACGCACATGGTGTTCACGACGATCTGTGTCGCAAGCTCGCGCTCTTCCGGCCGGGCATCGGACCGCATCAGAAACGACAAGTGTTGTTCCGCTTCCTTCAGCCGTTTTCTGGCCTCCGTCAGATATTCGCAGCGGAGGGCGGGCGCGAAGATATACCAATCGATAACCAGGGCGGCTTGTTCGGACAATGCCCGCGCTTGCAGGAATGCCCTTGCGGATATAGGAGCCTGCTTGGCTCGCAGATATAGATCCGCCAGTGATTTTCTTGCACGCCGCATCTGTTCTTCCGCTCCTTTGTCCAAGGTAAAGCGGTCGATCAGCGCGTCGAAATAGGTCAGTTCCATCTCCAGAGATTTGGATACAGAAGGTGGCTTTTTCGCTCGCCTTTGCGCCATCCGTATGTGATGGCGGGCCAATCCGAAGGCCCCGCCACCGGCGCTGAGAACAGCCATCAGGAAAATTCCCTCAGGAGTCAACTCTTCGCTAACCCGGCGGCCGATCTTTTCGAGAATCTCGCGGCGGTCCGCGTTGATCGCAGCCGAACCGGTCAGAAGCTGGACAAGGGTATAGTCCTTTCCCAAAAGATTGCTGAAATCACAGCAAATTTGGACCGGCATGCGCTGCGGCCTGTCCAGCTTCTCGATCCGCGAGATCGTTTCCCACAGCGACATGCGCAGATGTTCGCTGTCCAGAGCATCGACGCACCGGGACGTCCATTCCAGAATCGACGTCTTTGCATCTGCCTCATCGAGAATACTATGGAGCTTCCTCAGAATATCCGTGAATTCCTGCGAGAAATAGGCATGATTTCTCGCATTGATCAGATTGATCGCTTCCAGCCAATGGTGAGAACAGCGATCGATCTGCGTTTTCATGGTGGTGTCGTTGGCCGTTTGCTGCCGCCCTGCCTCCTGCTGCGCACGATCCCATTTGTTTTCAAGTCTGAAAATGGCGGTATCGGACGTTTCACGCCCAAAGATAAGGTCGATGGTCACGTCCAGCGCCTTGACGAGATTGTCGAAAATCCCGCCCGCTTCCGGATCGTCGCTCATGCTGCGCAAATTCAACACCGGTGAGAATTGCAAAGGACGGCGCAACACATAATGGTCGAGATCCTTATTTGAATTCTCACCGCTCCAAAACCAGCGTGCGTAGACACGATGCAGGTGATCGTCGCCGGTGACCAGAATCACTCTCCACGGCGGGTCGTCCGCGGATGGCGACAGACCCGCTTCGTTCAGCGCCATCACTCCAACCAGGGCCTTGGCGTCGCGAGAGGCGCGTTCCTCCAGCCGTTCTTTTCTTCTGATCTTGCTGCTCGCGTCGAGCCAGGCCGGCAAAGAGGTGTTCAACTCCCTGCGCAACCGCGATCGCCAGGAGCTTACTGAAGTGGAATCGGGCTCAATAACCGTTCGCGTGCCTTCGTTCAGTCCTTCCATGGACAGAAGCTGATTGTTTTCTACCAGCCGCAGCCAGCGCATGGCTTCGCGCACTGGTCCCAGGAACAGTTGACGCAAGGCGCCGGGCAGGGCATCGACCACTGAACGGATGGGATCCTCATGCCGCTCGAGTGCCTGGCGATGGGCGTCGTCGATCTTTTCCAGTGCGAAGTCGTCCAACTCCTTCAAGACCAGATCAGGAGTATTCTGTATCTTCAACTGGACCTGATGCAGCATCGTCTGTACATCCTCAAAATGCGAAGGAGCGATGCGCAGCGGTTCCCTCCAGTTGGAAACGCTTTTGCCACCGACGATGATTTCGCGATTGAGAAACAGATATTCGGCTGTGATGGTGGCGAACAGGGTAAGCGGACCGTTCCAGGTCTCCTCCGGCCAAGCGCCGTGCCGGTTGCGGACGACGCCGCCACCCTGCGCATCCGATACTTCGGCATCCTGCATGTCGGCCTGATTGAAAGGGTCGATGTAACGGAGTTCTGCTCCGGGAGCCATGAAAAGCCGAACCACGTCGGCGTCCACCATCGGCACGATGCGGGTTCCACCGCGGCGACGCTCCTCGTCGAAGCTGTTCCAGGCCGCAGCCTGACGCAGCTTGACGACCGCCTCGCAATAGCGGCTCAGAAGAGAGTGGGTATTGCTGCGTGAATGGGCGGAGGAATGATCCCGGTTCATTGCAAGTACCCTTTGATTGATGCCGCCCGCCCCGGAACGGGTATGGTGCCGGACGATGCAGGCGCTCCCATTGAGAGCTTGCGAGATTGCCAATTCGTTATGGAATCATTGAATTTATCCCGTATATCCTGACTGTCGCCGTGCGCGGTCTGCCGGCCCGGGCGCGGGTAGGACTCCGATGGGAAGCACTGTATCCATCCACACAGCTGGAAGAGGTGTTCATAGGCTTCCGGCCCCTCGGCACTTTCATCGAACACCAGACGCTCCGCACCGCGGATCAGGGCCAGCACCGTGCCCCGGCCCGTCACAGGATCCGGCAGTTCGATCAGTCTGAAAGGCGCGCCGCTCCTGCCGAAAAGCTGAGCCTTCAGCCACTCGCCGAGATGGCCGGCTCTGGCGAGATCGCTCAGCACGCGATCGAGCGGACCGGCGTTGGCTGCCAGCCGGCCGATCAACGGCCTCAGTGCAGTGCCGTCCGGATAGGCGCGCTCCAACTCCTCACCGACAAGGAGCAGCCCCTCCAGCCAAGTCAGGTGATTGGCCCGAACCATCTCCTCCAGCCAGCGCGGAACATAGTGGACGTTCCAGAAATTTGCCTGCATCCGCAGATCGCGAAAAAGCCGTTCTCCGGCCGGAAACTGCAACAGGCCAGCAACCGCATCGAACGCTTCCCTGGGCAGCGATGTCCCCTGACAGCGTGCCATCAATGCGGATGAACACAGCAGGCGGCGCAGGTAGGGAACATGGCTGTGGTGGGGAAGGCGGCGCAGCAGCTTGAGGAGTTCCGCCAGCACAAGCGGGGCATGCTCGGTTTCACCGTTCCAGGCTCCCAGCGCAAAGCCGGCGGCCTCCCGCAAATACTCGTTACCGGCGGGAAAGCCGCTTGCGTAGCGGATGAGTTGCGGGGCCAGACCTTCAAAGGAGTTGCTGTTGACGATCAGGGGCGCGAAGGCGACGTCGCGCGTTCCGATCGTGCTGCTGGGGTGGCAATACGCGTCCAGGCCGCGGCGCAGCCATGTCTCGTATCCGGCGACGCCATAAGGCGGAGAGGCATCCAGTTCATCCGGGGCGTTGCCGCTGCCTTTCGCAAGCTCTCTGCTCATGGTTCCCCCAAAGCGGCCTACAATCTCGCGCAGATTTCCTTGATCAGATCATATGGGTCCTGGCGGCCGACCAGATGCGTCGCCACGGTGGAGGGAGGAGGAATTTGGCGTCCGGGAATTCGTCCCAGGATCGAAACTTCGAAACCGCTGGCGAGGACGGAGCCGGGAATATGATCGACGATGATCTCCGGGCGCCCCGCGCCATCGGGCAAACCGCCGCGCAGTGTCTGGAAATGCAGGGTTCGCCCATACCGGTCATCGTCGGTACGATTCGGCCAATGCCGGAAGTAATCGTGTTCGATGGACTCGATTACAGTCGGTGCAGCGCATCGTCCCCGTTTCCCGGAATGGTTCACTATCTCATTCAGTGGCAACGACGTCCGCAATTCTATCAACCAGCCGTTGGTATCCTGATAAGGAAGGCCCAATTCATCCAATATCTTCCCGACATCGCATCCGGCCGGCATCGAATCGAGAGGCGAGAGCGTGGTGATGCGGTGCTTCGTCAACTCTGCCCACGTATCGTCAAGCGGTGTCAGAAACGTGACGATCCCCAATGCAGGGTTGCCCAACCCGCCATTCTCGGGCATGCCATCTTGGAAACCCTGCCTGAGATAACTTAAAAGCATATCGAGATCGTAGGGGGATTCCAGTGTTCTCGGCAAAAGGCCGAGGTCGCGGGCCCGGTCGAGATAGTCGCGCTTGAAAAGCTGGAAGCGTGCTTCGCCGTTGAAAATGCCGAGAGGCAGGACGATCGCGCAGCCGGATTCGCACACCGGCGGGGTCGGCCGCTGGAAAGACAACTCCTGTTCCAAGCGAACGATGCAGTCGCGTAAACGGCCATAAACCAAGTGACATGACATCGCTCCGGGGCCAGCACCGGCCTTGGCGGTTTCCGCCAGGAGTTTGCGCAACGCCGAGGGAGGAATATGGTCGAGCCTGAGTCCGGAAGCTAAGTTTGAAAGACGCGCCACGCCACCGGGTATCTTCGCGAGACTTTCCAGGATGAATTCCATGGGAACGGGTCTCCATTTCCAGTAGAATGCACGCTATGGGGATCTTGTCATGATAACGACATAACCTTCAAGACATAAATCCGGCCATTCCGCTCTCTGAAAGAGTGTGTCGGTGCCGGCTGCCGTATCGCCGACGGCGTCTCCGACCGAGAGGCATGAGCACCAGAGGTTTCTCGCACGATTCATTCTTTGACGGCATCGAGCATGGAGCCTGATGTCGGTGCACAATTCTGGAGGCGGCCAGGCCCACGGCCTGCGACCCTGGTCGTCAGACGAGATTCCGGGAAGCTGGCATGCCGAGGCTGGTCATCCGGTCGATGAGGGTGCAGGCGGTTCGGGCTTCGGGCTTCGGGCTTCGGGCTTCTGGGCGGGTGGCGGTCGCGCCGGTGTCGCTCACCACCGCGGTGGCGCGCCTTGGGGATCCTGGGGCGGCGGGGATCGTTGGCCTTGTACGGCATCGGGGTCTCGCCGACAGCGGAGCTGTCTCTACCCGGCCCCCCGATGCCGCCAACTCCCAACCAATTTATGCATCCACGTCGGCTTTCAGCCTCCCGTCGCCTGCTGCCGCACCTCGGTCAGGAAGCGGTCGACCTCGGCGGCCAGCGCACGGGTCTGGCCGGACAGGCCGCGGGCGGCCTCCTGGACACCGAGCGCCGTGCCACCGGCGCTCTCCGCCGTGTTGGCCAGCGTCGCGATGGTCGCCGACACGTCCTGGGTTCCGCGCGCCGCCATCTCCACCGCCCGCGCGATCTCCTGCGTGGCGGCGTTCTGCTCCTGGACCGACTGGGTGATGGCGCCGGAAATCCCGTCGATCTCGGTGATGGTCGCACCGATGGCGCCGATGGCGCTTGCCGCCTCGCGGGTGACCGACTGCATGGCGTTGACCTGGGTGGCGATCTCGTCGGTGGCCTTGGCGGTCTGGTCGGCCAGCCCCTTCACCTCGGTCGCCACCACGGCGAAGCCCTTGCCGGCCTCGCCGGCGCGCGCCGCCTCGATGGTGGCGTTCAGCGCCAGCAGGTTGGTCTGCTTGGCGATGGCGTGGATCAGCCCGACCACCTGTCCGATACGCTCGGCGTTGGCGATCAGCCCCTGGACGGTGGCGTTGGTGCGGTCGGCGTGGGACACCGCCTCTCCGGCGATGCGGGCGGAATGGCCGACCTGATCGGAGATGCCGCCGATGGAACTGGCCAGTTCGGTGGCCGCCGCCGCGGCGGAGCGGACGTTGGCCTGGATGTCGTCGGATTCGCGGGCGACGTTGCGGGTCTGGCTCGACGCCTCGCCAACCACGGCGGCCATGCGGTCGGAACTGTCGGCCATGCCGGCTGCGCTGTCGGCGATGCCCTCCACCAGCCGCTTGACCGTGCCCTGGAAGCGGTCGGCGAGGTCGAGCAGGGCCGCCCGCTTGGCCTGTTCGGCCTTGGCATCGGCCTCCGCCTGGGCGGCGTGCATGCGCTCGATGGCGCGGGCATTGTCGCGGAAGACGGTGACCGAGCCGGCCATGGCGCCGATCTCGTCGGAACGGCCGGTGCCGGGCACCTCGACCGCGGTGTCGCCGCCCGCCAGCCCTGCCATCGCCACCGACATGGCGCGCAGCGGGCGGATGACGATGCGGCCGAGCAGCAGGTTCAGCAGCGCGATCTGCACCACCAGCGCGATCAGGCAGATGGCGATCTGGTTGCGCATCTGGGTGGCGATGGCCTCGACCTGCTGGTCCAGGCTCCAGGCGATCTGGAGCGCGCCGACCAGGCGGTTGCTCCTGCCGTTGAGCACCGGCACCGTCACCACGATGTGCCCCTTGGCCGAGCGGGTCTGCGCGCCCTTGCCGGCCAGGACCGCCTCGACCAGATCCTGGTCGGCCTTCAGGTCGTACTGGGCGAAGCGCGGGTTGGTGAAGTCGGCGAGCCTGTCCGAGGCGGTGGCGGCGCGCAGCGACACCAACTGTACCTCGTTGCTGGCGGCCAGCGGCATGAACTCCGTCTCGATGGAGGCGCCGTCGCCGGCGACGAAGCTGGTCTTGGTGGCGTTGGCCAGCATGTCGGTCTTGACGCGGGCGTCGTGCGTGGCGAGCCGCACCGCATCGTCATACTGCATCTTGGCCTGAAGCCCCATGATGACGATGAAACCGCCGACGATGGCCGCGACGAAGGCGGCCGTCACCTTGCGCCCGACGCTCCAGAACCGACGCGGCCGGGAGACGGCCGTCTTGTCCGCTGCCATGCTGTTGCCCTTCCCTTGCGGATGCCCCTGCGGATAGCCCGCACCGCCGCTCGGCCGCGATGTCGCGGCATGGCGCTGCGCCGCCGGCAGGACCGGCGTTCATTCTGTTTTTCGTAAAGAATCGGTTGTATTTTTCTTATCGTAACAGGGGACGGCTCAGGCCGCCACGCCGCTCGTCTCTGACTTTTGGAATGGGGGAAAGCGATGTGCCTCGGTCCAAAGTCTTGTGCAGCACTTAGCAAGTGTAGAATGGAGAGGTTTTCTTAACCAATAAATGTGCGGACGCCAAAATATCCGCTCTTCGACTTTCCGAGATGTCGGCAGGCTGTGCCTGAATGGCCGCAGCCTGCCGGCAATGCCTCAGCCGCGGGCGGGCTGGCGCTCCCTCCAGGCGAAGGGCCCGGCGGGCTCATACAACCATGGATACTGGTTGACCATGCGCCGGGCGATGGCGATGCGGTGTGCGGTCAGCGTGATCAGCCCGATCACCAGCGTATGGACGATGAAGCCCCATGGTGCCAGCAGCTGCTCGCCGAACAGGCCCCAGGCCAGGAAACGGTCGCCCGCCCCCAGCAGCAGCGAATAGGCAAGCACGCTCGACACCGGCTTCCAGCCCTCCGCCAGCGTCTGGCCGGTCAGCACCCCGCAGCCGCCGAACACCAGCACCGTCAGGAACACGAACACCGGAACCGATGACCCCAGGATCGTCTCCATCTCAATGCCCCCCTTCCAGATAGGCGGCGCGCACCTCCGGGTCGGCCAGAAGCTGCGCCCCCGTCCCCGTCATCGTGATCTTCCCCGTCACCATCACATAGGCCCGGTGCGCCAGCTTCAGCGCGTGGAACGCGTTCTGCTCCACCATGAACACCGTCATCTTCTGCTCCCGGTTGATCTCCTTGATCACCTGGAAGATCTGCTTCACGATCAGCGGCGCCAGACCCAGGCTCGGCTCGTCCAGCAGCAGAAGCCGCGGCTGGCTCATCAGCGCCCGCCCGATCGCCAGCATCTGCTGCTCGCCGCCCGACATCGTGCCGGCCCGCTGGTTGATCCGCTCCTTCAGACGCGGGAACAGCGTCAGAACCCGCTCAAGCTCGCGCTCGAAACTGCCGGGCTGGGCCACGATCGAGCCCATCTGCAGATTCTCCAGCACCGTCATCCGCGGGAAGATGCGCCGCCCCTCCGGGCTTTGCGCGATGCCGCGCCGCACGATCTCGTGGGTGGGCAGGTCGGTGATGTCCTCGCCCTCGAAGAACACCCGGCCCTGGCGTGCCCGCGGGCTGCCGCAGATCGTCATCAGCAGCGTCGACTTGCCGGCCCCGTTGGCCCCGATCAGCGACACGATCTCGCCGGCGCCGATCTCGATGTCGATCCCCTTCAGCGCCTCGATCGCGCCGTAGAAGGTGTGCACGCCCGATACCTTCAGCATGGCTCAGGCTCCCTTCTGCGCGCTGGTCTGGCCCGCGGTGGGCGGCAGGTGCAGGTCGGCCGCCACCTCCGGCGGCAACGCCTCGTCCTCGTCCTCGCCCAGATAGGCGCGGATCACCGCAGGGTCGTTCTTCACATGCTCCGGATCGCCGTCGGAAATCTTCCGGCCATAATCCAGAACCACAACATGGTCGGAAATCCGCATCACCACGCTCATGTCATGCTCGATCAGCAGAACGCCGGTCCGGTGCCCCTGCGGCGTGCGGACGTCGCGGATGAAGGTCAGGATCTCGGCCAGCTCCCCCGACTCGCGCGGGTTCAGCCCGGCCGCCGGCTCGTCCAGGCACAAGAGCACCGGCTCGGTGCACATGGCGCGCGCGATCTCCAGACGCCGCTGGGCGCCATAGGGCAGGTTGCCGGCCTCCCAGTCGGCGAACTCGGTCAGCCGCACCCGCTCCAGCCAGTATTTCGCCAGCTCCACCGCCTCATGCTCGGCCCGGCGGTAGGACGGCAGCCCGAGCAGCCCGCCGATGGCGAAGCTCGACGCCCGCATCAGCTTGTTGTGCTGGGCGACGATCAGGTTCTCCAGCACGCTCATCCCGCCGAACAGCCGGATGTTCTGGAAGGTGCGCGCCACCCCCGCCAGTTGGGCGATGCGGTAGCCCGGCATCCGCTCCAGCAGGAACTCCCTGCCTTCCGGGTGGCGCAGGCACAGCCGCCCCACGGTCGGCGTGTAGAAGCCGGTGACGCAGTTGAACAGCGTCGTCTTGCCGGCGCCGTTCGGGCCGATCAGCGCGGTGATCTCGCCCGCCCGCGCCTCGAACGACACGTCGTTGTTCGCCACCAGGCCGCCGAAGCGCATGGTCAGGTGCTCGACCGTCAGCAGGGGGGCCGTCAACAGGGGCTTTTCAGTCATCGCGGCGCTCATTTCGCGGCTCCCGTCGCGGCGGGCGTCTTGCCGCCATGCAGGAGGATGGTCGGGTCGCGGTGGGCCAGCAGGCCGCGCGGACGCCACAGCATGATCACCACCATGCCGGCGCCGAACGCCAGCATGCGGTAGTCGGCCAGCTCGCGGAACGCCTCGGGCAAACCGATCACCAGCAGCGTCGCCACCACGACGCCGATCTGGCTGCCCATGCCGCCCAGCACGACGATGGCCAGGATGATCGCCGACTCGATGAAGGTGAAGCTCTCCGGGCTGATGAAGCCCTGGCGGGTGGCGAAGAAGGAGCCGGCGAAGCCGCCGAACATCGCGGCGATGGCGAAGGCCGCCAGCTTCATGTTGGTGCGGTTGATGCCGAGCGACGCGCAGGCGATGTCGTCCTCGCGCAGCGCCTCCCACGCCCGGCCCAGCGGCAGCTTGCGCACCCGCAGCGTGAAGACGTTGACCACCAGCGCCAGGGCCAGGATCAGGTAATAGAGGAAGACGATGCGGTGCAGCGGCGAGAATTCCAGCCCGAACATCTCGTGGAAGGCGGCCATGCCGTCGGCGGGCGTGCGCGAGAACTCGGCGATGCCGAAGAAGCTCGGCCGCGGGATGCCGGAGATGCCGTTGGGGCCGCCGGTGAACTGGTACCAGTTGACCAGGATGATGCGGATGATCTCGCCGAAGCCCAGCGTGACGATGGCGAAGTAATCGCCGCGCAGCCGCAGGACGGGGAAGCCCAGCAGCACGCCCGAGCAGGCCGCGAGCACCCCCGCCAGCGGCAGGCAGAGCCAGAAGCTCAGCCCGAAATAATGGGCGAGCAGGGCGTAGGAATAGGCGCCGACGGCGTAGAAGGCGACATAGCCGAGGTCGAGCAGGCCGGCCAGGCCCACCACGATGTTCAGGCCCCAGCCCAGCATGATGTAGGTCAGCAGCAGGATGCCGATGTCCAGCAGCATGCGGTCGGCCAGCGGCGTCATCGGCAGCACGACGGCGATGGCGACGGCGACCGGGCCGATGTAGCGGCTGGCATGCTGGACGCGGGCGGCGACGCGGTCCATGCGGCGGTCGCGGTCGGCCTGGGACAGCTTGGATCGGCCGGTGGCCACCGTCATGGCGGCACGCAGCGCGATCACGCCGCCGCCCAGCACCAGCACCAGCCGCAGCACCTGGGTCGGCATCGGCAACACCAGCCCGATGCCGGCGCAAAGGACCGCCAGGACCAGCACCGGCAGCGCCATGCCCTGGCGGATCAGCCCGAGCCCGAGCCGGCCGAGGAAGACCAGGAGCAGCGAGGCGACGACCTCCTCCGGCCGGGCCTCGATGCCCAGCCCGGTGGGGCGGTCGACGGTGCGCAGCCCACCAGCGGCACGGTGAGCAGAAGTGCGACGAAGGCGGCGAGCGCGGCGTCCTTGATGGTGGCGGCCCAGTCGACGCCGCGGGCCGGCGCCCCGGCCTTGGACGGCGAGAGGGTGTTGGAGGGGGAGGTCATGGGCTTACACCTTCTCGATCTCGGGCCGGCCGAGCAGGCCGGTCGGGCGGAAGATCAGGACGAGGACGAGGATGGAGAAGGTGGCGACGTCCTTCCATTCGGAGCCGACGTAACCGGACCAGAAGGCTTCGATCAGGCCGATGACCACGCCGCCGAGCATGGCGCCGGGCAGCGAGCCGACCCCGCCGAGCACGGCTGCGGTGAAGCTCTTCACGCCGGCGAGGAAGCCGATGTAGAAGTCGATGACGCCGTAGATCAGCAGCACCATCATGCCGGCGACGGCGGCGAGCGCGGCGCCCATGACGAAGGTCAGCGAGATGACGCGGTCGACATTGACGCCGAGCAGCCCCGCCATCTTCTTGTCCTGTTCGCAGGCGCGCTGGGCGCGGCCCAGCGAGGTGCGGTTGATCAGGATGGTGAAGCCGACCATCAGGACGAGGGTGATGACGATGGTTGCGAGCCGGACGTAGCTGACCGAGACGGCACCGTCCATCAGGGTGAGGTTGCCGGGCAGGATGGGCTGCAGCGGCTTGGAGCGGGCGCCCTGGAGGATCTGGATGTAATTCTGCAGGAAGATCGACATGCCGATCGCCGAGATCAGCGGCGCCAGCCGGGGCGAGGAGCGCAGCGGCCGGTAGGCGATGCGCTCGACCGTCCAGCCATAGACGCTGGTGAACAGCATCGAGGCCACCAGCATGATCAGCAGCGCCAGCGGCACCCAGGTGATGCCGAGCGCCCCGATCGCCAGGAAGGTGATCAGCGCCACGAAGGCACCGATCATGTAGATCTCGCCATGGGCGAAGTTGATCATCCCGATGATGCCGTACACCATCGTATAGCCGATCGCGATCAGGCCGTAGATCGCCCCGAGCGACAGGCCGTTGATCAATTGCTGTATGAAATAATCCATCAGGCAGGCTTCTCCCAGTCTCCCAGTACACCGAATAAGCAGTCGCTCAGAACATGTCTCGAACTTTGCGGACAGGATTAAAGCCGTGTGCGGCGGCGGAGTTCCGATCCGGATGAACGGGGGAGAACATCCAGGACCGAGGCAGGGGACGCTTGGAATCCCGCCGCCGCACCCGGTTCCATGCCGCAACTCCACCGGATGCCGGGTCCTGCCCGGATCCGGTGGAGTTGCGGTCAAACGCTATGCAGGGGATACGGCGGCTTCCGATCCGGCATGGAGCGCATATGCGATGACGTCACCGGGGCGCGGTCCCGCACCCGAACGGATTTCCGGCGATCGATCATGCAAAACAGCTCCCCCTTGCGCGGCACGGCTTGCGGCCGTGGCGTCCCCACCGGCATCGCTGCCGGGCATGTCGTTGTGAATCGGCCGGGGCGGACGGAACGACCGTCCAGCCCAGCCCAATCGGCGCAACAGTCGGCGCAAGGCGCCGAGCCTTACCCTGTTCAAAACTGTTCTTGATCTTTGGCCCCGGCACTTAAGCACCGGTTGCAGATGCTACCTTTTTTCTTGTGACAGACAGGTAAAGCAACTTGATCCGTGTGCGCAACACTCTCTTTCCGGCGGGCGAAAAAAACAACAAACGTTCCGGTCCGTGATGGGGTTTCCGACCAAAATTTCCTCGAACTGGCATTTGATGAAATTTCGTTCAGTTCCTTGTCAACAGCTGTTCACATCATCCGGCGACCGCCGTCCGCGGGTCGGTGAAAGGCAGGTCTAGCGCGTCCGCCACCGCACGATATGTCAGTCGGCCGGCCTGAACGTTCAGCCCGGCGAGCAGATGCGGATCCTCGGCCAGCGCCCGCCTCCAGCCCTTGCCGGCCAGTGCCTGGACGAAGGGCAGGGTGGAGTGGTTCAGCGCCTCGGTCGAGCTGCGGGCGACGGCGCCCGGCATGTTGGCGACGCAATAATGGACGATGCCGTCCACCACATAGGTTGGGTCGGAATGGGTGGTGGCGTGGCTGGTCTCGAAACAGCCGCCCTGGTCGATGGCGACATCCACCAGCACCGAGCCGCGGCGCATGCCGGACAGCTGGTCGCGGCGCACCAGCTTGGGCGCGGCGGCGCCCGGCACCAGCACGGCGCCGACCACCAGATCGGCATCGGCGACCAGCCGGTCGAGCGCGTCGGCGGAGGCGTAGGCGGTCTTCAGCAGCGGCCCGAACAGGTCGTCGAGTTGGGACAGCCGCGGCACCGACCGGTCGGCGATGGTCACATCGGCCCCCAGCCCCATCGCCATGCGGGCGGCGTTGGCGCCGACCACGCCGCCGCCGATGACCAGCACCTTGCCCGGCAGCACCCCGGGCACCCCGCCCAGCAGGATGCCGGAGCCGCCGTTGCTCTTCTGCAATGCCACGGCGCCGACCTGGATGGCCATGCGGCCGGCGATCTCCGACATCGGCGCCAGCAGCGGCAGGCGGCCGGTCTGGTCGGTTACCGTCTCGTAGGCGATGGCGGTGCAGCCGCTGTCCATCAGCAGCCGCGTCTGTTCGGGATCGGGGGCGAGATGCAGATAGGTGAACAGCACCTGATCCGGCCGAAGCCTGCGACATTCCGCCGGCTGCGGCTCCTTCACTTTCACGATAAGGTCGGCCTCCGCGAACAGCTCTTCGGCGCTGCCGGCGATCCTGGCCCCCGCGGCGCGGTAGGCCTCGTCGGAAAAGCCGATCTCGGCCCCGGCGCCGCTCTGCACCAGCAGGGCATGGCCGTCAGCCGCCAGTTCGCGGACCGAGGCCGGCGTCAGGCCGACACGGTACTCGTGGTTCTTGATTTCCTTGGGAACGCCGATGCGCGTGACCATGCCAGATCTCCCCGATCCGAACCGCCAAGTGAAGTTGCCGTCCGAACCGGACTGGTATCGGACGAAACATTCTGTTTTGCTGATTGTCTCAATAAAATCACTATACGGCCGACGAACCAGGCGAATCTCTGCAAAGCCTTGCATGAATCCCCCATAATATGGTGCAGCTTCCGCATGATCCTCCACATCTTCGAATAAAGTTGCATGCACGCCCTGGACGCCCTGGACCACAAGATCCTGCGCCTGCTCCGCAAGGACGGCCGGATGAGCAACGCCAAGCTGGCGGCGGAGGTCGGGCTGTCGCCCTCGGCCTGCCTGCGCCGCCTGCACATGCTGGAACATTCCGGCGTGATCCGCGGCTATACCGCGATCATCGAGACGGCGGACGAGGAGCGGACGGTCACCGTCATCGTCCACATCACCTTGGAGCGGCAGACCGACGAGTATCTGCGCCGCTTCGATGCCGCCGTCCGCCGCTGCCCGGAGGTGCGGGAATGCTACCTGCTGTCGGGCAGTTCGGATTACCTGTTGCGGGTGGTGGCGCGCGATCCGGCCGATTACGACCGCATCTACAAGGATTCCCTGTCGCGCCTGCCCGGCGTGGTGCGCATCCAGTCGAGCTTCGCCATCCGCAGCGTGGTCAGGCCGGGCAGCCTGCCGGAGCTGGAACAGTCGGCCGACTGACCCCTCCTCAGCCGAACAGATCCAGTTCCGGGTCGGGCGCGGTTTCAGGGTGGGTCAGGTCGGTGCAGCCGATGCCGATCAGCCGGAAGGCGCGGCCGTCCACCTCGCGCTCCAGCAGGGCCATGCCGGCGGCCAGGATGACGTCGGCGGCACAGGTGGGCTCGACCCGGCGGGAGCGGGTGAGCTGCTGGAAATCCCTGGTCTTCAGCTTCAGCACCACGCTGCGGCCGAGCAGCCCCTCGCGCTCCAGCCGGCGGGCGACCTTCTCGGCCAGCGGGCGCAGCTCCTGCGCCAGGGCGGGCAGGGCGGTGACGTCCCAGTCGAAGGTTTCCTCCGACGAGATGCTCTTGCTGACCGATTCGGGGCTCACCCGGCGGGAATCCTCGCCGCGGGCATAGGTGAACAGCACCCGGCCCATGGCGCCGTAGCGCTTGACCAGCCAATGCTCGTCCTTGTCCTGCAGGTCGCCGACCCGGGTGATGCCGTCGGCGAACAGCCTGCGCTCCAGCGCCGGGCCGACGCCCCACAGGATGGTGACCCGCCTGGGCGCCAGGAAGGCCGCCGCTTCCGCCCGGCCCAGCACCGAGAAGCCGCGCGGCTTGTCGAGGTCGGACGCGATCTTCGCCAGCAGCTTGTTGTGGCTGAGGCCGATGGACGCGGTGATGCGCAGCTCGCCCTCGAACCGCCGGACGATCTCCACCAGCGCCTGCGCCGGGCTGATGCTGAGGCGCTCCTCGACGCCGGTCAGGTCGAGATAGGCCTCGTCGATGCTGATCGGCTCGACCAGCGGGGTGAAGGCCTCCATGATCGCGCGGGCCTGATGGCCGACCGCCCGGTATTTGGCGATGTCCGGCCGGATGATGGTGGCGTCGGGACAGCGGTCCAGCGCCTCGCGGATCGTCATGGCGGAGCGCACCCCGGATATCCGCGCCACATAGCAGCAGGCCGCCACCACCCCGCGATGGTCGTCGCCGCCGACGATCACCGGCCGGCTCGCCAGCTCCGGCCGGTCGCGCTTCTCCACCGTGGCATAGAAGCTGTCGCAGTCGATGTGGCCGATGGACAGGCTGTGCAGCTCGGCATGGCGGAACAGCCGCCGGCTGCCGCATTTCGGGCAGCGCGTCACCTCACCCGATATCGGGCCCGGCAGGGCGGCGGCGCAATCGCGGCAGACGCTGTCCAGGGAAACGGTCATCGGGGCTGGGGCTCTCGTTCCGGACAAGGGACGAGATTAGCAAATCCTGGGGGGTACAGGCCAGAATTCGAGTACGTATGGTGAACGATACCGACAATCCGTGCCGGTGCCCACCGGTCATGAGGATGTGGAGGAGGGTGGCAGATGATCGAGCGGCAGGGCGCCGCCGGCCTTGACCGTCTGGATCGCGAAGTTGCTGCGGATATCCGCCACACCCGGCAGCTTCAGCAGCGTACCCAGCAGGAAGCGCTCGTAGCCGGCGAGATCGGGCACCACCACCTGAAGCAGGAAGTCGGATTCCCCCGATACCAGATGGCAGGACACGACTTCCGGCAGGGTCTTGACCGCTTCGCGGAAGGCGGTCGCCTGAACGTCGTGGTGGCGTTCGACCTTGATCCCGACGAACACCGTCAGGCCAAGCCCGAGCGCCTTGCGGTCGAGCGCCGCGTGGTAGCCGGAAATGACGCCGGCCTCCTCCAGGATGCGAACCCGGCGCAGGCAGGGCGAGGGCGACAGCCCGACCTCGTCGGCAAGCTCCACGTTGGTCAGCCGGGCCTCCCGCTGCAAGGCGGCAAGAATGCGCCGGTCGATACCGTCGAACTTCACATTTGGCATGAATCGCTCCGTCAGAAAGCTTCGATGGCATGATCAGCCACAAAGCCGCCGTTTGAAAGCGCAACTCGCAAGGACTTGCCGGCACGATCCTCGCTAGAGTCAGGTCCGACCCTCGATCCCGATCCCGGAGGCGGACATGCAGGAGCTTTCGATCTTCGTCGGCGCGCTGGCCGTCGCCTATCTGGTGCCGGGAGCGGACATGCTGCTGGTGATTCAGACCGGCGCGCGGGCGGGGCGCCGCCCGGCGATGGCGGTCGCGCTGGGGTTGGGCCTGGCGCGCTCGGCCCATGTGGCGCTGGCCGCCCTCGGACTGGCGGCGGTGCTGCGCGCCGCTCCCTGGGCGTTCGACCTGATCCGCCTCGCAGGGGCCGCCTATCTGGTGTGGCTCGGCGTGGGCATCCTGCGCATGCCGAGTCTCACGGCTGGTCCCGGCCACCCGGCGGCAATGGGAGGGGGAGGGAGAGTGCTAGGGGGAGGAGGAAGGACTGAAGCGATGCCCTGCCGCAGTGCCGTCCTGCGCGGGCTGCTGACGAATTTGCTGAATCCGAAGGCGCTGCTGTTCTGTTCGGTCCTGCTGCCGCAGTTCGTCCATGCCGGAACGGGCGGTATCGGCGGACAATTCCTGTGGCTCGGCAGTCTCCTGGTCGCCATCGGGCTGGCATTCGACACGCTGTACGCACTGGCCGGCGCCGCGCTGGCGGAGCTGAGCGCCCGGCACCGCATGGTCGACCGCATTCAGCGCTGGAGCTTCGGCAGTGTGCTGATCGGCTTCGGTGCGCAGCTCGCGTTGGCGTCGCGGCTCTAACAGGGTGCGGAAAAAGGCTTTTGCGTCGCGAGGGAGGGGGATTTTCGGCAAGATTAGGAAAGGCCGAAGCAAGATACTGGTGGTATCTTGCAAGGTCTTGACGCGAGATTGCCGGAAAGAACCCGACCGCAGCAGCAAAATGGTTTTTCCGCACCCTGCTAACCCTACCGCAGCACGTCGCCGCCCACCGCCAGCCGGCCGGCGACGACGGCGGCCTGGGTGCGGCTGACCACGTTCAGTTTGCGCAGGATGCTGGAGACATGGACCTTGACCGTCTGTTCCGACACGTTCAGGTCGCCGGCGATCTGCTTGTTCAGCTTGCCGTCGACGATCATGGTCAGGATGCGCAGCTGCTGCGGCGAGAGGGAGGCGAAGCGGCGCGCGGCCTCGGCCTCGTCGGCTTCCGATGAGGCGGCGGACAGGGGCGGCGCCCAGGTCTCGCCGGACAGGATCGCCCGGATGGCGTCGGCCATCGCCTGCATCGACAGCGATTTCGGGATGTAGCCGGACGCGCCGTAGGCCAGCGCCCGGCGGATGGTGTCGGAATCCTGCAGCGCCGACAGGATGGCGACCGGCACGGTCGGATGGTGGGCAAGCATCAGGAACAGCCCGGCGAAGCCGTGGGTGCCCGGCATGTTGAGGTCGAGCAGCACGAGGTCGATCTCGTCCGGCCGCTCCCCCACCGCGGTCATCACCGAGTCGAGGTCCGGGCATTCGATCACCCGCACCCCCGGCATCGCCCGGCCCAGCGCGTCGCGCAGCGCCGCCTGGACCAGCGGATGATCGTCGCCGATGACGATGGTCGCATCGTCCGACGCGGCTCCTGCGGCGGTTTCCCCAGCCATGGCTTCCGCTCCCCCCTTGTGCGGCCGCCCGGCTTTTTGCCCGGTTCCGGCCTTATCGTTCGGTCACAGCCGACGTTTGCAATGCCGACGTTTGCAGCGCCGCCCCATTGAGGAAGCGGCGCAGCGATGCCGGCTTCACCGGCTTGTAGAGCACGCCGCAGCCGCAACGCTCCGCCTCGGCCCGCACCGCTTCGGAGCGGTCGGCGGTCAGCAGCAGCCCCTTGACCGGACGGTCCCACAATTCCCGCAACCGTTCCAGAACCGCAAGCCCCGTCTGCTCGCCGCCGCCTCCGACGCCGATGTGATAATCCACGCAGACCACGTCGGGAAGCACGCCGTCGAAGGGGGCGAGCGCCGCCAGCGCCCCGGCGACGTCGGACGCGGTCGCCACCCGGCAGCCCCATTGGCCGAGCAGGGCGCGCAGCCCCTGCAGGATCGGCTCCTCGTTGTCGATGCACAGCACCAGCAGCCCGGCCGACAGGGCGGCGGCCGGGCTGGCGGCCGGCCGGTCGACCGGGGCGGCCCGCGCCCGCTCCATCGGTACCTCGACCGAGAAGCCGGTGCCGCGCCCGACGGTTGAGCGCAGCGTCACCGGATGGCGGAGCAGTCGGGCGATGCGGTCGACGATGGCAAGGCCGAGGCCGAGCCCCTTGTCCTCGAATCGTCCCGGCGGGGTGCCGGCACCGTTCTCGCCGCCCAGCCGGCGGAACTCCTCGAACACCTCGCGGCGCTTGGCTTCGGGGATGCCGGGGCCGGTGTCCCACACCTCGATGCGCAGCCGGTCCCCCTGCAGGGGATTGCCATGGGCGGAGGTTCGGCGCCGGCAGCCCAGCAGCACCCGGCCGCTCGGCGTGTAGCGGATGGCATTGGACAGGAAGTTCTGCAGGACCCGGCGCAGCAGTTGCGGGTCGGACCGCACCACCGCGCCGCAGCCGACCACCTTCAGCGTCAGCCCGCGTTCCTGCGCCAGGGCGGAGAACTCCACCCCCAGCCCGCCCAGCAGCTCGTCGATGGCGAAGCTGCGCAGCTGCACCCGGACATTGCCGGCGTCGAGCGAGGAGATGTCGAGCAGCCCGCCCAGCAGCATCTCGGTCGAGCGCAGCGAGGCGGCGGCGTTGTCGATCATGCCGCATTCGGCCGTGCGCTGGCCCGCCGTCGGCAGCGGCTCCCGCATGCTCTCCTCCAGCGCCGAGACGAACAGGCGGGCGGCGTTCAGCGGCTGCAACAGGTCGTGGCTGGCTGCGGCGAGGAAGCGGGTCTTGCTGGCGTTCGCCGCCTCGGCCTCGGCCTTCGCCTGCTGGAGGTCGTCGGTGCGCTCCCGCACCCGATGCTCCAGGCTTTCGTTCGCCTCGCGCAGCGCCTCGGCGGCGCGGTAGCGCTCGGTCACGTCGGTGTAGGTGGAGACGTAGCCGCCCTCCGGCAGCGGGTTGGCGACGATCTCCAGCACCGTGCCGTCGGGCCTGCGGCGTTCGTAGCGGTAGGGCCATTGCATGGTCGCGGTGTCGCGGTTGATCAGCAGCGCCTTCATGTCGTGGGCGCTGTATTCGCCGCGCCCGGTGTTGAAGCGGATCAGCTCGGCGAAGGGCACGCCCACCCGCACCATGTCGGCCGGCAGGTCGAGCAGTTCCAGATAGCGATGGTTCCAGGCGGCGATGCGGTGGTCGGCGTCGATCACGCAGATGCCCTGGCCGATATTCTCCAGGGTTGCCTGCAACAGCTTTCGGTTGAAGCGCAGCGCCTCCGACGCTTCGTCCAGCATCGCCATGGCGTCGCCGCGCGACAGCGAGCGGCCGTTGGGCGAGCGTCCCTGGAGCGAGGCCGCCATCACCACCCGCGCCGACGCCGCCCCGATGGCGCCGGCGATCAGCGTCTCGGTGAAGCGTACGGCGTCGAGGTCGGCCGGGCCGGTTTGCCGCTTGCCGCCGGCGGCAGGGGGCAGGCCGCTCCGGCCGGGATAGGGGGCGGTGTAGGCGTCGAAGGCGGCGTTGCCGCGCTCCGCCCCGACGAAGCGGATGGCCAGCGCCCGCAGATCCGCCAGTCCCGCCGGGGCGTTGGGGGCGTCCTCGTCCTCCTCGTCCGGGGTGGCGGTGGTGTAGGCGACGGCCTGGCTGCGCTCCACCGCGCTGGGCCGGGCGAGCAGGGATCCGGCGACGAAGGCGATCGTGTTGGCGAGCAGGCTCCACAGGCTGGCATGGGAGATCGGGTCCAGCCCCTCGATCCCGAACAGCGCCTGCGGCCGCAGCCAGCCGATGCCCCAGGGTCCGTGGTCGAGGAAGGCGTCCGGCACCGGCACGATGCGTGCCATCGACGGCACCAGCAGCGTGTAGACCCACAGCAGGAAGCCGGCGCCCAGACCGGCCAGCGCCCCCACCCGGTTGGCCCGCGGCCAGTAGAGCCCGCCGAAGAAGGCCGGGCCGAACTGCGCCACCGCGACGAAGGACAACAGGCCGATGACGGTCAGCGGATAGTCGCGGTCGACCAGCCGGTGCATGACATAGGCGAGCAGCAGGATGCCCAGCACCGACAGTCGCCGCACCAGCAGCAGCGTGCCCACCATGTCGCGCCGGCCGACGCGGGCGGCGAAGCGCGGGCGGCTGAGCAGCAGCGGCATCGCCACGTCGTTGCACAGCATGGTGCTGAGCGACACCGCGGCGACGATGACCATGCCGGTGGCCGCCGACAGGCCGCCGATGAAGGACAGCAGGCTGAAGCCGCCGGCCCCGGCGGCGATCGGCAGGGTGATCATGTAGGTGTCGGGGTTGATCCCTCCCTCTCCGAACGTCACCAGGCCGGCGACGGCGATGGGAATCATCAGCGCGCTGAGCGCCACCAGATATGTGGGATACATCCAGGCGGCGGCGCGCAGGTGGCGGGGGTTGTCGTTCTCCACCGTCATGACATGGTACATCTGCGGCAGGCAGAGGAAGGCGATGATCGAGATCGCCGTGTTCGACCACCAGGTCGGATCGGTGAAGTCGGGTGACAGCAGCGGTTCGGCCTGCGGCCTCGCGATCAGGTCGGTGTAGCCGTCGAACATGCCCCAGACGATGAAGGCCGCCACCGCCAGGAAGACGGTCAGCTTTACCAGGCTCTCGAAGGCGATGGCCAGCATCAGGCCGCGGTGATGCTCGCTGGCGTTGATGTGGCGGACGCCGAACAGGATGGTGAAGAGCGCCATCGACAGCGCGACCGCGAAGGCGGTATCGCCCCAGATCGGCGGCTGCGGCCCCGGACCGGACAGGGCCGGCGCCGTCAGCACGTCGAAGCTGGCCGCCACCGCCTTCAGCTGCAAGGCGATGTAGGGCAGCACCCCGACCAGTGCGGTCAGCGTCACCAGCGCCGCCACCGCCTGGCTCTTGCCGTAGCGGGCGCCGATGAAGTCGGCGATCGAGGTGACGTTCTGCGCCTTGGTGATGGCGATGGTCTTGGTCAGCACCGGCCGGGCGACCAGCAGCAGGATCATCGGCGCCAGATAGATCGGCAGAAAATCGAACCCGCTGGCCGACGCCCGCCCGACCGAGCCGTAGAAGCTCCAGCTGGTGTTGTAGATGCACAGAGTCAGGGCGTAGAGGAGGCCGGCCGAGCGCGAGGACGCCGCGACCAGCGTGCCGCCCGCCGTCCGCCGGTCGCCCCACCAGGCGATGGCGAACAGCACCCCCAGATAGGCCGCCGACACGGCCAGCACCAGCCAACTCTGCACGACGGACGGACCTCTCGCGGAACTGCACCCCTCGCCCGCCCGGCAAGGGGCGCCGGCAAACGGCGCCGGCAAACGGCGCCGACTGGGCGGCGGGACGGGACGGTTCCCCGACCCTAGCCCAATGCCGCCGCCGCCAACAATGCCCCGCCCCGCTGTTGCCCAAAAACTATGCAGCTCTGAACGAAGGTAGGGGGAGCGGATCATTCGTTT
Source organism: Azospirillum thiophilum (assembly GCF_001305595.1). Classification (NCBI taxonomy): domain Bacteria; kingdom Pseudomonadati; phylum Pseudomonadota; class Alphaproteobacteria; order Rhodospirillales; family Azospirillaceae; genus Azospirillum; species Azospirillum thiophilum. The sequence continues at coordinate 404,176 of NZ_CP012404.1, forward strand.
GTTGAACTAACTTGTCGGTGCCGGACGCCGCCGTCGCGGTCGCCGCTGCTGCGGCGGCCGGCGTTCCCGGCTCCCGAAGCGGGTTCCGGCCTGCAAGGGGACGCGCCGAAGCGGTCGTTTCCGTCTCCTCCCTCGGACGGGGACGGCCGCTTCCGCACCGCTCCCCCCGCGACAAAACGGGGCCCCATCGGTTTACTGCGTCGATGCCGCTGGGAAAGCGTCGCTTGCGGCCCAATCTGTGGCAAGATGGTCCATCGTATGGGAAGTCCGGCCGCGATGCCGGACCCGGTGCGTGGCCAGAAACGGAAGACGGACGCCCAAGAGAATGCTGATCGACGCCTATTTGGGGTTCCGGGTCGGGGACGTGGTCCTGGACCGTGCGGAGCTTGCGGCCGGCACCGCCACCATCAAGGAAATCCACGTCGTTCCCTGCGACTGGGCGCATGGGCTGACCGGCATCGCCGTCATGGAGAACGGTGCCGAGCGTTTCATCGTGCAGCTCAAGAAGGTGCGCCCGACCGACGAGGTCGAGACCGAAAGCAACGTCCGCCCCCTGCGCCACCGGGCGCGCTGAAGGCTGGACAGCGGCCGCGGGACACCGGACGCGAGCAGCCGGGACGACCGGCCGAGGTAAAAAGGGAATCGGACGACGAAAAGCCCGCCGCCCCGGATCGGAGCGACGGGCTTTTCTCATGAAACCGGCGGAGTTTCCGTCAGTGACGGAGCTGCACGCGTCCGCCATTCATGCGGGCGTCGTCGACGCGGGCGATGGCGGGCAGGGCGCGCAGGAAGGCGGCACCGGTGTCGGTCGCCTCGAACAGGACATGGCCCTGGCGGTCCTGGCCGCGGAAGCGGGCCTCGGTCGCCATGCCCGCATTGCGGACGGCGGCGGACAGGTCGGACACGGCCTTCCAGACGCGGGCACGGTGTTCGGCTGCACTGGCGCATCCGGTCGCATCCGCGACGGCCAGCGTTACGGTAAAGGAATGAAGCTCGATCGCCATGGTGGCACCACGGAACAGGGATTGGCGGGATTTGAAGAACCCGGATCGTTCCGGCCATCGGCCGGATACGGGGCCGGCCCTGGGATCGAGAAACTCAGTCGTAACGGGGAAGCTTCGACAGGACGATGTCGCTGATGAGACCACGCAGCTGGCTGACCGGGAGCTGTTCGACCGGGATGCGCACGGCGCGGGCATAGGTCTCGCAAACGTGCCAGGCATGGTCGGGTTCGACCAGGATGTGCCGGGCGAGATCGTGTTCGTCGGCGTTCGCCCGACCGGGGAGCGCCTTTTCACAGGCCAGAGCGGTATTCACCATGTCGCTGGCCAGACTGTGCAGATTCATGGATGGCACCTTCCCATGTTCGGGAATTGGTTGGGGACACTGACAGATTAGACCTTCGGACCGGCCGCTACAACGGTGCCTATGACGTTCGTCTGTGACAAATGGGCATTCGTGTCAAGACGGGCGTTCCGGCAGTTCCGCCGCATGGTGGCCCTTCGACCCGCGGCGCCCCTGGAGAAGGGGCGTGACGCGGGTGGCCTCTGCGGGCGTAAACATAGGGTGGACCGGTTTATTCCGCCTGTGACCGTTTCGCGGGGCAGACGCGGCAAATTCCTGCCGGCTCACGCGGCAATCCCCTCTTGCGCCGGATGCGGTTTTGCACATCGCGAGGGGGTTGGGCAGGGCCGGCTCAGATCCGGATCAGCCCGTCCTGCTTCGACGGAGCCGGAGCCGGAGCCGGTGCGGCGGGGGGCGTGGCCGGCGCCGGGGTCAGCTGCCAGTTGTCCAGCGCGCGCCTCAGCGCGTCGAGGCCGGCGCCGGCGGTGGTCTTCGCCTCGTCGGCGGCGCGGGTGATGGCGGCGCAGAGTGCGGCGCGGCGTTCGGGGTCGTCGCGGCTTTCCTCCAGCGCGCGGCCGACGTCGTCGGTGGTGCCGCTGCCGTTGGCATCGGGCTGTGCCGTCTTGGGGTCGATGCCCAGCAGCGGCAGCAGATACTCCCGGCCCTTCTCGCGGGCGAGCGCTACCGCCCTGTCGCCGAACAGCTCCGCGGTCGCCAGACCGGCGTCCCAGGTGCCGAGCGCGGCCGAGACGGTGGGGCTGCAGCGTCCGGCGGCGGCATCGCCGGCCGGCTGGGCGTGCAGCGGCGCCGCTGCCAGCAGGGGGGCCAGCAAGAGGGCCGGCAGCAGAGCCGGCAAGACAAGGCGGCGTAGCGGAAGGGGCGGGCACGTCATTGCGGGGGGAACCTGCGGTCGGGTGGGGCCGATAGGCGGATATCTGCCTGGGATCTGGGGTGGCGCGGCCTTCCTTTCCATGGCGGAGCGCCCAGGGGCGGACCCGCCCCGCCGGCGGCGGGAAACGCGGCATCAGGCAACGACCTGTGGCGATTTTGTTACCAGATGACTGTTTCATGGCATTTACATGACATGCCGCCGCTGCACTGCCCGGCGAAGCGTGCTAAGAGCAGCCGAAATTTCGTACAGTCCACGCGAGACACCGTCCCATGCTGCTGCGCGCATTCCGTTCGCTGATGCCGAAGGAGGAACGCTTCGTCGACCAGTTCGTCGAGCAGGCCCGCCACATCGCCGCAGCCGCCATCGCATTGGAAGCGGTGATGGAGTCCGCGCCGGACGAGCGTCCGCAGAAGGTCGCGGCGCTGAAACGGGTGGAGAAGGATGCCGACCGCATCGCCAAGGATGCCGGGCGCGACCTGCACCGCGCCTTCATCACCCCATTCGACCGCTCGGACATCCTGTCGCTGATCAACGCGCTGGACGATGCCATCGACCTGATGGACGAGGTGCCGCGCCATGCCGGCCTCTATGGCGTCGAAGCCTTCGACGAGCCGATGCGGCGTTTCGTCGCGCTGATCCGCCAGCAGGCGGACGTTCTGGTGGAGTTGATGCCGCTCCTGGGTGCCATCGCCCGCAATGCGGAGCGGATCGACCATCTCTGCGGCCGGCTGTCCGACCTGGAGGACGAGGCCGACGACGTGCTGCGCGACGCGCTGAAGGCGCTGATCGCGGAGAAGCCGGACATGATCGCCTTCCTCGGCCGGCGCGAGCTGTACGAGATGCTGGAGGCGGTGACCGACCGGTGCGACGACGTCGGCGACCTGGTCGCGGGCATCACGCTCGACCAGGTGTGAGGCGGCGGTAATGGAGGCCCTGCAACTCGGTCTGCCGGCGATCATCGTCATCGTCTTCGTGGCGCTCGCCTTCGACTTCATCAACGGACTGCACGACGCGGCGAACTCCATCGCCACCGTGGTGTCGACCCGCGTGCTGTCCCCCAAGCTGGCCGTCCTGTGGGCGGCCTTCTTCAATTTCATCGCCTTCCTGTTCTTCGGCCTGCATGTCGCCACCACGGTCGGCACCGGGCTGGTCGATCCGCTGGTGATGGACCCGGCGGTGATCCTGGCGGCGCTGATCGGCGCCATCGGCTGGAACCTGATCACCTGGTGGCTGGGGCTGCCCTCCTCCTCGTCCCATGCGCTGGTCGGCGGCATCGCCGGGGCCGGCATCGCCAAGGCGGGGGTCGGCGCCATCATCGCCAGCGGCTTCACCAAGACCGCGGTGGCCATCGTGCTGTCGCCCGGCATCGGCCTGCTGCTGGCCCTGCTGCTGATGCTGGTGGTGTCCTGGCTGCTGCGCCGCGCCCCGCCCTTCGCGGTCGACCGGCAGTTCCGCCATCTCCAGCTGGTCTCGGCGGCGCTCTACAGCCTGGGCCACGGCGGCAACGACGCGCAGAAGACGATGGGCATCATCGCCGTTCTGCTGTTCAGCCAGGGCATGCTGGGCGACAGCTTCCACGTTCCCTTCTGGGTCATCATCGCCTGCCAGGCGGCAATGGGGCTGGGCACCATGATGGGCGGCTGGCGCATCGTCCGCACCATGGGCTCGCGCATCACCGACCTGAAGCCCTATCAGGGCTTCTGCGCCGAGACCGCCGGCGCCATCACCCTGTTCGGGGCGACCTGGCTCGGCATTCCGGTGTCGACCACCCACACCATCACCGGCGCCATCGTCGGCGTCGGCTCCGCCCGCCGCACCTCGGCGGTGCGCTGGGGGCTGGCCGGCCGAATCGTCTGGGCCTGGGTGCTGACGATTCCCGCCTCCGGCATCGTCGCCTGGCTCTCCTATTTCCTGGTGTCTGGCATCCTGCGTCCGTAAGCGGTCGCCTGCCGGGGCGGCGAATCGGGAAGCGAATCGGGGGCGGGCAAGGGAAGGGCCCGGGGGAACACGGTGCGAACACGGGGCGAACGGAAAACCCGCCGTCCCCGACCCGCCGGATGTCATCGCGGCCTTGACCCGCAAGGGCGGGAACGGCAGGATCGATCTTGTGGAGACAGGATACCGGTCATGCCGCATATAGAACGCACCGACCAAGGTGAGCAGTATGTGCTTCCCGGCACCGAACGCCGGACGGTTCCCGGCTTGCCCTATGCGGCGGAAGCCGACGGCCAACTGACCCTGCATTTCTATGCGCCGCCCGAGAAGGCCGAACGCCGCGCCCGTGCGGCTGCGGCGCGCGGGCTGACCGCCGTCCCGGCGATGGAACCGGCGACCGCGCCGGCATCGGCTCCAGTCGGGTCGACGCCGGCCATGACCGACGGCCTGCACGGCCTGTTCGGCCGGCGGCTCGCCCATTTCCCGCAGGTGTTCGAACAGCCCTGACGGCTTTCCCGCCGGCTTTCCGCCTTCCCCGAGGCGGGGGCGGGAAGTACTCCAAGGCGGCGGTCTCTCTCAGGCCGTGCCGGTCCGGTTCCGGTTGGCGGCCAGCCGGCGGGCGATCTGGCTCAACAGGATTTCCCGGTCATAGGGCTTGCCGATGTGCCCGTCCATGCCGGCTTCGCGGCATTGGCGCTGCTCCTCGTCGGACGAGCCGGCGGTCAGCGCCAGGATCGGCAGGTCGCCGCGCGGCGGCGGCAGCGCGCGGATCGTCCGGCTGGCCTCCAGCCCGTCGACGCCCGGCATCATCACGTCCATCAGCACCATGTCGTAGTCGCCGGTCCGCACCGCCTCCACCGCCGCCGCACCGTCGGCAACCAGGTCGACGTCATAGCCGCTGTCGCGGAACAGGGCGGCGAGCAACTCGCGATTGATCGCCAGATCCTCGGCGATCAGCAGGCGCGCCGCCCGGGCCGGTCGCGGCGCGGAAGGGGCCGGAATGGAGGCAGGGCCGGCGACTGGATTGGCCGCTGGATTGGCGGTCTTGGGGGCGGGGCGCTGGCCGGCGATGCGGGACAGCTGCAGGCGCAGTTCCTCGATGGCGAAGGGCTTGGCGATCATCCCCACGTCGGGGCCGAGGGCGGCCGGGTTGCCGACGGCGTGGGCGGCGAAGCCCGACGCCAGCAGAACCGGCAGGCCGGGGCGCATGCGCGCGGCCTGCCGCGCCAGTTCGGTGCCGTCCATGCCCGGCGGCATGACGACGTCGCTCAGCATCAGGTCCAGCGCCTCGGGCCCGTCCAGCACCACCAGCGCCTCGTTGGCGTTGGCGGCCACGATTACCCGATGCCCCCAGCCGCGCAGCAGCCCGGCAACGATGTCGCGCACCGTCGGGTCATCGTCGACCAGCAGGATGGAGAGCGGCACCGGGGCCAAGCCGGAGGTGGCGGCGATGGTGGACTGGGAGAGGGCGCCGGACTGGACCGCTGCCGTGCCGCCCTCCGTCCGTGCGGCGCCGGCTCCCGGCGGCAGCAGCCGGCTTGCGGGCAGGCGCACCGTCACCGTGGTGCCGACGCCCAGCGTGCTGCGCAGGGCCAGCGTGCCGCCATGCAGTTCCACCAGCCGCTTGGTCAGCGGCAACCCCAGCCCGGCGCCCTCCATCTTGCGGTGGCTGGCGCTCTCGACCCGGGCGAAGGGCTCGAGCACGCGGTCCAGATCCTCCGCCGGGATGCCGAGGCCGGTGTCGATGACGCGGATCGCCGGCACGCCGTCCTCCAGCATCGCCGCCAGGGTCACCGACCCGCCGGACGGCGTGTATTTCACCCCGTTGGCGATCAGGTTCAGCAGGATCTGGCGCAGCCGCCGGTCGTCGCCGCGCAGGTAGCGCGCCGCCGGGGCGACGGCTGCCGACAGCAGCACCCCGGCCCGCTCGGCCCGCGGCGTCAGCATGCGGACTGCGAAATCCGCCGCGGTCTCCAGGTCGCAGCGCTCCTCCTCGATGCGCAGCGCGCCGGATTCCGCCCGCGCATGGTCGAGGATCTCGTTGATCAGCTCCAGCACATGCTGGCCGGAATCGCGGACATTGGCGGCATATTGGCGGTAGACCGGCGCGCCCACCGGCCCCTCCGCCTCGCGGGCGATCAGGTCGGCGAAGCCGATCACGGCGTTCAGCGGCGTGCGCAGTTCATGGCTCAACCCGGCCAGGAATTCGCCCTTGGCACGGTTGGCCGCCTCGGCGGCCTTGCGCGCGGTTTCCGCCATGTCGCGGGCATGGTTGAGGGCAGCGGCCAGCCGGGCGCTCTCGTCGCGCTCGGCGCTGGTCCGTTCGACGGCGCTGCGCGCCTCGGCCAGCGCCACCTGGGCCTTGCGTTCGCGATCGAGATAGCGCAATCCCCAGGCCAGGGCGGCCAGGATGGCCAGCAGGCCGATAACGGCCTCCGCCAGGGTCTGGACGCTGCGGCCGCGCCATTCCGCCATCGCCTCGTCCCGGCCGATGCCGGTCAGCACCACCAGCCCATAGTCGCGGACCGTGCGGTAGGCGACGACGCGCGTCACGCCGTCCAGCATCGAGGGCAGCAGGAACTGCCCCTCCGGCGCCTCGCGCAGCTTGGTCTGGAACAGCTGGCCGCCGGCGACCGAGCGGCCGACCGACGTCTCGGTCGCCGGCCGGCGGGCGACGATTTCGCCATCGGGCTGGTAGACGCCGATCAGCGGGTCGAACTCGAACCCCAGCATGGTGTAGAAGTCGGTCAGATGGTCGACCCGGATCGACGCGACCGCAACGCCGACGAAGCGCCCCTCGTCGTCGTGCAGCGGCCGGGCCACCGGGAAGGCCAGCGGCTGGCTTCCCATCCGGCCGGCCAACGCCGATCCGATATGCATCCGCGCCCCGCTGCGCAGGGCCTGCAGGGCCTGCTGGTCGGCGAACGCCGCCGCACGGTTGGGAAAGCTGGTCGATTCCAGCACCGCGCGCCCGTCGGCGTCATAGATCCAGACCGAATCGGCGCCCTCGATGTGGGCGGCATATTCGCGCAGCCGCGTCCAATGCTTCAGGTCGCGCACCCGTGCCGGTCCACCGGCTTCCGCCACCATCGCGGCAGTCTGGTCGAGCGCCACGTCGGCTGTCCGCACGGTCCGGTGGACATGGTCGTCCACCAGCCGCGCCATGTCGCGGACCATGGCGAAGCGGCGCTGCTGGGTGTCCTGGTAGTCGTGATGGATCCTGTTGGCCGCGTTGCCTGCCAAGGCGGCGACGACGACGGCGGCCACCAGAGCGCCCCGGACGAAGCGTCCCACAAATCCCCCATTGAGAACGATGCGCGCGATGCGGCTTGATGCTTCAGACTCAAATTATCATGGTTCAGGCACCGCCGGTGGTGCGATTCGATGGCGCGTGGCTCAGGGTTTGTACCGATGCCCGCTCCGCAATCCGCTTCGCTGTCCGGGCCGCTGCCGAAAATCGGCCCGTCCCCCATCTTGCATGCCTGATCCCATGGGCCCAAATGCGCGAACATCCGAACTTTTGGGGAGGTTGCTATGGGTTTGTTCGACGTGTTCAAGGGCAATGCGCCGTTCGATGTGACTCCGCGGCGTGCGCTGGTCGTATCGCTGATCTACTGCATGGGATCGGACGGCGAGATCGATCCGGAGGAGGTCGGCCATCTGGTCTCGGTGCTCGGCCGCAATGCGACGCGGGAGGAGTTGGACCGCTGCTTCAAATTTGCGCGCAGCACCCCGCCTGACAATTTCCTGGCCGAGGCCGCGCCCAGGCTGAACGAGCAGCAGCGGCTGTGCATTCTGCTGAACATGATCGACAGCGCCATGGCCGACGGCGAGGCCGAGCAGGGCGAGCGCGACCTGATCGGCCGGTTCCAGCAGGCCTTCGGTTTCGACGACGCCAAGCTCGGTCCCTATTTCCAGGCGCTGGTGGTCAAGAACAGCCGGCAGGTCCTGGACGTCTGACCGGGGAGGGCCGGGCGGGTTCGGACGGCGGCAGGAGTGGCATCGTGAAGCGCGTGGCTGGTTCCGCCAGCATGCCGGACGCGCCGCCCCTCCCCGCCGCCTGACTTCACGCCGCCTGACTTCACGCGACCGGCGTCAGTCCGGCGCGTCCAGCACGCTGCGCACCTTGGCCGCCAGCTGGTCGATGGCGAAGGGTTTGGACAGGAAGTTCGTGCCGGGATCCAGCACCCCGTTGTGGATCACGGCGTTGCGGCTGTACCCGGTGGTGTAGAGAACCTTCAGATCCGGCAATATCGCCCTTGCCGCGTCGGCCAGCTGGCGCCCGGTCATGCCGGGCATGACGATGTCGGTCAGCAGCAGGGTCACGTCCTGGCGGGGCGCGTTCCCGCCAGGGGCACCCGCCGGATCGCCTCCCCAACCATCCGCAGCCGCTCCTCCGATCAGCTCCAGCGCCGACGGCCCGTCGAAGGCGTGCAGCACGGTATAGCCGAGCTCGCGCAGCGTCTCGACCGTGAAGTTGCGCACCCGCTCCTCATCCTCCACCACCAGCACGATCTCGCGCGGGGAGCCGGTGGGGCTGACGATCGTCCGGGACAGGGGCGTGGGCGCAGCCTTCCGCGCGTCGCCGAAGAACCGCGGCAGATAGAGCTTGAACGTCGTGCCGATGCCGACCTCCGAATAGGCGCGGACATGGCCGCCGGACTGGCGGGCGAAGCCGAAGGCCTGGCTCAGCCCGAGGCCGGTGCCCTTGCCGACCTCCTTGGTGGTGAAGAAGGGGTCGAACGCCTTCGCCAGCACCTCCGGCGTCATGCCGGCCCCGGTGTCGCTGACCGCGATCAGCACATACTGGCCGGGCTCGATCGCCGCTTCGGCCGCATAGGCGTCGTCGACATGGACGTTGGCGGTCTCGATGGTCAGGCGGCCGCCGTCCGGCATGGCGTCGCGGGCATTGACCGCCATGTTCAGCAGGACATTCTCCAGCTGGTTGAGGTCGGCGTGGATGGCCCACAGCCCGGCCGAGGTGACGAACTCCATACCGATGGTTTCGCCCAAGGTCCGGGTCAGCAGCTCTTCCATGCCGCGCACCAGACCGTTGGCGTCGAGCACCTCCGGTGCAAGCGGCTGTTGGCGGGAGAAGGCGAGCAGCCGCTGGGTCAGGACCGCCGCCCGCATCGCGCCGTCCATCGCCCCGTCGATATAGGCACCGACATTTGTGTCGCCGCGGTCCAGGCGGCGCTGCAGCAGATTCAGGCCACTGATGACCACGGCCAGCATGTTGTTGAAATCATGGGCGATGCCGCCGGCCAGCTGGCCGATCGCCTCCATCTTCTGGCTCTGGCGCAACGCGTTCTGCGTCGTCATCAGTTCGCGCGTCCGATGCTCGACCTCGGCTTCCAGCCGTTGATTCAACTCGGCTGCCGTCCGGTGGGCCAACACGGTCCGGGTCGTCTCGATCACGGTGTCGATCATGCCGACCACCGCACCGCTTTCGTCCCGCACCGGGCTGTAGCAGAAGGTGAACCAGACCTGCTCGGGCTCGCCGTTGCGGTCGACGACGAGGGGGAAATCCTCGATGAAGGTCGCCTCTCCGGCGAAGGCGCGGTCGGCGAGCGGGCCGATGCTGCCCCAGGCCTCCGCCCAGACGTCGCGGAAGGAGCGGCCGAGCGCCTCCGGCTTGGCTCCGAGGATCGGGCGGAAGGCGTCGTTGTAGATGGTGACCAGACCCGGACCCCAGACCAGGGCCTTGGGAAAGTGCGAATTCAGGACGATGCTGACCGTGGTGCGCAGAGCCGGGGGCCAGTGGCCGGGATCGCCCAGCGGCGTGGCGCTCCAGTCATGGGCGCGCACCCGCTCGCCCATTCCGCCGCCGCCCTGCCAGAAGGCGGCTTCCTGCTCTTGCGGTATCGGGAGACTCAATTCGCCATTCCGTCTTTGGCCCCATCGGGAGTCCCGATCGGCAGTCCCGATCGGCAGTCTCGCACAGCGGCCGATGGGGCAGCAACAGACGACGCGGCGTTTCATTCCCTCGATCCGGGCCGTATACCACGGGCTCTCGATCCTGAACTGTCAGGATCGAGAGCTTCGGCGGCATGGGCCGCCGCCGCGCCAGTCGGCGCGGATACCTGCGGTCATCATCGATGACCGCAGGTATTACAGCCAGTCGGGAATCCGTTCCGCCGCCAGCATCTCCTCCACCGTCGGGCGGGGGCGGATGACCGAGAAGCGGTCGCCGTTGACCAGCACCTCCGGCACCAGCGGCCGGGTGTTGTAGGTCGAGGCCATCACCGCGCCATAGGCGCCGGCCGACAGCAGGGCGACCAGATCGTCGTCGGCCAACGGCGGCAGCGGGCGCTGCACGGCGAAGGTGTCGCCGCTCTCGCACACCGGGCCGACCACGTCGTAGGGCTCCTGCCCGGCATCAGGGGCCGGCTCGGCGACCGGGACGATGCCGTGGTAGGCGTCGTAGAGCGACGGGCGGATCAGGTCGTTCATCGCCGCGTCGATGATGGCGAAGCGGCGGTGCAGCCCCTGCTTCACATAGATGACGCGGCTGACCAGGATGCCGGCGTTGCCGACCAGCGAGCGGCCCGGCTCCAGCGTGATGCGGCAGCCGAGATTGCCGGTGATGGAGCGCACCATCGCGGCATAGTCGGCCAGGTCGGGCGGCGCCTCGTTCCTGTAGGTGATGCCGAGCCCGCCGCCGAGGTCGAGGCGCTGGATGTCGTGACCGTCCTCGCGCAGCTGGTGGAGCAGGGCCGCGACCCGCTCGTAGGCGGCGCGGAAGGGGGCGAGGTCGGTCAGCTGCGAGCCGATATGGACCGCGATGGCGACCGGCTTGATGCCCGGCAGCGCCGCCGCGCGGCGGTAGATCTCGCGCGCGTGGTCGTAATCGATGCCGAACTTGTTCTCCTTCTTGCCGGTGGCGATCTTGGCATGGGTCTTGGCGTCGACGTCCGGGTTGACACGGAAGGCGATGGGAGCCTCCACGCCCAGGGACGAGGCCACCTCGCTCAGCGCCTCCAGCTCCGGCACCGATTCGACGTTGATCTGGTGGATGCCGGCCTCCAGCGCGGCGCGCAGGTCGTCGCGGGTCTTGCCGACGCCGGAGAAGACGATGCGCTCGGGCGGAATGCCGCCGGCCAGCGCCCGCGTCATCTCGCCGACCGACACCACGTCGCCGCCGGCCCCGAGCCGGGCCAGCGTGCGGATGACGGCGAGGTTGGAGTTGGCCTTCAGCGCATAGCAGACGCCGGCATCCTGGCCGGCGAAGGCGCCGGCATAGGCGTTGTAGTGGGATTCGAGCGCCGCGGTGGAATAGAGGTAGAAGGGCGTTCCCACCTCGCGCGCCACATCCGCCAGCGACACCGATTCGGCATGCAGCACGCCGTCGCGATAGGCGAAGACGCTCATCGCCGAGCCGTTGGGGGGCGAACCATTGGGCGAACCGGTGCGGGCGGTCATGGGAACTGCACTCCGGACCCGGCCGGCTTGCCGGGCTTCGGATCGAGGTCTGGGTTGGGATAGCTGCGCGGGAACGGGTCGGGCTGGCCTTCCGGGCGCGGGCTGTCGACGAAGCTCGGCTTCTTGCCGCAGCCGGCCAGCGCCAACGCGCCGGCCAGGGCGAGGATCGTCAGGGTGACGGTACGGCTGGTCACAGGAAACGCTCCCGGGCGGCCTTCACCGCCTCTTTGACGCGGACCGGGGCCGGGCCGCCGAAGCTGGTCCGGCTGTTCAGCGACGCCTCGATGCTGAGCGCCGGATAGACGGCCGCGGTGATGCGCGGCTCGATCGCCTGGAGTTCCTCCAGCGTCAGGTCGGTCAGGCCGACGCGCCGGTCCTCCGCCGCCTTCACGGCGCGGCCGGTGACGTGGTGCGCCTCGCGGAAGGGCATGTCCAGCTCCCGCACCAGCCAGTCGGCGAGGTCGGTGGCGTTGAGGAAGCCGCGGTCGGCCGCCTCGCGCATCGCCGGGACGTTGGGCTGCATGTCGCGCACCATGCCCTCCATGGCGGCGATGCAGAGCGCCAGCGTGTCGTCGGCCTCGAACACCGGCTCCTTGTCCTCCTGCATGTCCTTGGAATAGGCCAGCGGAAGCCCCTTCATCGCGATCAGCAGGCTGTTGAGCGAGCCGATCACCCGGCCGGCCTTGGCGCGCACCAGCTCCGCCGCGTCGGGGTTCTTCTTCTGCGGCATGATCGACGAGCCGGTGGTGAAGGCGTCAGACAGCTTGATGAAGCGGAACTGGGCCGAGCACCAGATCACGATCTCCTCGGCGAAGCGCGACAGGTGCATGGCGCAGATCGACGCCGCCGACAGGTATTCCAGCGCGAAGTCGCGGTCGGACACCGCGTCCAGCGAGTTGGCGGTCGGCCGGTTGAAGCCCAGCGCCTCGGCCGTCATGAAGCGGTCGATCGGGTAGGGAGTGCCGGCCAGCGCCGCCGAGCCCAGCGGGCATTCGTTCAGCCGGCACCGCGCGTCGCGGAAGCGGCTGCGGTCGCGCCCGAACATCTCGACATAGGCCAGCAGGTGATGGGCGAAGCTGATCGGCTGCGCCGCCTGGAGATGGGTGAAGCCAGGCATCACCGTGCCGCTGTGCTGTTCGGCGAGGTCGATCAGCGCGGCCTGCAGCGCGGTCAGCCCGCCGATGGTCCGGTCGATGGCGTCGCGCACCCACAGCTTGAAGTCGGTCGCCACCTGGTCGTTGCGCGAGCGGCCGGTGTGCAGCCGCTTGGCCGGCTCGCCGATCAGGTCTGCCAGCCGGGCCTCCACATTCATGTGGATGTCCTCCAGCTCCACCTTGAAGGTGAAGCTCCCGGCATCAATCTCTGCCTTCACGCGGTCGAGGCCGCCGATGATGGCGTCGGCGTCGGCCTGGGTTATGATGCCCTGCTTGGCCAGCATCGCGGCATGGGCCTTCGACCCGGCGATGTCCTGGTCGGCCAGCCGCTTGTCGAAGCCGATGGAGGCGTTGATCTTCTCCATGATGGCGGCGGGACCGCGCGCGAAGCGGCCGCCCCACATCTGGCTGGCGGCGGGTGCGGTGGCGGCAGCGGGGCTGGTCTGCGGGGTCTGATCGGCGCTCATGGGGGCGGTAACCGGGGCATGCGGGTGAAGGGAAGCGAGGAAGCGTGAGTATGCGGACTTTGGCGGCCGTCGCAACGGTTTGTGTGTGCATGGCCGGAGCCGGCCTGTGGTGGAGCGCCGGTGCGGCCCCGGCGGCGCCGGAGGTGGTGCGGCTCGGCGCACCGGACGCGCCTGCCGCGGTTACACCTGCGGCCTCCACCGGCGCCGACAAGCTGGAGAAGTTCAAGGGGGCGGAGCCGAAGCCGATGCCGCCGCTGTCCTTCGTCGATGCCGACGGTCGGCGGGTCGATCTCGCCGACTTCAAGGACCGCGTCGTCCTGCTGAACCTGTGGGCGACCTGGTGCGGCCCTTGCGTCAAGGAGATGCCGTCGCTCGACCGGCTCCAGGCGCAGTTGGGCGGCGACGCCTTCCAGGTGGTCGCGCTCTCGCTCGACCGCGGCGGGCGGACGGCGGTGGAGCCGTTCTACAGGAAGACGGGGGTGGAGCATCTGGCCCTGTTCCTCGATCCGGCATCGGAGTCGATGAAGACGCTGTCGCTGCGTGGCCTGCCGACCACTGTCCTGGTCGATCCGGAGGGGCGGGAACTGGGCCGGGTCGAGGGGGCGGTCGAATGGGATTCGCCGGAGGTCGTCGCCTTCCTGCGCCAGTTCCTCGGCCATGGCGGGGGCCGCGGCGGCGGTCCGGCGCGCGACCGCGGGGTGATGAAGACGGGAGGCTGACGCTGTTGCGGCGATACGGTAGACTGGAGCATCGCCGTATCGCCCGTCCTGTTCCGCCTGTCCCCGAGCCGCCATTCCCATGACACTGCCCGCCGCATCCGGTCCCAAACGCTACGCCATCGGTCCCGGCACCGTGATGATGCGGCAGGGCGAGCATGCCGACCGCGCCTGGCTGATCGAATCGGGGGAGCTGGAGGTGCTGTTGACGGCGCCCGACGGCGGCACCCGCCGGCTGGGGGTGGTCGGCAAGGGCGCGGTGGTCGGCGAGATGGCGCTGATCGACGATGGCGAGCGTAGCGCCACCGTGCGCTCGCTGACCGAGGTCGCTTGCGTCGAGGTGACGCGGGAGGCCTTCCGCGGGCTGCTGAAGCGCAGCCCGCCGCTGGCATCCTACCTGTTGCAGAGCCTGATTTCCGCCATCCGCCGCGGCTATGGCCTGCCGCCGACCGAGCGGGTCGGCAATGCCGTCGATTTCCGTTCCACCACCTCGTTCCAGAAGGTGGTCGACCGCCGCATGATCCGCGAGGGGCATGTCTTCTTCGGCCCCAACGAGCCGGTGAACGCCGCCTACCTGATCCAGTCCGGCCGCGTCGTGCTGCGTCCCGGACGCGGCACGCTGGGCGAGGACATCGCCAGCTTCGGGCCGGGCAGCCTGTTCGGCGAGATCTATCTGCTGACCGGCCGGCTGCCCGACGTCACCGCCATCGCCGTCACCGGCGGCATCTGCGAGGTGATCGACCGCCGCAGCTTCGACGATGCGGTGATGGCGATGCCGCCGATCCTGAAGTCGCTGACGCGGATCTACATCGCGCAGCTGACCAAGGCGAAAACGGGGCAGGGGGAGGGAACCGTCACCCCCGAGTCTCCAGCCCGCGCATGACCAGTGTCCACACCGCCTCGAAGGCCGGGGCGGTGTCGGGGGAGGCCCATTCGGCGGCGTGGGCCGGATTGTGGAAGCGGGCCGTCGCGTCGAACAGGGCGCGGGCGGCCGACGCGGCGTCGCCGGGGGCAAAGCTGCCGTCGGCCATGCCGTCGGCGACGATGCGGGCGAGCTGGCCGCTCAGATGCGCCACATGCTCAGCCACCACCTCGCGCGCTTCGGCTGCGAGCGCCATGTAGGTCGCGAACAGCTCCGGATCGTCGCCGGCCTTGCTGTGCTTGGCCCGGATCAGCGCGTCGAACCAGCGGCGCAGGCGGGCCGGCGCCGGGCCGTCCTCCTCGGCGATGGCCGCGAGCGGGTCAGAGACGCGGGCGAGCCAGCGTTCCGTCACCGCGTCGCGCAGGGCGGCCTTGCTGGGGAAATGGCGGTAGACGCTGCCGTGGCTGACGCCCAGCGCGCGGGCGACGTCCACCACCGTGGCCTTGGCGGGACCGTAGCGGCGGAGCACCTCCTCCGCCGCTTCCAGGATACGGTCCGGGGTCAGCACCGCCTCAGCCATGACGCCATCCTTCAGCGCCGCTCGCTGTCGAGCATCGCCATCTGTTTGGGGTCGTAGCGGTCGCCGGCCGCGGCGCCGGGCGGCACCGCCCGTTCGATCGCAGCGAGGTCATCGGGGGTGAGGTCAACGTCCAGGGCTCCCAGCGCTTCGGTCAGCCGGTCGCGCCGCCGCGCGCCGACCAGCGGCACAATATCCGAACCGCGCGACAGCACCCAGGCAATCGCGATCTGCGCGACGCTGACCCCCTTGGCCCCGGCGACCCGGCGCAACTCCTCGACCAGGGCCAGATTGCGGTCCAGGTTGCCGCCCTGGAAGCGCGGGCTGTGGGCGCGGAAGTCGCCGCCGCCGCCGGTGCTGTCCTTCGTCCAATGACCGCTGATCAGGCCGCGCGACAGCACGCCGTAGGCGGTGATGCCGATGCCCAGATCGCGGCAGGCCGGCAGGATCGCATCCTCGATCCCGCGGGAGATCAGCGAATATTCGATCTGCAGGTCGCTGATCGGGTGGGTGGCGGCGGCCCGGCGGATGGTGTCGGCCCCCATCTCCGACAGGCCGATGTGGCGGACATAGCCGGCCTTCACCATGTCGGCGACGGCGCCGATGGTGTCCTCGATCGGGACATTCGGGTCGAGGCGCGACGGGCGGTAGACGTCGATGTGGTCCAGCCCGAGCCGGGTCAGCGTGTGGGCCAGGAAATTCTTCACCGCCGCCGGCCGGGCGTCGTAGCCGAGCCAAGCGCCGTCCGGCGCCCGCAGCGCGCCGAACTTGACGCTGACCTGGAAGCGGTCGCGCGCGATTCCGCGCAGCGCCTCGCCGATCAGCATCTCGTTGTGGCCCATGCCGTAGAAGTCTCCGGTGTCGAGCAGCGTCACCCCGGCGTCGAGCGCCGCATGGATGGTGGCGATGCCTTCCGCCCGGTCGGCCGGGCCGTACATGCCCGACATGCCCATGCAACCGAGGCCGAGCGCGGAGACGGCCGGGCCGGTGGTTCCGAGAATGCGCGTGTCCATGTGTCCCTCCATCGATGCGTGATGGAAGGGTTATCGAATATCGACTGACAGATGTCAATATCTGTCAGTCGATATTCGTAGGGGCGCTTCAGGCGGGATCGATCACGATCACCCGGAAGTCATTGACGTTGGTCCGCGTCGGCCCGGTGACCACCAGATCGCCAAGCGCCTTGAAGAAGCTGTAGCCGTCGTTGTTCGCGAGGAAGGCCTTGGCATCCAGCCCCAGCGCCTCGGCCCGTTTCAGGGTGTCGGGGCGCAGGACGGCGCCGGCATTGTCCTCCGTCCCGTCGATGCCGTCGGTGTCGAAGGCGGCGGCCCGGATGCCGGGATGGCCGTCCAGCGCCACCGCCAGCGCCAGCAGGAACTCGACGTTGCGGCCGCCGCGGCCCTGGCCGCGTACCGTCACCGTGGTTTCGCCGCCGGAGAGGATCACCGCCGGGACCGGCGCCGGCTGGCCGTGGCGGGCGACCTGCCGGGCGATGCCGGCATGGACCTTGGCGACCTCGCGCGCTTCGCCCTCGATGGCGTCGCCCAGGATGACCGGGGTGTAGCCGCGGTCGCGGGCGAGCGCCGCCGCGGCCTCCAGCGCGTCCTGCGGGGTGGCGATGGTGGTGGTGACGGCGCCGGCCAGCCGCGGATCGCCGGGCTTCGGCGTCTCGTCGGCGGCGGCCTCCAGGAAGGCGGCCACGGCCGGCGGCGGGGTGATGCCGTATTTCGCCAGGATGGCGCGGGCATCGGCGAAGCTGGTCGGGTCGGGCACGGTCGGGCCGCTGGCGATCACCGACGGATCGTCGCCCGGCACGTCGGAGACCAGCAGCGAGACCACGCGGGCCGGATGGGCCATGGCGGCGAGCCGCCCGCCCTTGACCGCCGACAGGTGCTTGCGCACGCAGTTCATCTCGCCGATGTCGGCGCCGCTCTTCAGCAGGGCCTTGGCGACGGTCCGCTTGTCCTCCAGCGTGATGCCGGGAGCCGGCAGGGCCAGCAGGGCGGAGCCGCCGCCGGAGATCAGGCAGAGCACGAGGTCGTCGGCGGTCAGCCCCTGCACCAGATCGACGATGCGGCGGGCGGCATCCTGGCCGGCGGCGTCGGGCACCGGATGCGAGGCCTGCACCACCTCGATCCGCCCGGTGGGCAGGTCATGGTCGTAGCGGGTGACGACAAGGCCGGTGAGCGGTCCCGGCCAATGGTCCTCCACCGTCTTCGCCATGGCTGCCGCCGCCTTGCCGGCGCCGATCACGACCGTGCGGCCCTTGGGCGGCTGCGGCAGGGCCGCCGGCAGCCGGGTCTCGGCGGTCACCGCGGTCAGGGCCGCCAGGAACAGGTCGTGGAGCAGGGCGTCGGCATTCGTGGCGGTGGTCATGGTCGCTCGGGCTTGGTGGATGGCGAGACGGGTAGAATGCACACAAATGAGGGGTGGGCCAATGGTTTGGGTGGGGTGGTGTCTGGGTAGCGCCTGTTGCCCCCACCCCAACCCTCCCCCGCTGGGCGGGGGAGGGGGCAAGCGCTTGTTCTGAACGGCGGCGGCAGTCCCTCCCCCGCCCAGCGGGGGAGGTCAGGTGGGGGCATCGGCAGCCGACGACGCCCCCATCTCCTCACTTCGCCCCGACCTCGTGCCCGGCCAGCAGTTCCAGTGCACGCAGCATGCCGGAATGGTCCCAGGCGGCGCCGCCCTGCGCCACGCAGGCGTTGAACAGCTGCTGGCAGCTCGCGGTGTGCGGCAGCGACAGGCTGAGCGCCTTTGCCCCGCTCAATGCGAGGTTCAGGTCCTTCTGGTGCAGCTCGATGCGGAAGCCCGGGGTGAAGTTGCGGTTGATCATCCGCTCGCCATGGACCTCCAGGATGCGCGAGGAGGCGAAGCCGCCCATCAGCGCCTGACGGACCTTGGCCGGATCGGCGCCGGCCTTGGAGGCGAACAGCAGGGCCTCGGCCACCGCCTCGATGGTCAGCGCGACGATGATCTGGTTGGCGACCTTGGTGGTCTGGCCGTCGCCGTTGCCGCCGACCAGCGTAACGTTCTTGCCCATCTTGTCGAACAGCGGCTTGACCGTGTCGAAGGCTTCCTGCGGGCCGCCGACCATGATGGTCAGCGAGGCGGCCTTGGCCCCGACCTCGCCGCCCGACACCGGCGCATCCAGGTAGGAGCAGCCGAGATCGTTGATGCGCTTGGCGTATTCCTTGGTCTCGATCGGGGAGATCGAGGACATGTCGACCACGATCTTGCCCGCCGACAGGCCGGCGGCCACGCCGTTCTCGCCGAACAGGGCGGCGCCGACATGGGGGGTGTCGGGAACCATGGTGATGACGACCTCGGCCGCCGCGGCAACCTCGGCGCCGCTCGGGCAGGGGATGGCGCCCTTGGCGGTCAGGTCGGCCGGGACCGGTTTGATGTCGTGGACGTAGAGGGTGTGACCGGCGTCCAGCAGATGCCCCGCCATCGGGGTGCCCATGATGCCGAGACCGATGAATCCGACCTTCATGACGATAGTCCTTTCTCGCGTGATGTAAGGGGTGCCTCAGGCGTTCGCCGGTTCCGTCCTGTAGGGGGCGAACCAGCCGAGCCCCTCGTCCGTCGCCGTCTTCGGCTTGTATTCGCAGCCGACCCAGCCGTCGTAGCCGATGGCGTCCAGATGCTTGAACAGGAAGGGATAGTTGATCTCGCCGGTGCCGGGCTCGTTGCGGCCGGGATTGTCGGCCAACTGGACATGGGCGATGCGGGCGAGGTTGGCCTCGATGGTCCGGGCCAGGTCGCCTTCCATGATCTGCATGTGGTAGATGTCATACTGCACGTACAGATTGCCGGACCCCGCCTTGTCGATCAGGTCGAGCGCCTGTTTCGTCCGGGTCAGGTAGAAGCCCGGGATGTCGCGGGTGTTGATCGGCTCGACCAGCAGCTTGATGCCGGCTCCGGCCAGCGCGTCGGCGGCATAGGCGAGGTTGCCGACCAGCGTGCTTTCGGCGGCGGCGGCGTCGGCTCCCTGCGGGAGGATGCCGACGAGGCAGTTGACCTGTTTGCAGCCCAGCGTGCCGGCATAGTCGATGGCGCGGGCGACGCCGTCGCGGAACTCCTGCACGCGGTCGGGCAGGATGGCGATGCCGCGCTCGCCGCCGCCCCAGTTGCCGGCCGGCAGATTGTGCAGGACCTGGGTCAGCCCGTGTCGGCGCAGTTTCTCGGCCAGCGCGTCGGCGGGGAAGTCGTAGGGGAACAGATACTCCACGCCACGGAAGCCGGCATCGGCCGCCGCGGCGAATCGGTCGAGAAAGGCATGCTCGTTGTAGAGCATCGTCAGGTTGGCGGCGAATTGCACCATGGCCGAACTCCCGGCTGCGCGGTTGGATTGCGCGATTTGGGTCGCGTGATCGGCCGCCGCGGATGGAGGGGCGGCCCTTGGGTCGGGAGCTTGACCGCCGCGCAGGCCCTTGAGCCAGTTCGCCGAACGGCTTTTTCACGAAGCGGAAAGCGGGGGGTGCGAACGATAGGCGAGGTCGCGGCCCGCTCCCCGACGGAACCGTGTTGACGCTTACGTCAACGTGAACTAGGCTCCGCGTCACGGATCATCCGTATCCCCAGCACCACCAGACGCGGCGGTCCCCGACCGCCGGAGGAAGCAGCCCGTGACCCAGCCCTACCCGCATCTGCTCGCCCCCCTCGACCTCGGCTTCACGGTGCTGAAGAACCGGGTGCTGATGGGATCGATGCACACCGGGCTGGAGGACCGGCGGCGCCATTTCCCACGGTTGGCCGCCTATTTCGCCGAGCGGGCGCGCGGCGGGGCCGGCCTGATGGTGACCGGCGGCTTCGCCCCGAACGTCGAGGGCTGGCTGTCGCCCTTCGGCTCGACCCTGGCGCGGCACGGCACGGCACGGGCGCACCGGATCGTCACCGACGCCGTCCATGCCGAAGGCGGCAGGATCGTGCTGCAGATCCTGCATGCCGGCCGCTACGCCCACAGCCCGCTGTCGGTGGCGCCGTCGCGCATCAAGTCGCCGATCACCCCCTTCACCCCGCGCGCGCTGACCGCCCGCGGCGTCGAGCGGCAGATCCGCGCCTATGTCCGCTGCGCCGAGCTGGCGCGCGAGGCCGGCTATGACGGGGTGGAGGTGATGGGGTCGGAAGGCTACCTGATCAACCAGTTCCTGGTCACCCACACCAACCGGCGCACCGACCAATGGGGCGGCACCTACGAGAACCGCATGCGCTTCCCGGTGGAGATCCTGTCGCGCATGCGCGAGGCTGTGGGGCGCGACTTCATCATCATCTACCGCCTGTCGATGCTGGACCTGATCCCCGACGGCAGCAGCTGGGAGGAGGTGGTGCAGCTCGCCCAAGCCGTCGAGCGGGCCGGCGCCACCATCATCAACACCGGCATCGGCTGGCACGAGGCGCGGGTGCCGACCATCGCCACCAGCGTGCCGCGCGCCAACTTCGCCTGGGTCACCGGCAAGCTGAAGGAGGCGGTGTCGATCCCGCTCTGCACCACCAACCGCATCAACACGCCCGAGGTGGCGGACGCGGTGATCGGCGACGGGCTGGCCGACATGGTGTCGATGGCCCGCCCGTTCCTGGCCGATCCCGACTTCGTCGCCAAGGCGGCGGCGGGCCGGGCCGAGGCGATCAACACCTGCATCGCCTGCAATCAAGCTTGTCTCGACCACGTCTTCTCCGGCAGGACGGCGAGCTGTCTGGTCAACCCGCGCGCCTGCCACGAGACCGAGCTGACCATTGTCCCGGCAGCCACGCGCCGGCGCGTCGCCGTGGTCGGTGCCGGCCCGGCCGGGCTGGCCTGCGCCACCACCGCGGCGGAGCGCGGGCACGAGGTCCACCTGTTCGAGGCGGCGGACGAGATCGGCGGCCAGTTCAACCTGGCCAAGCGGATCCCCGGAAAGGAGGAGTTCGCCGAGACGCTGCGCTACTTCCGCCACCGGCTGGCGGAGACCGGCGTGGCGCTGCATCTCGGCCGGCGGGTGTCGCCGGCGGAGCTGACCGGTGGCGGCTTCGATGTGGTGGTGCTGGCGACCGGCGTGGTGCCGCGCGACCCGAAGATTCCCGGGCAGGATCACCCGAAGGTGCTGACCTACATCGACGTGCTGCGCGGAGCGAGGCCTGTCGGCCGCCGCGTCGCCGTGGTCGGGGCTGGCGGCATCGGCTTCGACATCGCCGAGTTCCTGGCCCACGGGGAGGAGGGGCCGTCGCCCAGCCTGGATCCGGCGCTGTGGCGGGCCGAATGGGGGGTCGCCGATCCGGCCGACGCGCGCGGCGGCGTTGCCGGCATCCGCCCGCGGCTGGCGCCACCGGCGCGGGAGATTGTGCTGCTCCAGCGCAAGCCGACCAAGCCCGGCGCCGGTTTGGGCAAGAGCACCGGCTGGATCCACCGGGCCCAGCTGAAGATGAAGAACATCCAGGCGCTGGCCGGGGTGAATTACGAACGCATCGACGACGACGGGCTGACCATCAGCTTCGGCGAGGCGCGCGAGCGGGTGCAGACGCTCGCGGTCGACAGCATCGTCCTGTGCACCGGCCAGGAGCCGCTGCGCGAGCTGCTGGCCCCGCTGGAGGCGGCCGGCATCGCCGTCCACCTGATCGGCGGCGCCGACGTCGCCGCCGAGCTCGACGCCAAGCGCGCCATCGACCAGGGCACCCGGCTGGCGGCGGCGCTGTAGGGGATCGCCGGCCCCTCCCTCCACAGCCCGGGCGGGAGAATCGCCCCTCCCATGCAAACCCGCATGGGAGGTGATCAGAAATTGCTTGCCCCTCCAGCTAATATATTAGTATTCTTGGGCATTCGCTCCTGAGGAGGCTGGACGCCATGCCATCGGGCAACCCGCCGGCCAAAACCGGTTCAACCTTGGCTTCTCCACCGAAGGCCGCCCCGCTCCAGATCCGGCCGCCGGCCCGCCGCGACGTGCGGCGCGGGCCGACGGCGGCCGACGCCATCCACCGCGACCTGCGGGCGGAGATCGTGTCGCTGAAGCGCAAGCCGGGCGACCCGATCGCCGAGAAGCAGATCGCCGAGGCCTATGGCGTCAGCCGCACGCCCGTCCGCGAGGCGGTGCTGCGGCTTGCCGACGAGGGGCTGATCGAGATCTTCCCGCAATCCGGCACCTTCGTGTCGCGCATCCCGCTGGGTGCCCTGCCGGAGGCCGGCGTCATCCGCAAGGTGCTGGAGCGGGCGACCGTGCGCTTCGCCGCCGAACGCGCCACCCGCAGCCAGATCGCGGCGCTGCGCGCCGGGCTGGAGCACCAGCGCGAGGTCGACGCGGTCGGCGATGCCGACGGCTTCCACCAGGCCGACGAGGCCTTCCATGCCCAGATCACCGAGATGGCCGGCTATCCGGGCTTCTGGACGATCATCCAGCAGGCCAAGGTCCAGCTCGACCGTTGCCGCCGCCTGACCCTGCCGGTGCCCGGCCGCATGCGCACGGTGATCGCCGAGCATGAGGCGATCGTCGAGGCCATCGCCGGCCACGACCCCGACGCGGCGGAACGCAGCCTGGTCCGCCACCTCGACAATCTGCAGATCACCGTGGACGACGTGCGCAACGCCGCTCCGCTCTATTTCTCCGGCAGCCTGATCGATGATCCGGCCGCCCTTGCAGGGGGACCGCGCTGATGACCGCGACCACAGGACATCCGCCCGGGCGCCGCCGCGTCGGCGTCATCGGGCTGGGCATGGCGTCGGCCCCGCATGCGCAGAGCCTGATCGACCTCCGGGACCGGGTGGAGGTGGCGGGTGGCTTCAGCCCTTCGGCGGAGCGCCGGGCCGGCTTCGCCGCCCGCTTCGGCCTGCCGGTGGTCGACAGCCTGGACGCGCTGCTGGACGATCCGGGCCTGTCGGCCATCCTGCTGCTGACCCCGCCCGACACCCATGCCGACCTGGTGACGCGCTGCGCCGCCGCCGGCAAGCATGTGCTGCTGGAAAAGCCGCTGGACGCCACGCCGGCCGGCGCGCGGGCGGTGGTCGCGGCGATGGAGGGGGCCGGGCTGACGCTGGGCGTCATGCTGCAGCACCGCTTCCGCGCCTCGGTCGAGCGGTTGGCCGGGCTGATGCGCGACGGCACGCTGGGCCGGCCGCTGTCGGCCGCGGTGGCGGTGCGCTGGTGGCGCGACGCCGCCTATTACGACCAGCCCGGCCGCGGCATGAAGGCGCGCGACGGTGGCGGCGTGCTGCTGACCCAGGCGATCCACACGCTGGACGTCTTCGTCGGCCTGCTCGGCCTGCCCGACCGGGTCGCCGGCTTCGCCGCCACCAGCGCGCTGCGGCGGATCGATACGGAGGACACGGTCGCCGCGGCGCTGCGCTACGGCGACGGCATGCTGGCGACCATCGACGCCACGACCGCGGCCTATCCCGGCTATCCGGAGCGGATCGAGATCGCCGGCACCGGCGGCTCGGCGGTGCTGACCGGCGACCGGCTGGAGGTGCAACTGGTCGGCGGCGACCGCATCGAGGTGGGCCAGGACGGTGCCACGCTGGGTGGCGGCGCCGATCCGATGGCCTTCTCCCACCAGCATCACCGCGCCGTGCTGTCCGACTTCCTCGATGCGCTGGACGAGGGACGCCCGCCGCGGGTCGACGGGCGGGAGGCGCTGAAGGTCCACCGGCTGATCGAGGCGATCCTGCGCGCGTCGGACGGTGGCACCAGCGTGGAGGTCGGCACCGACTGACGGTCTTCTGCCGCCGCGCCCGCCTGCCGCCTGCGGCAGTGCGGCGCAGCGCGCGATCTTGCGGTTTCCACCACATTGGCGTAAAGCGCCAGCACCAGGCCGGGCCCCTCTGGCAACCGTAACCGGTTGCGATGTCGGACTGGGATCGACAAGGAGCGGCCCGCCCCGTGCCCCCCGCCCAGCCCCCCGCCAGCGCCGACAGGCCCAGCGCCTCCGGTGCCATGGGGGCCGGCGCCTCCGGCGCCGCCGGTTGCGGTCGGCACAGACCCGCGCGGCCTCTCCTCCCACATTCATCGTGATGCGAGGACACCCGCTCAAATGACCGAGCTTTTCACCACCGAGGCGCTGTTCGCGCTTCTCCAGGTCATCATGATCGACCTGGTGCTGGCCGGCGACAATGCGATCGTCATCGGCCTCGCCGCCGCCGGTCTGCCGCGGGAACAGCGCGGCAAGGCCATCCTGATCGGCATCCTGGCCGCCACGGTCCTGCGCATCGCCTTCGCCGCCGTGACGACCCAGCTGCTCCAGATCATCGGGCTTCTGCTGGCCGGCGGCGTGCTGCTGCTGTGGGTGTGCTGGAAGATGTGGCGCGAGTTGCGCATGGCCCACGAGGAAGATGAGGCGGTCGAGGCGCTGGAGGATGACGGCGGAGCCGATTCCGGACCGCGCAAGACGCTGAGGCAGGCGGTGGGGCAGATCGTGATCGCCGACCTGTCGATGTCGCTCGACAACGTGCTGGCCGTGGCCGGCGCCGCGCGCGAGCATCTGGGGGTGCTGGTCATCGGCCTGACCCTGTCCATCGCCCTGATGGGCCTCGCCGCCAGCGTCATCGCCCGCGTGCTGCAGAAGCATCGCTGGCTGGCCTATGTCGGCCTGGTCATCATCCTCTACGTCTCGCTCGACATGATCTACCGCGGCACGCTGGAAGTGTGGCCGCTGGTGAACGGACACGCCTGACCTCCGTCGCGAGGGGGAGCGGCAGGGCTGGGGCGGAATGCCGCAGCAGCCCGCCCGGCCCCTCGCAACCGGCTGAAACGCTTGCTGCAAGCCCGATTTCCCGTCCGCAAAAGTCCGGTAGACTCTACACAGTTGTTGCCACCTTGAACTTTCAGGGTTGCGCGCGGATTGATATACTAATATCCTAAGAACCGTGAAAGCGACGATGCGGCGGCAGGGGACGGCGCCGTCGGTCAGCGGGGGCTGAATGAGTGCAGGGGCCAATCCGGTGCCGGGCACGCGCCAATCCGGGCCGCGCGATGCGCGGCCGGGCCCTTGGGCGGATCGCCTGCTGTCCGGACCCGTCACCGGCGGTCCATCACCCGGTCTTGCATCGCCCGTCCCCAGGCGGGCGGCGCTTCGTCACCCGGACAATCCGGAAAACACCAGAACAAGAGAGGCGGGCCGGCACCAGACACCGGCCCAGCGCTCAGGAGGAGAACCCATGAAATTTGCTCTGACCTCGGTTCGTAGCGCTCTGTTGGCCGCCTGTGCGGTCTGCAGCATGCTGGCGGCCCCCATGCTGGCGACCCCGGCGGCGGCGCGCGACTTCCGGTCCGCCGACATCCACCCGACCGACTACCCGACCGTCGAGGCGGTGCGCTACGTCAACAAGCTGCTGGCGGAACGCTCCAACGGCCGCCTCGGCATCAAGGTGTTCCCGAACGGCGCGCTCGGCACCGAGAAGGACACCATCGAGCAGCTGAAGATCGGCGCGCTCGAGATGATGCGCATCAACGTGGCGCCGCTGAACAACGTGGTGCCCGAGACGATGGTTACCGCGCTGCCCTTCATCTTCCGCGACACCGGCCACATGCGCCGCGTGCTGGACGGCGCCATCGGCGACGAGATCCTGGGCGCGATGGAAGCCCAGGGCATGATCGGCCTCGCCTTCTACGACAGCGGCTCGCGCAGCATGTATTCGGCCGCCAAGCCCTACAAGACGCTGGCCGACCTGAAGGGCGCCAAGATCCGCGTCCAGCAGTCCGACCTGTTCGTCGCCATGATCCAGGCGCTGGGCGCCAACGCCACGCCGATGCCCTTCGGCGAGGTCTACACCGCGCTGAAGACCGGCATCGTCGACGCCGCCGAGAACAACTATCCGTCCTACGAGTCCTCGCGCCACTTCGAGGCGGCCAAGTACTTCACGCTGACCGAACATGCGATGGCGCCGGAAGTGCTGGTCTTCTCGAAGGTAGCCTGGGACCGCCTGTCGAAGGACGACCAGGCGATGGTCCGCCAGGCCGCCAAGGACTCGGTGCCCTACATGCGCAAGCTGTGGGACGAGCGCGAGATGAAGTCCAAGGACATCGTCACCAAGGCCGGCGCCCAGATCGTCGAAGTGTCGAACAAGCAGGAATTCATCGATGCGATGAAGCCGGTCTACGCCAAGTTCGCCGACACGCCGAAGCTCCAGGGCCTCGTGCAGCGCGTCCAGGAAACCAAGTAAGCAAGGGGTGACGCGCGGGCCGTCCCCGGTGGGACGGTCCGCGCCTCGCAAGGGGAGCCGCAGCATGGATATCGAGCTGCAAGCAATGGACGCCAGCCCACCGCATGCAAGCGGCTGGCTGACCCGGATGAATGCGACGCTGGCCAGGACCGGCATGTATGTCGCCATCGTCGGATTGATGACGATCGTCTGTGTCGTGTTCTTCCAGGTGTTCGGCCGCTATGTGCTGAACGATTCGCCCACCTGGGCGGAAAGCCTGGCCATCCTGCTGGTGTTGTACGTCACGCTGATCGGCGCCGCCGTCGGTGTCCGCGACGCCGGCCATATCGGGCTCGAATCCCTGCTGGTGATGCTGTCCGACAATGCGCGCCGCAAGATGGACATCGTGATCTATGCGCTGGTCGGGATCTTCGGCGGCTGCATGGCCTACAATGGCTGGCTGCTCGGCAGTTCGGTCGCGTCCTACCTGATCCCCAACCTGCACATCTCCGAGGCATTCCGTTACCTGCCGCTGGTGCTGTCTGGTGTGCTGATCGTCCTGTTCTCCATCGAGCATATCGTCGCCATCCTGCGCGGCGAGGAGGTCAAGCCGTCATGGAACTGACCATTCTCTCTGTCACGTTCTTCGGCTTCCTCATCATGGGGATCCCGGTCGCCTTCGCCATCGGCCTGTCGGCGCTGTGCACCATCCTGTACGAGGGCCTGCCGGTCGCGGTGGTCTTCCAGCAGATGATGTCGGGCATGAACGTCTTCTCGTTCCTGGCGATCCCGTTCTTCGTCTTCTCGGGCGAGCTGATGCTGCATGGCGGCGTCGCCGACAAGATCGTCGCCGCAGCCAAGAGCATGGTCGGCCACATCCGCGGCGGGCTGGGCATGTCCAACGTGGTGGCCTGCACCCTGTTCGGCGGCGTCGCCGGATCGCCGGTCGCCGACGTGTCGGCCATGGGCGCCGTGATGATCCCGATGATGAAGCGGGAAGGCTATCACGCCGACTATGCGGTCAACGTCACCACCCACGCCGCGCTCGTCGGCGCGCTGATGCCGACCAGCCACAACATGATCATCTATGCGCTGGCCGCGGGCGGCAAGGCGTCGATCGGTTCGCTGATCGCCGCCGGTCTGGCTCCGGCGCTGCTGCTGATGGTCTGCAATCTGGCGGCGGCCTATTTCGTCGCCGTGAAGCGCGGCTATCCCAAGGGGACCTTCCCCGGCTGGAGCATCCTGGGGCACACCTTCGCCGCCGCGGCGCCGGGCCTGCTGATCGTCGTCATCATCCTGGCCGGCATCACCACCGGCGTGTTCACCGCCACCGAATCCGCCTCCATCGCGGTGATCTACGCGCTGCTGCTGACCATCTTCGTCTACCGGACCATGACGCTCGACCGCTTCCTGGCGGCGGCGGGCAAGACGGTGAAGACCACCGGCGTCGTGCTGCTGCTGATCGGCGTGTCGACGATGTTCCAGTACCTCATGGGTCTCTACGAGGTGGCGGACATGACCGGCGAGATGCTGGCCGGCGTGTCGACCAACCCGCTGGTCATCTTCCTGCTGATCAACATCATCCTGTTCCTGCTGGGCACCTTCATGGACATGGCCAGCACCATCCTGATCTGCACGCCGATCTTCCTGCCCATCGCCATGACCTACGGCATGGACCCGGTGCAGTTCGGCATCGTCATGCTGATCAACTGCGCGCTGGGCCTGAACACCCCGCCGGTCGGCACCACCCAGTTCATCGGCTGTGCCATCGGCGGCGTGTCGGTGGGCGAGGTGATGCGCTCCATCGCGCCGTTCTACGGGGCCCTGTTCGTGGCGCTGCTGCTGGTCACCTATGTCCCGGGCTTCTCGCTGTGGCTGCCGCGCCTGCTGATGAACTGAGCATCGCCGGGAGCCCGCTCCCCTCGACGACATCTCTCCTGGACTGGGCCATCGGGACATCCCCGATGGCCCATTTTCTTTGCGGGGGACCGCGGATCGGACGGGCCGAGCGGCCGCCACCAAATAGGAGGTAGAGGGCGCGGTGCCGTGCTTTCGATGAAAAAGAGTAGCAAGCCAGTTCAAGAAAACGGGGTAGCCGGAGGGAGAGGCGATCGGTTTTATCCATACTCATTTCGCTCCCGTGGAGAAAACAGGTCGCCCGTCCGGGAGCTGTTCTTCCCAAGGAGTGATGATCTTATTGGACATTGCCGGATCGCCATGACCCCGTACATGACGGTGTGCGCAAACGATTTCCAACAACTCCCCAGAAAGGGGTTTTCATGTACGGGATCATTCTTGCCGACGCCGCACTGGCCGATCTCGACACGCTGATCGGTCAGCACGCGCCGGATGTGACGGTGATCCGGGTCGCCGACGACGAGGACGCCATCGGGCTGCTTTCCGACGCCCTGGAGACCGGACCGGCGGCGGTCCACCTGATCGCCCACGGGGCACCGGGGGTGGTTCGGTTGGGAGCGACGCCGCTCGACACCGATGCCCTGCTCGACCGCCGTTGGCCGAACGCGGGCGGCAGCGAAATTCTGATCCATGCCTGCGACGTCGGCGCCGGGGCCGAGGGCCGCCGCTTCGTCGAGCGTCTGGCAGCCGTCACCGGTGCCCGCGTCGCCGCCGCGAGCCACCCGGTCGGCCATCCGGACCGGGGCGGCTCGTGGGACCTCGACATCGTGACCGGGCCGATCGCCGCGGTGAGCGCCTTCGCCGGGGCCGGCGCCTGGCCGCACCGGCTGGCCTACAGCGGCAAGGCGACCGCCGGCAACGACACGCTGATCGGCGACAATGGCGGCAACACCATCGACGGGCTGGCTGGCAACGACAGCATCGTCGGCGGCACCGGCAACGACAGCCTGATCGGCGGTGCAGGTAACGACACGCTGGTCGGTGGCGGCAACGGCGGCCAGTCGGCCGGCGATACGATGAATGGCGGACTGGGCGGCGACCATTATGTCGGCGACAGCGGTTTCAACATCGTCACCTACGAGAACGCCACCATCGGTATCACGCTGGACCTGACGAATGGCGCCAACAACACCGGCGAGGCCGCCGGGGATACCTTCGTCAACATCCAGCGCTGGATCGGCTCGGAGCATGACGACAGCCTGACGGCGGGCGATGGTGCGGTGTGGTTCTGGGGCCATGGCGGCAACGACGTCGAGCATGGCAGCGCCTACAACGACACGCTGGAGGCCGGCGACGGCAACGACAGCGTGTTCGGCGGCAGCGGTGCCGACCTGATCTATGGCCGTGCCGACAACGACCAGTTGCATGGCGAACTCGGCAACGACACGGTGGCCGGCGGCGGCGGCGCCGACCTGATCTACGGCGATGCCGGCAACGATCTGCTGAAGGGCGACTGGGAGCGCGACACCATCCATGGCGGTGACGGCGACGACACCATCCTGGCCGGCATCGTCACCGCCGGCAGCTATACCCAGACCCAGTCCGACCTGATCTATGGCGAGGCTGGCAACGACCGTTACATCGTCGTCAGCCAGTATGACGCGGGAACCGTCAGCTTCGACGGCGGCGCCGGGACCGACACGCTGGAACTGCGGTCGGACACCCTGACCAGCTACAACGGCTACGATCTGGAATATTACACCGACGCCGCCTCGCCGAAGATCGACATCAGCGGCATGACGCTGACGGGCGTCGAGACGCTGGCCCTGACCGGCAGCCAGCGCCACAGCGTGACGATGACCGCCGCCCAGGCCGACGGCTTCGCCGGCATCACCGGGGCGGCCACCGGCGACGCCTTCGCCATCGCCGGGGCGGCGCTGTCGGGCACGGTGGGCAGCGGCACCGGCAGCACGCTGCTGGCAGGCCAAGTCCAGGCGGAGACGGTGAACGGCGTCACCCTGGTTCATGTCGGACTCGATGGGAGCGCGGGTGCCGACACCACCCTGCGCATCGCCGGCAGCTTCGCCGCGTCCGACATCCATCTGTCGGGCAACACCATCTCGCTGGGCCAGGCCGGCTCCGGCGGTTCGACCGGCGGCGATACGGGCGGCGGCACGGGAGGTGGCACGGGAGGTGATTCTGGTGGCCAGACATTGATCGGCACCGACATGCGCGACTATCTGGCCGGCGGCAGCGGCAACGACACCATCGTCGGCAATGCCGGCAACGACTACATGATCGGCGGCGCCGGGCAGGATATTTTCGTCCAGCATGCCGATGACGGCTGGGACTGCATCGGCGACTTCCAGGCCGGCACCGGTGGCGACGTGATCGACATCCGCAGCATCGCCGGGTTCGCCAGCCTGAACGACGTGCTGACCCATTCCACCCAGGACGGCGCCGACCTGTCCATCGACCTCGGCGCCATCAATTCCATCAAGCTGATGGGCATCGACCGCAACACCCTGACGGCGGACAATTTCCTGTTCGTCAGTCCGGTGGGGTGATCGGTGGTGACCACTCCCTCTCCCGTCACGGGAGAGGGAGCTTTGTCCTCCTACCGTTCCACCGCCACCGGGATGTTCAGGGCGTTGCGCTTCGCCACCGCCTCGTAGACCGGCGGGAAGGCCGGGCGGTCGACGTAGCGGCCGGCGCCGCGCACCGCGCGGCTCTCGCCCAGCGCATGGACGATGCGGCCCTGGCTCAGCGTGTAGGCCGGGGTGCCGGTGACGGTCATGCCCTCGAAGATGTTCAGGCCGACCTTCTGCATCTGGGTTTTGGCCGAGATGGTCTTCGTCGCCTTCGGATCCCACACCACCAGATCGGCGTCGGCGCCGACCGAGACCGAGCCCTTGCGCGGATAGAGGTTGAAGATCTTCGCCGCGTTGGCGGAGGTGACGGCGACGAACTCGTTCATCGTCAGCCGGCCCGTGTTGACGCCGTGGGTCCACAGCGCGGTCATGCGGTCCTCGATGCCGGCGGTGCCGTTGGGGATCTTCGTGAAGTCGGTGCGGCCCATCGCCTTCTGCTCGGCGCAGAAGCAGCAATGGTCGGTGGCGGTGGTGTGCAGATGCCCCGCCTGCAGGCCGCGCCACAGTGCTTCCTGATGCTCCTTCGGGCGGAAGGGCGGGCTCATGACATGGCCGGCGGCGAAGTCCCAGTCGGGGTTGCGGTAGACACCGTCATCGACCAGCAGATGGCCGGCCAGCACCTCGCCGAACACGCGCTGGCCGCCGTCCTGGCCGCGTTTGATCGCTTCCAGCGCTTCCCGTGCGGAGACATGGACGATGTAGACCGGGACGCCGAACACCTTGGCGACCTGGATGGCGCGGTTGGCCGCTTCGCCCTCGACCTCCGGCGGGCGGGAGAGGGGATGGGCCTCCGGCCCGGTCAGGCCCTGGGCCAGCAGCTTCTTTTGGAGCTGGAAGACCAGCTCGCCGTTCTCGGCATGGACGGTGGGGATGGCGCCCAGTTCCAGGCAGCGCTGGAAGCTGTTCACCAGCGTCTCGTCGTCGGCCATGATGGCGTTCTTGTAGGCCATGAAATGCTTGAAGCTGTTCACGCCATGGTCGGCGACCAGCGTGCCCATGTCCCGGTGGACGCTCTCGTCCCACCATGTCACCGCGACGTGGAAGCTGTAGTCGCCGGCCGCCTTCTCCGCCCAGCCGCGCCAAGTATGATAGGCTTCCATCAGGCTCTGCTTCGGGTTGGGAATGACGAAATCGATGATCGTCGTCGTCCCCCCGGCGAAGCCCGCGGCGGTGCCGCTGAAGAAATCCTCCGTCGTCACCGTGCCCATGAAGGGCAGCTCCATGTGGGTGTGCGGATCGATGCCGCCCGGCATGACGTAGCAGCCGCCGGCATCCACCAGCTCCGCGCCGGCCGGCGCGTCCAGCGTGTCGCCGACCGCCGCGATGAGGCCGTCCCGGCAGAGGACGTCGGCGCGGTGCGTGCGCTCGGCGGTGACGACGGTGCCGCCGCGGATCAGGATGGTGGACATGCTCGGGCGCTCCCTCAGGGAATGGGTGGGGATTCGGGCTGAAGCGGTGTGGGGGCTTGCGGTGCTGGTGTCTGCGGTTCGGCCGCTTGGACTTCGGACAGGCCGGCGGCGCGCAGGACCATGCGCAGGACTTCGGCCGTCATGGCGTCGAAGTCCTGGCGGGTCAGGCTGCGGCGGCCCAGCACCTTGCGGATCTGCACGTCGAAATCGGCGTAATGCTGGGTCACCGCCCAGATCATGAACAGGAACTGGCGGGCGTCGACCGGGGCCATGCGGCCGGCGGCGACCCAGCCGTCGATGACCGCGGCCTTGGCGTCGACCAGCGCTTTCAGGTCTTCGGCCAGGAAGCGTTCGACCTGGGTTCCGCCATGCAGGATCTCGTTGGCGAAGACCTTGGAGGCGTGGGGCCGCGACCGCGAGGCCTCCATCTTGGCGGTGACATAGGCGGTGAGCGTCGCCGCCGGGTCGGCGTCGGGGGTGAAGGAGGCGATCGGCGCCAGCCACAGCCGCAGGATGTTGTCCAGCACCGCCCGGTAGAGATCGTCCTTGGTGCCGAAATAATAATGCAGGTTGGCCTTGGGCAGGCCGGCCCGCTCGGCGATGTCGGCCATGGTGGCGCCGGCGAATCCCGCCTCGGCGAAGACGCGCTCGGCCGCCTTCAGGATGCGCTCGACGTTTTCACGCCGGATGCGTCCCTGGGGCGGGGCCTGGGTGGTGTCAGCCGTGTCGGCCGCCGTTTGCGCCATCGTTTTTGCCATCACTCTTCTTGACCGGGATCTATCCCCTCTCCTCCTCGGGGAGAGGGCTAAGTTCGGCCATCGCGTTCGCGCGGTCGAGCACGGCGTGCAGCAGCACCTCGCAGCCGGCGGTCGACCATTCCGGCGTCGTCTCCTCCACCTCGTTGTGGCTGATGCCGTCGATGCAGGGAATGAAGACCATCGCCGTCGGCGCCACCTTGGAGAGGTAGCAGGCGTCGTGCCCGGCGCCCGACACGATGTCGCGGAAGCTGTGGCCGGTGCGCTCCACCCCCTTGCGGACGGCGGCGACGCAAGTCGCGTCGAAGGCGATGGGGGCGTAGTACCAGATCTGCGTGAAGTCGCTTTCCAGCCCGATCTCGCCGGCGATGCGCTCCACCTCGGCGCGCAGCTCGCCGTCCATGGCTTTGAGGATGCCGTCGTCGGGATGGCGGAAATCGACGGTGAAGAAGACGCGGCCGGGGATGACGTTGCGGGAGTTCGGGTGGATCTGCATCAGCCCCACCGTGGCGCAGGCGAGCGGGCCGTATTTCAACCCGATGCGGTTGACCGCGTCGACCACGCGAGCGGCCCCCAGCAGCGCGTCCTTGCGGCGGAGCATCGGGGTCGGGCCGGCATGGGCCTCCTGGCCGGTGAAGGTGATCTCGTACCAGCGCTGGCCCTGGCAGTCGGTGACGACGCCGATGGTCTTGCCCTCGGCCTCCAGGATCGGCCCCTGCTCGATATGGGCCTCGAAATAGGCGCCGACCTTGCGGCCACCGACCTCCCGGTCGCCGGCATAGCCGATGCGGGCCAGCTCCTCGCCCATGGTCCTGCCGTCGAGGTCGGCGCGCGACAGGCCGTATTCCAGGTCGAACACCCCGGCGAAGACGCCGGACGCCACCATGGCGGGGGCAAAGCGCGAGCCCTCCTCGTTGGTCCAGACCGCGACCTCGACCGGCGCCTCGGTGACGTAGTTCATGTCGTTCAGGCTGCGCACCACCTCCAGCCCGGCCAGCACGCCATAGACGCCGTCATACTTGCCGCCGGTCGGCTGGCTGTCGAGATGGCTGCCCATGACGACCGGGGGCAGGCTGTCGTCGCGGCCGGGACGGCGGGCGAAGATGTTGCCCATCCGGTCGACCGAGACTGTGCAGCCGGCCTCCTCGCACCAGCGCACGAACAGGTCGCGGCTCTGCCGGTCGAGGTCGGTCAGCGCCAGCCGGCACACGCCGCCCTTGGGCGTGGCGCCGATCCGCGCCATGTCCATCAGGCTCTGCCACAGGCGCGAGCCGTTCACGGCGACATTCTGCGGGGTGGACATGATTGCTCTCTCCTGAACGTCGTTATTCGGCAGCCGCTTCGGGGACGCGCATCGGGTTGCGGGCGTCGTTGGGCCAGGTGACGTAGGGCAGATCATTCTGCTCCGGCACCATGGCGATGCAGTCGGGCACCGGGCAGACATGGCTGCACAGGTTGCAGCCGACGCACTCCTCCTCGACCACGGTGAAGAGGCGGCGGCCTTCGCCCGGCGCCTTCTCCCAATCGATGCGGATGGCCTGGTGCGAGGTGTCCTCGCAGACGATGTGGCAGCGGCCGCAATCGATGCACAAGGCCGGGTCGATCACCGCCTTGGTCGAGAAGTTCATGTTCAGGTCGTTCCAGTTGACGACGTTGCGCACCGCGCGGCCGGTCAACTGGTCGAGGCTGTGGTATCCCTTCCCGTCCATCCAGTTGGACAGGCCGCCGATCATGTCCTCGACGATCTTGAAGCCGTAGGTCATCGCGGCGGTGCAGACCTGGACGTTGGTGGCCCCCAGCGCCAGGAACTCCGCCGCGTCGCGCCAGTTGGTTATGCCGCCGATGCCGCTGACCGGCATGCCGCGTGTGTCGGGGTTGCGGGCGATCTCCGCCACCATGTTCAGCGCGATCGGCTTCACCGCCGGGCCGCAATAGCCGCCGTGGCTGCCCTTGCCGTCGACCACCGGGGTCGGGGCCATGGCGTCGAGATCGACCGCGACGATGGAATTCACCGTGTTGATCAGCGAGATCGCGTCGGCGCCGCCGCGCTTCGCCGCTTCCGCCGACCACAGGATGTTGGTGATGTTGGGGGTCAGCTTGACGATCACCGGCAGGTTGACGGCGTTCTTCACCCAGCGCGTCACCTGCTCCACCATCTCCGGCACCTGCCCGATGGCGGAGCCCATGCCGCGCTCGCACATGCCGTGCGGGCAGCCGAGGTTGAGTTCGAGGCCGTCGGCGGCCCCGGTCGTGGCGATGCGGCGGGCCAGCCCGGCCCAGGCAGCTTCGGACATCGTCGCCATCAGCGAGACGACCATGGCGCGGTCGGGCCAGTCGCGCTTGACCTCCACGATCTCGTGCAGGTTGACCTCCAGCGGCCGGTCGGAGATCAGCTCGATGTTGTTG
The DNA here is from genome assembly GCF_001305595.1 of Azospirillum thiophilum. NCBI lineage: Bacteria > Pseudomonadati > Pseudomonadota > Alphaproteobacteria > Rhodospirillales > Azospirillaceae > Azospirillum > Azospirillum thiophilum. The sequence goes on from NZ_CP012404.1 coordinate 439,727, forward strand.
AAGCCGATCATCCGGCGGTCGGTGTCGAGGTGGGCGCCGTAGCGGCTGGAGACGTTGACCACCGGCGGATCCTCGCCCAGCGTCTTCCACACCACGCCGCCCCAGCCGGCCTTGAAGGCGCGCACGACGTTGTACGCCTTGTCGGTCGGCGGGGCCGAGGCCAGCCAGAAGGGGTTGGGGGAGCGGATGCCGGCGATGGTGCTGCTGAGATCGGCCATGATGTGGCTCCCTTTCCTCAAACGGTCAGGTGGCTGTGGATCGACAGGGCGGCCAGCTTGCCGTCCTGCACCGACTGGACCGTCAGATCCTCCCCCGTGGCGACGCAATCGCCGCCGGCCCAGACCTTGGCCAGCGTGGTGCGGTAGGCGGCGTCGACGGCGATCTTGCCGCCAGCGGTCTCCAGGCCGGACAGCGCGTCGGCCGACAGTGTCTGCCCAACCGCCTTCAGCACCATGTCGGCCTGGAGGGTGAAGGTCTCGCCGGTGCCGGCCAGCCTGCCGTCGGCCAGCCGGGTGCGCTCGAAGGTGATGGAGGCGCTGCCGATCTCCTTGGGGGCGGCGAAGGTCTTCAGGACGACGCCTTCGGTCTGCGCCAGCTCCTGTTCCCAGGGAGTGGCGCCCATCTGGGCGCGGCCGCGGCGGTAGACCAGCGTCACATCCTCCGCGCCAAGCCTTTTCGCCTGGATGGCGGCGTCCACCGCGGTGTTGCCGCCGCCGATCACCACCACGCTGCGGCCGACGGCCGGCGGCCGGTCCGGCGGCGCCTGCCGCACCCGCTCGATGAAGGCGGTGGCGTCCTCGACGCCCGCGCGTTCCTCGCCGGGGATGCCGAGCCGGTTGTTGGCCCCGAGGCCGAGCCCCAGGAACACCGCGTCATTGTCGGCGCGCAGATCCTCCAGCGACAGGCCGGTGCCCAGCCTGCGGCCATGTTCCACCGCGATGCCGCCGACGCCGAGGATGAAGGCGACCTCGCGCTGGGCGAAATCGTCGGCCATCTTGTAGGGGGCGAGGCCGTATTCGTTGAGGCCGCCGGACTTCGCCTTCGCCTCGAACACCGTCACCTCATGGCCGAGCGTGGCGAGGCGATGGGCGCAGGACAGGCCGGCCGGTCCGGCCCCGACCACGGCGACCCGCTTGCCGGTGGCGGCGGCGCGGGCGAAGGGGTGGGCCGGCTCGCCGTCAATGAGGCGGTCGGTGGCGTGGCGCTGCAACCGGCCGATGGCGACCGGGCGATCCTCCGCCCGGTTGCGGACGCAGGATTGCTCGCACAGCGTCTCGGTCGGGCAGACGCGGCCGCAGGTGCCGCCCATGATGTTCTCCGCCAGGATCGTCGTCGCGGCCCCCTTCAGGTTGCCGGTGGCGATCGAGCGGATGAAGGCCGGGATGTCGATTCCGGTCGGGCAGGCCCGGATGCAGGGCGCGTCATAGCAGAACAGGCAGCGGTTCGATTCGGCGAGCGCCTGGACCGGTGTCATCGGCGGCGTCAGGTCGGCATAAGGGGATGCCGGACGGTCCGCGTCGGGTTTCGGGGTGGTGGCGAGCGTAGCGATCAGGGTCATGGCGGATGGCTTCCCTTCGGTCGCGGAGCGGCGTGGCGACCGAAGCGTCAGCAACCCGTGTGCCAAACGATCCAACCTGCAACGATGAGGGGCGCACACGGCCAAAAAGCTGACTGTTCGGTCAAAAACTGACGAGATGGACAGACATGGCCCGATCATGCCAGCCATGCGGATTGCACGCAACTCGGCCTTTTGGCGCCTCTTTTGGCGGCGGAACGCAGGAAACCCCCTTGAAGTGGAGGGCATGGAAACCGGAAACTTCGCCCTATCAAAGAGTTGCTGAGCAGGGCCGCTGCCTTCGATTTCGGCATCGCGCCTATGCAACAGGGATAGGGGGTGTCGCCATGTCCGCTCCGTCCAGCCTGCTGATCGACCGCGCGGCCACTCCCATCGGCGAGTTGATCGTCGTCGCGGATGATGACGGCGCCTTGCACGCCATCGACTGGAGCGACCATGAGCACCGGCTGCACCGCTTGCTGCGCCTGCACCATCCAGGCGGTTACGAACTGCGGCCGGCGGTCGATCCGGGTGGGCTGACGCGGGCGATGGACGCCTATTTCGCCGGCGACCTTGCGGCGATCGACCTGCTGCCGGTGCGCACCGGCGGTACGGATTTCCAACGCGCGGTGTGGGCGGCACTGCGCGGTGTTCCCTGCGGCACGACCATCACCTATCGCGAACTGGCGGCACTGGCCGGGCGCCCGGCGGCGGTGCGGGCGGCTGGGCACGCCAACGGCGCCAATCCGGTCGGCGTCGTGGTGCCCTGCCATCGGGTGGTCGGGTCGGACGGAACGCTGACCGGCTATGGCGGCGGAATCGAGCGCAAGCGCTGGCTGCTGGACCATGAGGGGGCACCTCGCCCGGGCCGCCCCCCAAACCGCTTCCCGGGCTGATGCGGCAGTCCGCTCTCAGGCGCCGAAGCCGCCGTCGATGGTCTGGAACGAGCCGGTGATCATCGCGGCATGCGGGCCGGCGATATAGGCGGTCAGTTCGGCGACCTCGTCGGCATGGACGTGGCGCTTGATCGCCATGAAGCCATGCATGACCGGCGCCATCGGCCCGTCGGCCGGATTCATGTCGCTGTCGGTCGGGCCCGGCTGGATGGCGTTCACGGTGATGCCGCGGTCGCCGAAGTCGCGGGCGAGGCCGCGCACCATGCCCTGGACCGCCGATTTGGTCAGGGCGTAGGCGGCCCCGCCGGCGAAGGGCATGCGGTCGCCGTTCACCGAGCCGATGACGATGATGCGGCCCCCGTCCTTCATGCGCCGCGCCGCTTCGACCGCGGCATGGTAGGGCGCGCGGACATTGATGTCGATCATCCGGTCGACGGCGTCGGGATCGAGCGTGAGCGGATCGCCCAGCACCAGCGTACCGGCATTGACCACCAGCACATCCAGCGCGCCGCGGTCCGCCACCGTCGCGATCAGGGCGTCGCGGTCGGCACTGTCGGCGCGGATGGCTTCCGCCCCGCTTTCGGCGGCCAACGCTTCGGCGGCGTCCTTCGACCCGGCATAGGTGAAGGCGACGGCATCGCCGGCCTTGGTGAGGCGGCGGACGATGGCCTTGCCGATGCCGCGGCTGCCGCCGAGGACCAGGATGTTCCGGCCGGTGCTCTCAACCATGATGCGCTCCTTGATGAAAGTGTAGTGACCGCTATATAAAGCCCAGCGGGGAGTTTCCGCAAGGAGAAAATATAGTGGTCGCTACAGAATCATGCGGACCGCGGGGCAGGCGGCGGTCCTTCGACATGGACGAGGCGGTCGAAACCGCGATGAGGCTGTTCCATGCGCGCGGCTACGACGCAGTGGGCGTCGCCGAACTGGGCGCGGAGCTGGGGATCAAGCCGCCGAGCTTCTATGCGGCCTTCGGCAGCAAGGCCGGGCTGTTCGAGCGGGCGTTGCGGCGCTATGCGGCGGGGGAGGCGAACATCTTCGCCCGCGCGCAGGCCGACGGCGGCGGCGTCGCCGAGGTGATCGAGCGGACGCTGATGCTGGCGGCGCGGCTCTATCCGGAACGCGACGGGGTGGCGGGCTGCCTCGTGCTGGACGGGGCGCGCAACAGCGCCGATCCGGAGGCGTGTACGCTGACCGCGGCGCTGAGAAGGGCCGGTCTGGCGGCGCTGCGGGACTTCATCGCCACGGAGCGGCCGGAGCGGGCCGCCGCGCTGGCGGACTTCGTGATGACCGCGATGCGGGGGATGTCGGCGGCGGCGCGCGACGGCGCCGACGAGGCGATGCTCACCACCTTCGCGGCGATGGCGAGTGGCGCCTTCCGCCGCGAACTGGCGGCGGAAGGCTGACTTGAGCAGCTGAGCCGGCGGTCAGGCCGGCATGGCCTCGCGCGGGATGATGGCGCCGCGGTGCTGGATGACGGCGGCGGCCAGCTTGTGGGCGGCGCGGGCGGCATCGGCCGGACCCTCGCCGCGCAGGCGGGCGGCGAGATAGCCGGCGCTGAAGCTGTCGCCGGCCGCCGTGGTGTCGACCACCGTGGCGACCGTCTGCGCCGGCACATCGACGGCCTTGCCGTCCTCGATCACCACGCAGCCGGGCTGCTCCAGCTTCAGCACGATCTCGGACACGCCGGCGTTGCGGACGCGGGCCAGCACGGCGTCGGCATCGGCGTCGCCATAGAGGTCGCGCAGGTCGGTCACGCCGGGCAGCGCGATGTCGGTGAGGCGCAGCATGCGGTCGAAGGCGGCCCGTGCGGTCTCGATGTCCGGCCACAGGCGGGGGCGCCAGTTGGTGTCGAAGGCGACCTTGCCGCCGCGGGCCCGCACCCGCTCCAGCAATTCGAACAGCCGCTCGCGGCCCTGTTCGCCCAGGATGGCGATGCTGATGCCGGACAGATAGACGACGCCGTAGCCCTCCAGCGCGGCGCACAGCTCCGGCGTCTGGGGCAGGGCGAACAGCTCGCGCGCCGGGGCCTTGTCGCGCCAGTAGAGGAAGCGGCGCTCGCCGCTGGCGTCGGTTTCGATCAGGTAGAGGCCGGGCAGGCGGTTCGGCACGCGCAGGACGTGGGAGGTGCCGACGCCCTCGGCCTCCCAGGCGGCGACCATGTCCTGGCTGATGCTGTCGTCGCCGAGCGCCGTGACATAGTCGACCGGGGTGCCCAGCCGCGCCAGATAGACCGCGGTGTTCAGCGTGTCGCCGCCGAAGCCCATGGTCAGCGACCCGTCCGGCCGCCGGAACATCTCGATCATGCATTCGCCGAGCGCGGCGATGCGGTTGGGCGTGTCGGTCATGTTTCCTCTCCACTGGCCGGGAGTCTTCCCCGGCGAAACTCTCATGCTGCCGCGAGCCGGCGTTCGCGCGCCCGCAGCCGTTCGCGGTGCGCGGTGTAGACGCCGCTGGCGATGATCACGCCCATGCCCACGAAGGTCCAATGGTCGGGCACCGCGCCGAAGACGAGGAAACCCAGGGCCGTGGACCAGATCAGCTGGACATAGGTGAAGGGCGCCAGCACCGACGCCTCGCCCTGGCGATAGGCCAGGATCAGCAGCCATTGCGCCGCCGTGTAGACCAGCCCGATGAAGACGCCCAGCAGCATCTCCCACGGCGTCGGCCACGCCGCGTGCAGCGGCAGCAGCGCGGTCAGCACGATCAGTCCGGTCAGCGCGCTCCACACCATGGTGGTCAGCGGGCTTTCCTGCACCGTCATCCTGCGCGTCGCCACCAGCCCGAGCGCCCAGCAGAAGGCGGTCAGCACCGGCAGCAGCACGGCCGGCTGGAAGCCGTCGGCCCCCGGCCGGATGACGATCGTCACCCCGGCCAGCCCGACCAGCAGCGCCGCCCAGCGGCGGATGCCGACCGTCTCGCCCAGCAGCAGGATCGACAGCACGGTGACGAAGGCGGGCGAGACGAAGCTGATCGCCGCCGCTTCGGCCAGCGGCAGATGTTGCATTGCCATGATGAAGAACAGGGCCGACCCCAGCATCCCCAGGCCGCGCAGCACCTGCAGCCCCGGCCGCGTCGTCTTCAGCACCCGCAGCGAGCCGCCGCGCAGGGCCAGCGGCATCACCAGGGCGGTGAAGACGAGGTAGCGCAGCCAGACGATCTCGACCGGCGGCAGGGTCCGGGCGAGATATTTCGCCGTGGCGTCGGAACAGGACAGAAAGGCCACCCCCAGCACCACCAGCAGGATCGCCCGCATCGGCTCCGTCCCGTTCGGTGCCGGGCCGCCCGGCTGGGCCGGCTGGATCGGCATCTGGGGAGCGTTCGCCGGCACGGGACCGGTTTCGGCACCGGTGCGGGGGATGGAATTGTCTGGCATGGCGCCGGCTCGTCATCGGTCACGGGGAAAGGGGGGCGGACCCCTTACATAACCGCTCCCATCTGCCAAGGAGCGAATTCATCGGCGCCGACGCCGAGCTCCTCGCTCTTGGACTTGCGGCCGGATGCGGTGTCGAGCACGAGCTGGAAGATCGCGCGGCCGACCTCCTCGATCGAGGCGTCGCCGCTGGCGATGGCGCCGCAATCGATGTCCATGTCGTCCGGCATCTTGCGGAACAGCGCGCTGTTGGTCGCCAGCTTCAGGCTGGGCGTCGGCTTGCAGCCGAAGACCGAGCCGCGGCCGGTGGTGAAGCACAGCACGTTGGCGCCGCCCGCCACCTGTCCCGTAGCCGACACCGGGTCGTAGCCGGGGGTGTCCATGAAGACGAAGCCCTTGTCGGTGATCGGCTCGGCATAGCGGTAGACCGCGGTCAGCGGGGTGGTGCCGCCCTTGGCGACCGCGCCCAGCGACTTTTCCAGGATGGTGGTCAGGCCGCCCTTCTTGTTGCCGGGCGACGGGTTGTTGTTCATCTCGCCGCCAGTGCGGCTGGTGTACTCCTCCCACCAGCCGATGCGGGAGACCAGCGCCTTGCCGACCTCGCGGCGGACGGCGCGGCGGGTCAGCAGATGCTCGGCGCCATAGACCTCCGGGGTCTCGCTCAGCACGGCGGTGCCGCCGTTGCGGACCAGCAGGTCGACGGCATGGCCCAGAGCCGGGTTGGCGGTGATGCCCGAATAGCCGTCCGAGCCGCCGCATTGCAGCGCAAGCGTCAGATGGCTGGCCGGCAGGGTCTGGCGGGTGACGTCGTCGATCTCGGGCAGCAGCGCCTCGATCCGGCGGATGCCCTCGCGGGCCGCCGCGGCGGTGCCGCCCATGTCCTGGATGCCGATGGGGATGACGCGGGCACCGGCTTCCAGGCCGGTGGCCTCCATCAGCTTGTCGATCTGGTTCACCTCGCAGCCGAGGCCGAGCAGGATCACCGCGGCGAAGTTCGGATGGCGGGCATAGCCGGCGATGGTGCGTTGCAGCGTCTCCATCACCTCGCCGCTGCCGGCCATGCCGCAGCCGTAGCCGTGGGTGAGTGCTACGACGCCGTCGATGTTGGGATAGGCGGCGAGGGCGGGCCCGCGGAAATGGTCGGCGATCATCCGCGCCGCGGTGGCGGAACAGTTCACCGAGGTCAGCACGCCGATGTAGTTGCGGGTGGCGACGCGGCCGTCGGGGCGCAGGATGCCCTGGAAGGTGGCGCGCTCGGCCTCCGGAATCATCTCGACCGGGTGGACGTCGGCGCCGAAGGCGTAATCGCGCTCGAACTCGCTGCCCATGCCCATGTTGTGGACGTGGACATGCTCGCCCGGCCGGATCGCCGTGGAGGCGAAGCCGATGACCTGGTTGTACTTGCGCACCGGCTCGCCGGGCGCGATGGCGCGCACCGCGACCTTGTGTCCGGCCGGCACCGGCCCGGTGGTCGCGACATCGGTGCCGGGCAGAAGGATGCCGGGCTCCAGGTCGGCGCCGGCGACGACGACATTGTCGGCGGGGTGCAGGCGGATGGTCAGCGATGCCATGGAGGATGTCCTTGAAGAGACGTGATGTTCCCTCTCCCGTCCCGGGAGAGGGAGGGGACCCGCCGAAGGCGGGGAGGGTGAGGGGGCGGCCGAGAATCCCGAAGCGCATGGTTCCTTGGATCACCCCTCACCCTTCCCATGCTCCGCATGGGCCCCTTCCCTCTCCCGGGGCGGGAGAGGGAGGCTCAGGCGATCACAGCTTGTAGGCGCTCTTGGCGAGGCGGTAGGCGAGGTCGACCGCGAGATCCGCCGCCTCGTCCTCGTCCATCCGGTGTTCGGCCACCAGCCGGGCGAGGAAGCTGCAATCGACGCGGCGCGACACGTCGTGGCGGGCCGGGATCGAGCAGAACGCGCGGGTGTCGTCGTTGAAGCCGACCGTGTTGTAGAAGCCGGCGGTCTCCGTGATCATCTCGCGGTAGCGGCGCATGCCCTCGGGGCTGTCATGGAACCACCAGGCCGGGCCGACGCGCAGCGCCGGGTAATGGCCGGCCAGTGGCGCCAGCTCGCGGGAATAGCTGTCCTCGTCCAGCGTGAACAGGATGATGGTCAGGTCGCGCTCGTTGCCGAAACGGTCGAGCAGCGGCTTCAGCGCCCGCACATATTCGGTGCCGACCGGGATGTCGGCGCCCTTGTCGCGGCCGAAGCGCTCGAACAGGAGATTGTTGTGGTTGCGGAAGGAGCCGGGATGGATCTGCATGACCAGACCGTCCTCCAGGCTCATGCGCGCCATCTCGGTCAGCATCTGGGCGCGGAACAGCTCGGCTTCCCCGGCCGTGGCGCCGCCGCGGCGCACGATGTCGAACAGCGTCTCGGCCTCGGCGCGCGGTAGGTCGGCGGTCGCCGCCGTCGGGTGGCCGTGGTCGGTCGAGGTGGCGCCGAAGCTCTTGAAATACTGGCGGCGGTCGGCCAGGGCGGCGAGATAGCCGTCCCAGGTCGCAGTGTCCTGGCCGGTGATGCGGCCCAGCTCGGCGAGGTTCCCGTGGAAGCCTTCGAACTCCGGATCGACGACCGGGTCGGGACGGAAGGCGGTGATGACCCGGCCCTTCCAGCCGCTCTCGCGGATCGCCTTGTGGTGCTCCAGCGGGTCGAGCGGCGATTCGGTGGTCGCCAGCAGCTCGAGGTTGAAGCGTTCGAACAGGGCGCGCGGGCGGAACTCCGGCTTGCCCAGGCACTCTTCGATCCGGTCGTAGATGCGGTCGGCGCTGGCCGCGCTCAGGCGCTCGGTGACGCCGAACACCGTCTCGAAGGCATGGGTCAGCCACATCGAGGTGGGCGTGCCGCGGAACAGCTGCCAGTTGGAGGCCAGCAGGCGCCAGATGGCGCGATTGTCGGACGAGGTCTCCCCGCCGTCCTTGCGCGGCACGCCCAGCTGCTCCAGCGGAATTCCCTGGCTGTAGAGCATGCGGAAGGCGTAATGGTCGGGCTTGACGAACAGGCTCGCCGGGTCCGGAAACGGCTCGTCCTTGGCGAACCAGGACGGGTCGGTGTGGCCGTGCGGGCTGATGATCGGCAGGGCGCTGACTTCGCCGTACAGGCGCCGCGCGATGTCGCGCTGCGTCGGGTCGCTCGGGAAGAGACGGTCGGGGTGAAGCATTGGAAGCCTCTACGCTGCAAGAGTAAGGACAAAAGCAGGGTGGGGAGAAGGCGGGGTCCGTGCGGGGGACCGTCCCTACCGGCTGGTCGTATAATATTAATATATCAGATTGGATTGCAAGCCCAATCGCAGGGTTGTCCCCGTATCGCATGCGCCCAGTCGCCGCACCCCATCGGCCCGCGGGGCCCGGATCGGGACCGGAGATGGGTTTGACCTTGGCGAAGCGGGACGGGTAGATTGCAGGTCATGAGGAAATGCCCGCGGGTGGCCAAATGCCGCCCCCTGTCACGCCTGCCGGAATGGAGCCAGCGTTGAAGAAGGTCGCGACGACAGGCGATGAAGGCGGCCTGGCCTCCGCAGCGACGCGCCGTGCCGCGGTCCCGGTGGCGGCGGTGCGCCCGCCCCGCCGTGCCGCGACGGTGGCATCGCGCATCTACCGCGATTTGCGGTCCGAAATCGTGTCGCTGAAGCGCAAGCCGGGCGACCCGATCGCCGAGAAGCAGATCGCCGAGACCTATGGCGTCAGCCGCACGCCCGTCCGCGAGGCGGTGCTGAAGCTGGCCGACGAGGGACTGATCGAGATCTTTCCGCAATCCGGCACCTTCGTGTCGCGCATCCCGCTCGACGTCCTGCCGGAGGCCTTCGCCATCCGCAAGGCGCTGGAGGAGGCGACGGTGCGCTATGCCGCTGCACGCGCCACCCGCAGCCAGATCGCGGCCCTGCGCGCCAACCTGGAGCTGCAGCGGGAGATGCAGGAAACCGCCAATTACGAAGGGTTCCATCAGGCCGACGAGGCGTTCCACGCGCTGATCGCCGACATCGCCGGCTATCCGGGATTCTGGACGCTGATCCAGCAGACCAAGGTGCAGATCGACCGCTACCGGCTGCTGACCCTGCCGGTGCTGGGTCGCGTCGCCGAGGTCATCGCCGAGCACAGCGCCATCGTCGATGCGGTGGCGGCCAACGATCCGGCGGCCGCCATCCGCGCGCTCGACAACCATCTGGACGACCTGCAGATCTCGGTGGCCGATATCCGCCGGGACTTCCCGCGTTACTTCACCGCACCCGGAGATGCCGCGTAGGCCACCGGCTCGCCCAGGAAATCCTCGCGGATCGGCGTGAAGATGTCGAGCAGCACGCCCGGCTCCAGCGCCACCACGCCATGCAGGATGTTGGACGGCACCATGTAGCCGTCGCCGGTGTTCAGGCGCTGCGTGCGGCCGTCGATGGTGACGTCGAAGGATCCCTGCTCGACCACGGCGCACTGCACATGCGGGTGGCGGTGCTGGGCGCCGATGGCGCCGGCCTCGAACTCGACCCGCACCATCATCATGGCGTCGTTGTAGCCGAGTATCTTGCGGCGCACCCCGTCGCCGAGATCCTGCCACGGGATGTCGCCCGCGGTCACGAACACGTCGTTCTTCGTCTGGGTCGTCATCGTCTGGTTTCCTCCCATCGGATACCCCGTCCCGCCGACGGCATTCCGGCGGCGGGACGGGGCTGCGTCAGTCAGCGGGCCAGCCAGCCGCCGTCGACCGGCAGGATGGTGCCGTGGATGTAGTCGGCGGCGTCGGAGGACAGGAACACCGCCGGGCCGCCGATGTCCGACGGCAGGCTCCAGCGCCCGGCCGGGATGCGGCCGAGGATCTCGGCGCTGCGGTTCTCGTCGGCGCGCAGCGCCGCGGTGTTGTTGGTGGCGACGTAGCCGGGCGCGATGGCGTTGACGTTGATGCCCTTCGACGCCCACTCGCAGGCCAGCAGCTTGGTGATGCCGGCGACGCCGCTCTTGGACGCGGTGTATGACGGCACGCGGATGCCGCCCTGGAAGGACAGCATCGAGGCGATGTTGACGATCTTGCCCTTGCGGCCCTGGCCGATGGCATAGCGGCCGAAGGCCTGGCAGAGGAAGAACACCGTCTTGAGGTTGAGGTTCATCACCAGATCCCAGTCGGCTTCGCTGAAGTCGACGGCGTCGGCACGGCGGATGGTCCCGGCATTGTTGACCAGGATGTCGAGTTGGCCGAGCGTGCCCACGGTTTCCTCGACGAGGCCCGCCACCGGGGCGATGCTGGTCAGGTCGGCGTGGATGGCGTGGAACTTGCGCCCCGTCGCCTCGACCAGCCCCTTGGTCTCGTCGAGCGACACGACGTCGACGGCGGCGATGTCGGCGCCGGCATTGGCCAGCGCCACGGCGATGCCCTGGCCGATCCCGGTGTTGGCGCCGGTGACCAGCGCCACCTTGCCGCTCAGGTCGAACGAATTGCTCATGGTCGGATCCCGTTCTTGTCGGTTGGTTCTTGTCTGTCGGGCGTCTTGTCCGGCGGGTGTCAGCGCAGGCGGTCCATGGCGACGAAGTCCATGTCGGTGAAGTCCTGGTTGTCGCCGCCCATCGCCCAGATGAAGGTGTAGTTGCGGGTGCCGACGCCGGAATGGATCGACCAGGGCGGGGAGATCACCGCCTGCTCGTTGGCGACCACGATGTGGCGGGTCTGCTCCGGCTCGCCCATCAGGTGGATGACGCGGGCGTCGCTCGGCAGATCGAAGTAGAAATAGATCTCGCAGCGCCGGTCATGGGTGTGGCACGGCATCGTGTTCCACATGTTGTTCGGCTTCAGCACCGTCATGCCCAGCACCAGCTGCGCGGTGCGCACCACGTCCGGGTGGATCATCTGGTAGATGGTGCGCTCGTTCGACTGGGACGGGTCGCCGAGATGCACCGCCTTGGCCTGGCCGATCGAGATCTTCATCGTCTCGAACCGGGCGTGGGCCGGAGTGCTGTTCAGGTAGAACTTGGCCGGCTCGCGGCGGTCCAGGCTTTCGAAGACGACATCCTTGCTGCCCATCGCGACATAGAGGGCGTCGCGCGGCGCCAGCTCGTACACCGCGCCGTCGACGGTGACGCGGCCCGGGCCGCCGACATTGACCACGCCCAGCTCGCGGCGGTCGAGGAAGTTGGGCGAACCGATCTCCTTGGCCGATTCCAGCTTGACCGGGCCGGCCACCGGCATGGCGCCGCCGACGACGAAACGGTCGACATGGCTGTAGGTGAAGACGGTCTCGTCCGCCTCGAACAGGGTGGGGACCAGGAAATGGTCGCGCAGCGTCTCGGAATCGAAGTTGCGCACCGCGTCGGGGTGGGAAGCGTGGCGGACGGAGATTTTCATGGTGGGAGATCCTTCGGCGTCTGGGCGGCCGGCGATCCGGCGGAACGGTCCCGCGGGTCGCGCCTGGATAAGACGATGGCGATCCTCCCGGCAGCGGCCGGATGGTCGGTTCGCAACCATCATACTAATATACTAGTACGACGGGCAAGCTCTAATGATGGAGTTCCGGACATTTCACCGGGCGGAGAATGCGCGGCAAAATCGCGTGGCGGAGGCCGGAAACCGTGGAGACGGGGCGCCCGCGTTGCGCCGGTCCCCGTGGTAATATATTAGTGAGGGGACATCCTTCGGAGACCACGTCCATGACCAGCCAGCCGCCGCGCAAGCGCATCGCCCTCGTCGCCCACGACGCCCGCAAGGCCGACCTCATCGCCTGGATCGGGGCGAACATCGGCGCGCTCGACGGCCATGCCTATTGGGCGACCGGCACCACCGGCCAGAAGGTGCGCGACGCCCATCCCGGACTGGAGGTGACGCCGCTGAAGAGCGGCCCGCTCGGCGGCGACCAGCAGATCGGCGCGATGATCGCCGAGGGGCGGATCGACCTGCTGGTCTTCTTCGTCGACCCGATGACCGCCCAGCCGCACGATGTCGACGTCAAGGCGCTGACCCGTCTGGCGACGCTCTACAACATCCCGATGGCCTGCAACGAGGCGACCGCCGACATGATCGTGTCCTCGCCCCATTTCGCCGGCGGCTACACCCCGCGCGCAGCGAATTTCAGCGGCTACGAGACGCGCAAGGTCTGAGGAGCGGCTGCCTTCCCGGGCACCGTCCTCATCAACTGGTGAAGTAATGCGGATTGGCGCGCTGGACGTCGGCGATGCCGAGTTGCAGGTCGGTCAGGTGGTGGCGCAGTTGGGCCACCGCGCGGTCGGGGTCGCGCGCGGCGACGGCCTCGACGATGGCGCCATGTTCGGCAAGGGCCTTGTTCATCCGGCCGACGACCGGAAGCGTCAGGTGGCGGTAGCGGTCGACCTGCCGCTTGACCTGCTGCGTCACCGTCCAGAAGCCGGGATAGCCTGAGATCTCGGCGAGCAGCGCGTGGAAATCCTCGTCGGCATCGTGGAAGCCGTCGAAGTTGCCGGCCTCCTGCATCTCGCGCTGAAGCTCCAGGTTGGCGCGCAGCCGGGCGACCTGGCTGCCGGTCGCCTGTTCGGCGGCATAGCGCACCGTCGCCTCCTCCAGCGCGCGGCGGATGGCGATGGCTTCCGGCAGGGCGCTCAGGGGAATGCGGGCGACGAAGGTGCCGGACTGCGGGAACACCTCCACCAGCCCTTCGTCGGCCAGCTTCAGCATGGCTTCGCGGACGGGGGTACGGCTGACGCCATAGCTGTCCGCCACCTCCTTCTCGATCATCGGGTCGCCCGGCTTGCGGCGCAGCGAGACGATGTCGTCGCGCAGGTCGCGGTAGATGGTGCCCGACACGGTGGCGCCGCGGTGGGCGGGCCTTGCGGTGGCGCTGGCGGGCCGCCGGCGGCGGCGGCGGACCGGTGCGGCCACCATGTTCGTTTCGCCCGCGTCGGAGTCCATGGTCGTTCCGTTCATGTCATCGGCAATTCGGCGCCATTTCACCTGTGTGACGCCGTGCTTACTAATATATCGCTGTAACTCCATGAGCGGAACGACTTTCGCCGCCGGAATTTCAACCCAGCCCCGTGTCAAGTGGCTGCCGGACGGACTGGAGGGTTGCCTTGTCTCGGCTGCCTGTACCACTCTGCGCAACCTGCCCATTCGTATACCCCCCGATGCACTGCCCATTGCGAGCCTCCGGCAGGGGACCGCGGGACAGAGCCGAACCGGAGGCCCCGTCACCGATGTTGCGTTCATGACTGCAGCGCAGACCCCCTCATCACCGTCGGAGCGCCTGTTCCGCAAGGCGGCGCTGGACCGGCTGTCCTCGCCGGAGGAGTTGGACCGGCTGGTCGTGCTCACCACGCCGCGCGGCTGGCTGGCGCTGGGGGCGGTGCTGGGGTTGCTGGCGCTGGCGCTGGCCTGGAGCGTGATCGGCACCATTCAGACGCGGGTGACCGGCCCCGGCCTGCTGGTCAGCAGCGGCGGCCGGGTGTTCGACGCCGTCGCCACCGCGTCCGGCACGCTGGTCGCCCCGCTGGTGAAGCCGGGCGATACGGTGACCGCCGGCCAGCTGCTGGCCCGCATCGACAAGGCGGAGCTGGAACAGACCCTTGACCATGCGAAGGCGGTGCTGGGGGAGCGCGAGGACGACCTCGCCCGCCGGGCCGCCCAGCTGGAGCGCGAGGCGCAGGCCCGCCGCGCCAACTTCACCGCCCGCCGCGCAGCCCTGCGGCAGGTGGTCGCAGCGGCGGAGACGCGGGTGCAGTTCCTCGACACCATGCTGCGCGGCCAGGAGGACATCGCCAGCCGTGGCTTCACCACCCGCCAGCGGGTCGAGGACACGCGCCAGGAACTGGCCGCCGCCCGCCAGAAGGTGAGCGACGCCAGGAGCCAGCTTCTCCAGATCGACACCGAGGAACTGGACATGTCCAGCCGGGCCGAGCAGACGCTGACCGGCGCGCGCGACCGCATCGCCGACGCCCGCCGCCGGGTCGACGAGCTGACGTTGCAGCTCGAACAGGACACCCGCATCCTGAGCCCGACCGACGGGCGGGTCACCGAATGGAAGCTGGCGGACGGCGCCCGCGTCGGCGCCGGAACGCCGGTGGTCAGCATCGAAAGCGGCTCGCGCGGGTTGCAGCTGGTGCTCTACGTCCCGCCGGAGCATGGCAAGAAGCTGAAACCGGGCATGGATGTCCGCATCGCGCCGTCCACCGTGCGCAAGGAGGAATACGGCACGCTGGTCGGCCGCGTCGCCGAGGTGTCGGACTTCCCCTCCACCCCCCAGGGCATGCAGGCGGTGTTGCAGAACGACCGGCTGGTGACGCAGTTCTCGGCCAAGGGTCCGCCCTTCGCCGTGCGCGTCGACCTGATCCCGGAGGCCGGCACCCCGTCGGGCTACCGCTGGTCGTCGGGCGGCGGGCCGGCGATGACCGTCACCAGCGGCACCCCGGCCGAAGGCGAGGTGACGGTGCGCGAACAGCCGCCGCTGGCCTTCGTCATCCCGGCCCTGCGCAAGGCGACCGGCCTGTGAGTGCAACGCCGGTGAGCGCAAAGACCGCGACCGCGAAGGCGCCTGAGAAGCGCCGGCAGTCCCGCGTCCGCACGCCGACCCTGCTCCAGATGGAGGCGGTGGAGTGCGGCGCCGCCTCGCTCGGCATCATCCTCGCCCATTTCGGCCGCTGGGTGCCGCTGGAGGAACTGCGGGCCGCCTGCGGCGTGTCGCGCGACGGCAGCAAGGCCAGCAACCTGCTGCGCGCCGCCCGCCGCTACGGCCTCGTCGCCAAGGGCTTCAAGAAGGAGCCGGACGCGCTGGCCGCCATGCCCTGGCCGATGATCGTCCATTGGAACTTCAACCATTATCTGGTCTTCGAGGGCTTCAAGGGCGACCACGCCTATCTGAACGACCCGGTCACCGGCCCGCGCCGCGTCACCCGCGCCGAGTTCTCCGAAGCCTTCACCGGCGTCGCGCTGGCCTTCGAGCCGGGGCCGGAGTTCGTTGCCGGCGCGAGGCCGCCCGGCCTTGCCGGCATGCTGGGGCGTCAGCTGAAGCGCTCGCGCGCCGCGGTCGGCTTCGCGCTGGCCGCCAGCCTGGCGCTGGTGCTGCCGGGCATCGCGCTGCCGGCCTTCACCAAGGCCTTCGTCGACGAGGTGCTGATCGGCGGCCAACGCAATTGGCTGGTGCCGCTGCTGCTGGGGATGGCGGCCACGGCGCTGGTCCGCGGGCTGCTGACCGCGCTCCAGCAATCGGCGCTGCTGAAGCTGGAGACCAAATTCGCCATGGTGATGGCCAGCCGCTATGTCTGGCGGTTGCTGCAACTGCCGGTGCCCTTCTTCGGCCAGCGCCATCCCGGCGACATCGCCGGCCGGGTCGCCGCCAACGACCGGGTGGCGCGGCTGCTGTCGGGCGAGATGGCGACCGCGGCGATGAGCCTGCTGACGGTCGTCTTCTTCGGGCTGGTCATGCTGACCTACGATCCGGCGCTGGCGGCGGTGACCATCCTGCTGGTGCTGGGCAACATGCTGTTCCTGCGCGGCGCCTCGCGCGGGCGGGAGGATGCCGGGCGCCGCCTGCTGTCGGAACAGGCCAAGCTGGGCGCCGTCACCGTCGGCAGCATCCAGGCGATCGAGACACTGAAATCCGCCGGGCTGGAGGGGCAGGCCTTCGAGCGCTGGGCGGGATATCAGGCGCGGCTGTTGACGGTGCGCCAGATCCTGGGGGTGCATTCCGCGCTGCTGATGGTGGCGCCGACCTTCCTCAACGCGCTCGGCACCGCGGCGATCCTGGGGCTGGGCGCGGTGCGGGTGATGGACGGGGCGCTGTCCGTCGGCGCCCTGGTGGCGTTCCAGAGCCTGGCATCCAGCTTTTCCGCCCCGGTCGCCAAGCTGGTCGGCATGGGCGGCACGCTGCAACGGGTGAAGGCCGACCTGCAACGGCTGAACGACACGCTGGACCATGCGCCCGACCCGCAATCGGGCCTCGCCGATTCCGCGGCGGGGGAGGTGGCAGCTCTCGGAGCCGGGGAGCCGGTGCGGCTGAGCGGGGCGGTGGAGCTGGCCGACATCTCCTTCGGCTACAGCGTGCTCGACCCGCCGCTGATCGACGGGCTGTCGCTGTCGCTGGCCCCCGGCATGCGGGTGGCGCTGGTCGGCGGCTCGGGCAGCGGGAAATCCACCGTCGGCCGGCTGATCTGCGGCCTCGTCCAACCCTGGTCGGGGCGGATCCTGTTCGACGGGCGGCCGCCGGACGAGATCCCGGTGTCCCTGCGCGCCGCCTCCATCGCCTATGTCGACCAGGATGTCTTCCTGTTCGACGGATCGGTGCGCGACAACCTGACCCTGTGGGACCGCACGGTGCCCGAGGCGGCATTGACCCGCGCGCTGGAGGACGCCGCCATCCTGGGCGAGGTCGCCGGCCGCGCCGGCCAGCTCGACGCGCCGGTTGCCGAGGGCGGGGTGAATTTCAGCGGCGGCCAGCGCCAGCGGCTGGAGATCGCCCGCGCGCTGTCCGGCAACCCGTCGATCCTGGTGCTGGACGAGGCGACGGCGGCGCTGGACGTGGCGACCGAGAAGCTGATCGACGACAATCTGCGGCGGCGCGGCTGCACCTGCATCATCATCGCCCACCGGCTGAGCACGATCCGCGACTGCGACGAGATCATCGTGCTGAACCGCGGCCGGGTGGTGGAGCGCGGCAGCCATGAAGAGCTTCTGGCGCGCGGCGGCGAATACGCCTCGCTGATCGCGGCGGGGTGAGGCGATGGACCTTCTCGACAGCCCGGCGACGGTGCCGGCCCCGATTTTGCCGGCTCCCCTCCTGGTGGAGGGCGGCAACCATCGCCCGCTGACGCTGGACGACCCGCGGCTGGGCTGGCGGGTCGAGGACGGCTATGTCGACCTCTTCCACCTCGCGGCCGGCAGCGGCCGGCGCAGCCACCTGTTCCGGGCGGAGGCCGGGGCGCTGCTGTTCGGAGTGGAGCGGACGGGCGGTGCGGAGCTGGTCGCGGTCGGCTCCATCGGCTCGCGCCTGCGCGGGGTGGAGCGGGAGGAGCTGGCCGGGGAGGCCGATTTCCTGCCGCGCGCCGAAGCCTGGATCCTGCGGCTGACCGATGCGGCGACCGGCGGCGAGGCGGTGTGGCCCGACCGGGTGGCGGAGCCGGGCGAGCGCCGGCTCGGCCCCGGCGAGCGGCTCCATGCCGACCCGCGCCGCCCGCTGTGGCTGACGGTGGAGGAGGGGGCGGCCGCATGGCTGGACGGCCCGGCGACACCGGCGGGCGAACCGCCGCTGCCGCTGGCCGACCGGGCGTGGATCGGGGCGGCCGGTGACGCGCCGGTTGCGTTGAGCGTGACGGAGGCCTGGCCCGACGGCGGCCTGCTGTGGCCGGCCTTCGACCGTTTCCATGCGCTGGCGCTCGACCGCATCGGCGCCCGCTTCGCCCGGCAGGCGGAAGGCGAGGCGCAGCGCGCCGAACGAAGCCGGCAATCGGCCGAGGCGGCGCTGGCCCTGGCGCTGGGCGGCCTGTCCGATCTCGTCGATCGCCGCTCCGCCGCGGGCCGTGCCGCCGGAGCATCCTTGCCGGCCGCCGCCGATCCGCTGTCGGCCGCCCTTGCCGCCCTGATGGCGCATATGGGGATGGAGGAGGCGCTGCCGCGCATCGACGCCGCCGGCAAGGCGCCGCCGGAGATGCTCGACACGCTGCTGTCCGCCGCCCGCCTGCGCGGACGCAAGGTGATCCTGCGCGACGGCTGGTGGCACGGCGAGGGCGCGCCGATGCTCGGCTGGCTGGAGGAGGGGCGGCTGCCGGTGGCGCTGCTGCCGACGCCGTCCGGCTTCGACATGCTGGATGCGACCGGCCGGCGCCGCGTGACGCAGGATCTGGCCGACCGGCTGGCGGCCGATGGCCTGCACCTCTACCGCCCGCTGCCGGCCCGCGCGCTGTCGGCGGTGGAGGCGATCCGCTTTCCCCTGCGCGGCCTGGGCGGCGACGGCCTGCGGCTTGGGCTGTGCGGGCTGGCGGCGGCGGTGTTGGGGCTGCTGGTGCCGGTCGCCACCGGCTTCCTGTTCGACAGCGCCATTCCGCGCGCCGACACCGGCCAGTTGGTCTTCATCGTCGCCGGGCTGGTCGCCGCCGCCATCGGCGGCGCGGTGTTCGATCTGGTCAAGGTGATGGCGGTGCTGCGGCTGGAAAGCCGGATCGACGGGGTGATGCAGGCGGCCTTCATCGACCGGCTGCTGGCATTGCCGGTCGGCTTCTTCCGCCGCTACACCGCCGGCGACCTCGCCGACCGGGCGCTCGGGCTGCAGACCGTGCGCGAGATCCTGGCCGCCAGCACGATGACCGGCCTGCTGGGCGCCCTGTTCGGGTCGGTCAGCCTGGGGCTGCTCGCCGTCTACGACTGGCGCCTCGCGCTGGTCGCCACCGGGCTGGCGCTGCTGTCGGCGCTGGTGACGGCGGCATTGTCCTGGGGTCAGCTGCGCCACGAGCGCGAGCATATCCGGCGGCAGGGCCGGCTCGACGGGCTGGTCCTGCAACTGATCGTCGGCATCGGCAAGCTGCGGGTCGCCGGGGCCGAGCCGCGGGCGATGGCAGAATGGGCGCGCGGCTTCGCCGGGCAGAAGTCGCGCGCGGTTGCCGCCCAGCGCTTCGGCAACGCGCTGGAGACCTTCCATGCCGCCTTCCCGACGCTGGCGACCATCGCGGTGTTCCTGGCGGTGGCGCTGCTGATGGAGCATGACGCCAAGCAGCAGGCGCTCCAGGCGCTGGCCGCCACGCCGGGGGACGAGGCGGCGGCGGCCTTCACCACCGGCAGCTTCCTGGCCTTCATCACCGCCTTCGGCCAGCTGCTGGCCGCGTTGACCGAGATGGCGCACGCCCTGACCAAGAGCCTGACCGTGCTGCCGCTGCTGGAGCGCGCCCGCCCGATCCTGGAGACCGCGCCCGAGGTGCCGGCCGGCCGCGACGCGCCGGGCCCGTTGCAGGGCGGCATCGCGCTGAGCCGGGTCGGCTTCCGCTATGCCCCCGACGCGCCGCGGGTGCTGCACGACCTCAGCCTGTCGATCGAGCCGGGCGAGTTCGTCGCCATCGTCGGCTCGTCGGGCAGCGGCAAATCCACGGTGATGCGGCTGCTGCTCGGGTTCGAGCGGCCGGAGCAGGGCGAGGTGTTCTTCGACGGCCGGGCGGCCGAGCGGCTCGACCTCGCCGCGGTGCGCCGGCAGATCGGCGTGGTGCTCCAGAACGGGCGCATCACCTCGGGCAGCCTGTTCCAGAACATCGTCGGCACCGCGCCGCTCGGGCTGGACGACGCCTGGCACGCGGCGCGGCTGGTCGGGCTGGACCAGGACATCGAACAGATGCCGATGGGCATGCACACCGTGCTGATGGACGGCGGCGGCACCCTGTCGGGCGGCCAGCGCCAGCGGCTGATGATCGCCCGCGCCCTGGTCCACCGTCCGCGCGTGCTGTTGCTGGACGAGGCGACCAGCGCGCTCGACAACCGGACCCAGGCGGTGGTGACGGCATCGCTCGCCAAGCTCAGCGTCACCCGCGTGGTGATTGCCCACCGGCTCAGCACCATCCGCGACGTCGACCGCATCCTGGTGCTGGAGGGCGGGCGGCTGGTGCAGTCCGGCCGCTACGAGGATCTGATGGCGGTGGACGGGCCGTTCCGCACCATCGCCAGCCGGCAGCTGCTTTAGGAATTCAAAGGGAAAAGCCATGCGCAAGGTGCTGTACATCCTGGGCAATCTCACCGACGAGGACGTCGAATGGATGGCCCGCGCCGGCCGGCGGCTCGATCTGGCCGGCGGGCAGGTGCTGGTGCGCCAGGGGGAGCCGGCGGACTCGCTCTACATCGTGCTGGAGGGCCACGCCACGGTGGATGTCGCCGGGGTCGGCACCGTCGCCCGGCTCGGCAGCGGCGAGGTGATCGGCGAGGTGTCCTTCGTCGACAGCGCCCCGCCCTCGGCCACCGTGTCGGCCGACGGCCGCTGCATCGTGCTGGCGCTGGCCAAGCGGGAGATCGAGGCGCGGCTGCGCAGCGACGGCGGCTTCGCCGGCCGCTTCTACAAGGCGCTGGCGATCTTCCTCGCCGACCGCCTGCGCGGCACCGTCGACCGGCTGAAATTCGGCAAGGGCCAGGCGATGGACGCCGGCCGGATCATGGAGGACGAGCTGGACGAGGGGCTGCTCGATCAGGTCTCGCTGGCCGGCGCGCGGTTCGAGCGGATGCTGCGCACGCTGATGTCCGCGCGGGGTTAGGGACCGTCAGGCGCTCATGCGGCGGGGACATCGCTCTTCGCCGCCCTGATCAGGTCGGCGTACCAGCGTGCTGAGTCCTTGGGGGTGCGGGCCAGCGTCTGGAAATCGACATGGACGATGCCGAAGCGCTGGCCGTAGCCGCTGCCCCATTCGAAATTGTCCAGCAGCGACCAGACGAAATAACCGCGCACATCGGCCCCCCGGGCCATCGCCTCGCGCATCGCCGCGTTGTAGATGGTCAGGTAGGCGATGCGGTGCGGGTCAAGGACGGCGCCGTCGGGGCCGACGCTGTCGCTGCCGCCGCAACCGTTCTCCGTCACCACGATGGGCAGGCGGTAGCGGTGCTGGATGGTCAGCAGCTCGTCGCGGAAGGCGTCGGGGAAGATCGCCCAGCCGACCCCGTGCGTCGGCGAATCGGGCGGCGCGTCGCCCCAGCCATAGCCCCAGGCCCGTGACGGGTCGGCCTTGGCGAAGATCGGGCCGTAATGGTTCAGCCCGAACCAGTCGACCGGCCGCGCGATGCGCGCCATGTCGCCGGCCTGGACATAGGGCTCGATCGCGGCTGCGGTCTGCGGCGGATAATAGCCGAGGATCTGGGGATCGCAGAAGACGAGGTTCCAATGCTCGTCCAGCAGCGCCGCGGCGGCGCGGTTCTCCGGCGTGTCGGTCTCCGGGATCACGACCTGCCGGTTGTGGATCGCGCCGATGGAGGCTCCCGGCACCAGATCGCGCAGCACGTCGACGCCCGCGCCATGGGCGAGGTTGACATGGTGGATGGCGCGCAGATGCTGCGGCCGGTCGACGATTCCGGGGGCGGCCCAGGGAATGGCGTAGCCGAACAGGGTGAAGACCGAGAATTCGTTGAAGGTGATCCAGCGCTTCACCCGGTCGCCGTAGCGCCGGGCGCAGAGCGCGGCGTAGTCGGCGTACCAGCCGGCGCAGTCGCGGCCCGCCCAGCCGCCCAGATCCTGGAGCGCCTGCGGCAGATCCCAATGGTAGAGGCACAGCCAGGGCTCGATCCCCGCCTCCAGCAACCGGTCGATCAGCCGGTCGTAGAAGTCCAGGCCGGGCTGGTTCACCGCTCCCTTGCCCCGCGGCATCACCCGCGGCCAGGAGACGGAGAAGCGGTAGGCGTCGACGCCCAGCCCCCGCATCAGCGCCACGTCTTCCGGCATCCGGTGGTAATGGTCGCAGGCGACGTCACCGCTGTCGCCGTTCACCACGCCGCCCAGGGTGCGGCAGCGCACGTCCCAGATGCTGGGGCCGCGCCCGTCCTCCGCCGCCGCCCCCTCGATTTGGTAGGCGGAGGTGGAGACGCCCCAGGTGAAGCCGGGCGGATAGGGGGAGGACGGGACGGTCATCTCACGCGGCGATCTGGTTGATGCTTCGGCAGCGGGCCTCGAATGCGTCGGAGATGAATTCCGGGCGCTTGTAGTAGCCCTTGATCCAGCTCGCCAGCAGGCAGAGCTCCTCCAGCTTCACCAGCTCGTCCAGCGTCCCTTCGGGGAAGCGGACGCCGAAGCTCTCGGAGATATATTCCAGCACCTGCTCGACCTGGTCGATCGACAGCTGGATATCGGTCTCCAGCGTCGCATTGCGGGTCAACAGTGCCTCGTCGACCCCGTATTCATCGCGGATCAGCTTAACGATCCAGCGGAACATGTGCATCCAGTTGGATACACCCTCGATCGACTTGCTCATCGCGACGCTCGGTTCAGGTTGCGCGAAAGGGGTATGGCGAATGGGACTGTACGGACGGATCGTTAAAGAATAACGCAGCCCCGCTCATGGTCTCCACCCAGGCGCGGCAAAAAACCGCGCGGAATTCTGCAAAGGGCTGCCACCTCCACGGGCAAGGCCGGCCGGTCTTGCCCAAATCCTGTGCAGGACCGGCCGGCCGGCGGTGCCGTTGGTGGGGAGTCAAGCGCGGCACGGGCCATGCAACGCGGCGGCGCAAGACTGGACAGCGAGGCCTTCGCCATGACATCCGCCACACCTGCCACATCCGGAGCCGAGTCCCATCCCGTCGACGAGCTGCTGCCGCCCTGGCGGCTGCTGGCGCTCGGGTTGCAGCATGTGCTGGTGATGTATGCCGGGGCCATCGCGGTGCCGCTGATCGTCGGCGGGGCGCTGAAGCTGCCCAAGGACCAGATCGCCATGCTGATCAACGCCGACCTGTTCGCCTGCGGCGTGGTCACGCTGATCCAGGCGGTGGGCGTCTGGCGCTTCGGCATCCGGCTGCCGATCATGATGGGGGTGACCTTCGCCGCGGTCGGGCCGATGGTGGCGATGGCGGGCAACCCGTCGCTCGGGCTGCTGGGCATCTATGGCGCGGTGATCGGGTCGGGCATCTTCGCCATGCTGGCGGCCCCGCTGGTCGGCCGACTGCTGCCGTTGTTCCCGCCGGTGGTGACCGGCAGCGTGATCGCCATCATCGGCATCTCGCTGATGCGGGTGGGGGTGGGCTGGGCCGGCGGCGGGGTGGGCAATCCGCGTTTCGGCGACCCGGCCTTCCTGGGGGTGGCGGCCTTCGTGCTGCTGGCGATCCTGGCGCTGATGAAGCACGGGCGGGGTTTCGTCCGCAACGTCGCGGTGCTGCTGGGGCTGGTGGCCGGCATGCTGCTGGCGATGGCGTTGGGCATGGTCAGCTTCGCCGGGCTGGCCGAGGCGCCGTGGGTGGCGCTGGTCCGGCCCTTCCAGTTCGGCATGCCGGTGTTCGATCCGGTCGCCATCCTGACCATGTCGCTGGTGATGATCGTGGTGATGATCGAATCGACCGGCATGTTCCTGGCCGTCGGCGACATGGTCGGCCGCCCGGTGAGCCGGGAGGATCTGGTGCGCGGCCTGCGCACCGACGGGCTCGGCACGCTGATCGGTGGTGTCTTCAACACCTTTCCCTATACGTCATTCTCGCAGAATGTCGGGCTGGTCGGGGTGACCGGCGTGCGCAGCCGCTGGGTCTGCGCCGCGGGTGGGCTGATCCTGCTGCTGCTCGGGCTGCTGCCGAAGCTGGCCCATGTGGTGGCCTCGGTCCCCGCCTTCGTGCTGGGCGGGGCCGGGCTGGTGATGTTCGGCATGGTGGCGGCGACCGGGGTGAGGATCCTGTCGCAGGTCGATTACACCAACCGGCGCGAGAACCTGATCGTGGTGGCGGTCAGCATCGGCGTCGGGCTGATCCCGCTGGTGTCGGACAAGTTCTTCTCGCAGATGCCGGCCTTCCTGTCGCCGCTGCTGCACAGCGGCATCCTGCTCGGCACCCTGACCGCGGTGGCGCTGAACTGGTATTTCAACGGCCTGCAGGGCGGCGAACGCGCCCGCCGCGACGTCGCCGCCTCGGCGCATGGGGCCGAGGCATAGGTCATTTCCGCCGCAGCAGATCCTTGCTCGCCAGCAGAGACCCGCCGGCGATCAGGGCGCAAGCCACCCAGATGATGCCCTGGTTGGGGGCGAGCCCGAACAGGACCAGCAGCAGGGTCGACAGCAGCGGCGCCAGATAGGACAGCGCCCCCAGCGCCCGGATGTCGCCGTGGCGGACGCCATGGTCCCAGACGAAGAAGGCGGCCCCCACCGGCCCCAGCCCGAGCAGCAGCATCGCCCCCCAGCCGCCGGCGGTCGAAGGCCACACCGTCCGCTCCAGCGCCAGATGGCAGAGCAGCGACAGGAGGGCGGTGACGAGGCAGAAGGCGCTGACCGCGTCGGTCGGCGCCTCGCCGAGTTGGCCGAGCCGGCGGCGCAGCACCGAATAGCCGGCCCAGGTGACCGCACTGCCCAGCGCCGCGGCATAGCCCGGCAGATGCGCCGGATCCACCGACAGGCCGCCGCTGCCGCCCCGCGCGATCAGCAGGACGGTGCCGGCCAGCCCGGCAAGCGCGCCGCCGACATGCCATGCCCGCAGCCGCTCCCCCGGCAGCAGGGCGGAGAACAGCACGATCAGCAGCGGCCAGAGATAGTTGATCAGGTTGGCCTCGACCGGCGGGGCCGCCTGCAACGCCATGAAATAGAGGAAGTGGAAGCCGAACAGCCCGCCGACCCCGAGCGCCCAGGCAGCGGGCGGCTGGCGGAAATAGCGCAACGGGTTGTCGCCGCGCAGGGCGGTCCAGCCGCTGCCGACCAGGAAGGCCAGCAGGAAGGAGGTCGCCACCAGCTGGAACGGCGGCACCATCGAGGCCAGTGTCGCCAGCGGGGCCAGCGTCGCCCACATGAGAATGGCGGTGAAGCCGACCGCGGTCGCGCGGTTGACGGAGCGGCGGGGGCAAGCGGGGGACGAGACGGTCATGGTGTGGGGATCGGTCGGTTGACGCGGAGGGCGCGACCATAGCGGCTGCGCGGGACGCCGTCTTGACCGGGACTCCGGTGCGGATTGACCGGGGCTCCGGAGGGGTGGCCTTTTCCCATTCCCTGTACGCGGACGGTCGGCCGTCGTAGCATGGCCCCTCGATCCGTGAATCCCCAACCGTTGACCCAGGAGTCCGCCGCGTGGCGTCCCCGCATCGGCCGACCGTCAGTACCCGCAGTTATGACGGGCACGAACGGCGGCACGCGCACGAGCATCACCAGATCGTCCTGCCCGTCGCCGGGGGCCTCGACATGGAGGTCGGCGGGGCCTGCGGACGGGTGGGCGCCGGCTGCGGGGTGCTGGTGGCGGACGGGGCGCCGCACAGCTTCCGCAGCGGCGGGGCCAACCGCTTCGTCGTGCTCGACCTGCCGGCCGGCGGGCCGCTGCCCGAGGCGGCGATCCGGGGAACGGGCGCCTTCTTCGCCATCGACGATGCGCTGGACGGGCTGGTGCGCTATCTGGCGGCGGAGGCGGCCGACCGACCGCTCGACCCGGTGCTGGCCCATCATGCGGCCGGGCTGCTGCTGCGCGCGCTGGAAGCCCGCCATCGGGAAACCGGCCTGCAGGCCGCGGCCGTTCCGGACGATCCGATCGAGCGCGCCCTGGCATTGATGGCCGAGCGCTGCGAGGAGGCACCGACCGTCTCCGAGCTTGCCGCCGCGGTCGGGTTGGCGCCCAGCCGCTTCCACGAGCTTTTCCGCATCCGCACCGGCACCACCCCGGCGCGGCGGCTGGCCGACCTGCGGCTGGACCGGGCGGAGGCGCTGCTGCGCGCCGGCATCCTGCCGCTGGCCGAGGTGGCGCTGGCGGTGGGCTTCTCCGACCAGAGCGCGCTGACCCGCAGCCTGCGGCGACAGCGCGGCACGACGCCGGGGGCGATCCGGAACGGGGGTTAGGCCGTCCGCGCCGCCTCGACGATCACCGCCGCCACGGCTTCGGGCCGTGACAGGTGGGGGGCATGGCCGCTGTCGACCTCCACGCTGCGGGCGCCGATGCGCGAGGCGGTGGCGCGCAGGAAGTCGGGCGGCAGCATGCGGTCCTTGGTGGCGACGACGTACCAGCTGGGCTTGGCCTTCCAGGCGGCGGCGCTCACCTTCGTCGCGAAGCAGGAGGCCGCGACCGGCCCCTGGGTGGCGGCCAGCAGCACCGCCTCCTCTGCCGGCAGATCCTGGGCGAAGTTGCGGGCCATCCCCTCGGGCGTCAGGGTCAGGAAACGGCCCTTGTCGACCGAGACGCCCGACAGGCCGGCGGATGGCGGGAAGGGTTTCAGCGTGTCGTTCGGCGACTGGCCGATGTCGGGGGCGAAGGCGGCGACATAGACCAGCGCCGTCACCCGGTCCTGATCGCCGATCTGGGTGATGACCGCCCCGCCCCAGGAATGGCCGACCAGCACCAGCGGCCCCTTGCTGCGGTCGATGGCGCGCTGGACATGGGTGACGTCGTCGTCAAGCGACACCAGCGGATTCTGCACCGCGACCGCCGCCAAGCCTTCCGCCTGCAGGCGGGGGATCACCCGGCTCCAGGACGAGCCGTCGGCGAAGGCACCGTGGACGAGGATGACGGTGGCGTTGGTACCCATGGAGCGGCTCCCGCTGGCGGCATGACGCTCCGGTCAGAGCATGCGGGCGGCCGATCCGTCCAGCCGGGACGGCGAAGTTTTCCTCTTGGCGGAAACCGGCCGCCGGTTCATTCCGCCGGCTCGGCGGTGCGCCGGCCGAAGGTCGCGACGCGGTAGACGTACCAGAGGGCGATGCCGGCGACGACGATGTTGGAGAGCGGGTTCAGCCAGCCGGAAACCTGCTGGTAGCGGTCCTCCAGCAGATAGCCGGCGCCGGCCAGCAGGGTGGTCCAGATCGCCGTTCCGGGGTCACGCTGAACCGCACCGGGATTCCCGGAGGCCCCGTTTCTTGAGAGAGTGGGGTCATCATGACGAAATCTGCATCACCCAAATACGCCCCTGAAGTCCGCGAGCGCGCGGTCCGGATGGTGTTCGAACACGAAGGCGAGCATGCCTCGCAGTGGGCGGCGATCAGCTCGATCGCGGCGAAGATCGGCTGCAATCCCGAGACGCTACGGAACTGGGTCCGGCAGGCCGAGCGTGACCAGGGCAAGCGACCCGGTCCGACAACGGACGAACTGGAGCGGATCAAGGCGCTGGAACGCGAGGTCCGAGAGTTGCGTCAAGCGAACGAGATCCTACGCAAGGCATCGGCGTATTTCGCCCAGGCGGAGCTCGACCGCCCGTTCAAGAAATGATCGCCTTCATCGACGCACACCGCGCCGTTCACGGGGTCGAGCCGATCTGCAGAGTGCTGCCGATCGCCCCGTCGACTTACCGCGCCCATGCCGCCCGGCCGGCCGATCCGTCCAAGGCGCCGGTCCGCTCGCGAAGTGATGCGGAGCTGGGTTTGGCTATCCGACGGGTCTGGGACGTGAACTTCCAGGTTTATGGGGTACGTAAAGTGTGGCGGCAGTTGCGGCGGGACGGTATCGACGTGGCACGCTGCACAGTGGCCCGGCTGATGAAACACATGGGTCTGAAGGGGGCGGCGCGTGGCAAGACGATCCGCACCACGATCAGCGACCGGGCGGCTCCCTGTCCCGCCGACCGGGTGAACCGCCAGTTCCTGGCGCCACGCCCGAAGGCCTTGTGGTTGGCGGATTTCACGTACGTGTCGACATGGCAGGGCTTTGTCTACGTAGCCTTCGTCATCGACGCATTCGCCCGCCGCATCGTCGGCTGGCGGGTGTCGCCCACCGCCCACGCCGACTTCGTCTTGGATGCCCTGGAGCAGGCGCTTCACGACCGCAGGCCCGCCAAGGGCAGCGGTCTCATCCATCACTCCGACAGGGGATCGCAATACGTTGCGATTCGCTACACCGAGCGTCTCATCGAAGCTGGGGTTGAGCCCTCCGTGGGTAGTGTTGGCGATTCCTACGACAACGCCTTGGCCGAGACCATCAACGGTCTCTACAAGACCGAGGTGATTCGGCGCCGCGGGCCATGGCGCACCCTGGAGGCTGTCGAGTTCGCCACCCTGGAATGGGTGGACTGGTTCAACAACCGGCGCCTGCTCGAGCCATCGGCAACATTCCGCCCGCCGAGGCCGAAGCGCGCTACTATGCTGAAACTGAGGACGTCGCCATGGCGGCGTAACTCAAGCCAAAGGGCCTCCGACAATCCCGGTGCGGTTCAGACCAGCGCCGGAGCAGCAACGGCGAACAGTTCCGCTCCGTTGGCTTCCGTGCCGCCGCGCTGCCTCCGTCCGCGGATTGGTCCGGGTACTGGCAGCGGGTGCTGGTTGCATAAGAGGTTGCCGGGCGTACCGTGACGATACACCCGGCGTCAGCTACCATGGGGTAGTTCACACCAACCATGGAGCAACCGCTATGGATGACATTCGCGAAGTTCTTCGCGACTAAACCGACACCATTCTCAGCCAGTAGGAAGTTTTGCGCGAAATCACCGCGCTTAACCATGAGGTTGTCGCCGCGCTCGCTGAGATCCGAGAGCAGATCGGCGCAATTCATGAGCGCCTTGGCGTTCTTTAAGGCGCACAGCGGCGCGAGTAGCGCGAAGTTCTTCTGCCATCGCGGCGTTCTCGCGAGAGAGCGCCGTGCATTCTTCCCGCGCCAAACGCATTACGTCGTCCACGTTGTCACTCATGCCTATGCCCCCCTGTGCGCACAGAGTCAGCCCATGAACGGCTGATGGAAGAACCCTAGCACGAACGCGACACATGCATATATAAAGATATTTGCATGTGTCGCGTTTTTGGGTTGGGTGTGTTTGCTACCGAATACCGGATGGGTCCGACCAGGGGAATGAACTCGGCCAAGCCGGCGAGGAGTCCGAGCGCGAAGGCGGAGGGAACGCCGAGGACCCAAAGGCCGAGGGTGGTGAGCACTCCGATCGCGGTCATGGAGACCAGTCGATCGCGGTCATGGAGACCAGTTGCCCCTTGAGCCACTGCCTCAGACCATGACCGGCGGCATCCAGTGCCTCGCTCGTCCTCTCCTCGGCGCGTCTGGGGACCAGGGCGACCATTCCGTTTCGGTACAGGCGGGGCTGGGCCGCGAGATATAGGGCGCCGGCCGCCACCAGCAGTGCATTGCCCACCGCCCCGATGGTCGTCATCAGAACCGACCCTGCGCTGCCGACCACGCCATCCGACAAGCTGCCGGCATCGATGTCCTTCAGCTGGTCGAGCAGCAGTCGTCCCCAAGCATGCTGCTGCAGATAGCCCTTCATTTGGTGCCAAGCCTGCGGCACCAGCTCCGTCAGTTGGTCGACCTGGGCGGACAGCTCCCGTCCGAAAAGCCAGCCGCAAGCCGCCAGCCCCAGTATGAGCAGGAGGACGGCGGCGGCGAGCGACCAGCCGGACGGCAGTCGCAGGTAACGGCTGATGACGTCGGAAAGGCTGCGCAGCAGGACGGCAAGGAGGACGGCACCGAAGACCAGAAGAAGCACGTCGACGATCCGCCAGACCAGGAAAGCCATGGCAATGATCAGAACCGCCACGAGCAGCCTGATTGCATACCGACCGATATCCGTGTTCATGCCCGCTCCGGTTCATTTCGCTCTTCTTCTCCAACGCCTGGAACGATCGACCGTTTCCCGCTCCCTGATCTGGACCGTTCCGCGAGCTAGGCCGTTTGGAGTTGCGGAAGGATTGAACGGGCAGTGCAGGAAAGCGCCGATGAATGACCGCCTCCGCCATTATCTGGAGATCGTCCGCACCAGCCTGTGGCTGATCCCGGTCCTGATGGGCTGTGCCGCCTTCGGGCTGGCCATCGTCCTTTTGTCGTGGGGACGGGGCATCATCAACGATGCCAGCGACTATTGGCTGCTCTACGCGGGCGACACGGAGAATGCACGGGAGCTGCTGTCGGCGCTGCTGACCGGCATGATCTCGATGACCGCGCTGGTGGTGTCGATCACGATGGTGGTGCTGACGCTGGCCGCCGGCCAGATCGGCCCCCGCCTGATCCGCACCTTCATCCAGGACCGCGTCACGCAATTCGTGCTCGGCCTCATTCTGAGCCATGGTAACGATTCCTTCCACGAATTCACACATGGCCGGATAGCACTCCGGGAAGCTGCTTTTGGGCCGGGCCCGAACCCGGCGCCGCAGCCTGTCCGTCGGCGGGCAGGGGCGCCGGGACGCGGGTGAAGTCGAGCGTGTAGTTCCCGAAGCGGTTGATGTGTTCGGTCTGGTATGGGCTCAGGCCGGCCAGGGCTTCCTCCTCGACAGCAACGCCCTCGGCCGCCAGTTGGTCGAGGGATCGGGTCATCGAGACAAGAGTGTGGAAGATCAGCAGGTTGGCCACCAAGTGGTTGTACTTGATGAGCTTGCGCTGCTCATCCCGCACCCCCTCGGTGATCAGCCCGCTTTCGCCGAAGGCGACCCACTGGACGTATTTGTTGAACAGCTCGCTCTTGTTGGTCGCCGCCTGAATCAGGTGGCGCAGTTCGAGCGAGGACAGGAATTTCAGCAGGAAGATCGTCCGGACCACCCGGCCCAGCTCCCGGAAGGCGAAATACAGCTTGTTCTTGCGGCTGTAAGTGCTGAGCCGGCTCAGGATCGTCGAGGGCCGGACCCGCCCGGCCTTGATCGAGACGGCGACGCGCAGCATGTCCGGCAGCATCGCCTCGATCAGGGTCCAGTCCACCGTGGCGGTGAACAGGCTGTCGATGTGCGGGTAGTGGAGGTCCTTGTCGGGCCGGTAGAAATGCAGGTCCTGCCAGTTGCGGATGCGCGGCATCAGCTGGATGCCGAGTAGATAGGCCAAGCCGAAGATTGGGGCGCTCTGGCCCTGGGTATCGGCATGGAGCGTGTCCGGCTGGATGGCCGACCGGTTGTCGCTGACGATGTCCAGAATCGCGTTGCCCTCCCACGCTCCGCAGGCCATGAAGCGTGAATACAGCGCGATGTAGGTGTCCGAGACCAGATAGTAGCCGATCCCGCCATAGCCGCCGTAGCGGATGTGGTACTGCGGCAGACGGAATCCGGCGTATGCATCGATGACGGTGGTGATCGCCGCGTCGAAGGCCTCCTCGGTGACGTGGCGCTGGTTGAGGAAGGAGATCTGCCGCCGGTCCAGCGTCTTCATGGCCCGCGCCGCCTGGGACGGACCCAGCTTGCAGCCGTAGCAGAAAGCGGTGGCGAGGTAGCGCTCCCGGGGCCGGTCGATCTTGGCATCGAACCCGGAGGCCGGGCCGAAGTGGCGGGTCCAGTTTAGCCAGTGCTCGGTGTCGGCCAGGGCGTCGATGAGATCGATCGGCGCCAGCCGTTCCTTCAAGCGGCGCTCCAGCGCGGCCGCGCCGGCGAGTTCGGGTTGGGCGCGCAGGCGCTTGAGGACCGGCTTGCTGTTGACGATCGCGACATGCTCGTTGGCGGGAAAGCTGGCATCGACGGCCTTGGCCGTGGCGGACAGCTGGTCTCGGAGCGCGGCGACGATCGCGGCCGGGGTGGCCGGCAGGCCCGCCTGCTCGGTGTAGGCGGCCATGTCCCGCCGGCAGATTTCCCACGGCACCAGCTGGTCGCGGTAGTCGCCGTGGATGTCGCTGCCGGGGATGCACAGGTCGCCGGACTTGAGCTCGATCATCGCCCGGGTGAACACGCACAGCTCGAAGATCTGGCGGTCCACGGTCGCCGGCGCCGGATCGCGGGCCTTTTGCCCGGCCACCAGAGGCCACCACGACGGCGGCACGAAGGACAGGTCGATCCCGGCAACGCGCAGCGTGGGCTGGCGCTGGTCGTGATGCTTCAGCACGAAGGCGATGGCCTCTTCCAGGCTGCGGTCCTGCGAAGTCGATGCCAGGGGCACAGCTGCCAAGAACCGTAGGAACAGGCGGCGCTGACCGCGGGCGAAGCGGGCCAGGAAGGGCAGATGGCCATGCTCGGTCGTGGAGGCGTGCGCCGCACACCGCTCCAGGATGCCGTCGGCATCGGGCAGAGGCAGCGCCTCGACGTTGGCCAGCCGCTGCTCTGGAGGTCCCTCGCTCCGGCAGGCCATCACGGTGTCGCGCAGCAACGCGATCAGGGTCTCGGCGTGCTCGAACCGCTGCAAATGCTCGGCGGCCAGGGCGTCCTTCGCGCGGGCGTGGGTCCGCTGCATCTGCCGAACGAACATGTCGGCGAGATCGTCGAGGGTCCGGGCGATCTGGCTCTGCAGCAGCGCCGCCATCAGGGTCAGCCGCTTGGCCTCAACCATCTCGGCCAGGACATTGGCGGTCAGGGTACGCGCCTCGGCGGCAAAGCTGCGGACTTTGGCGGCCGGGAGGGAGGCGAACACTGCGGTGCCGGCGCCCTGCGCCCGCAGCCAGTCGAGATGGTGCAGGAAATCCCGCATGTGATGTGGCCTCGGCCGCTTCGGTTCGGCCTTCACCCGGTCCCAGGCGGTGCGCGCCTGACCGGGCGGCAGCGTCAGCAACTCGTTCAGGCGCCGGCGTGCCTCGGTCGGCAGGGTATTGGCGATGTGCCGGTGGCAGTCCCGGTTTGCCGCAGCACGGGCCGCGGTGGCGATCTTCGCCAGAGTGCCGAAAGCCGGCAACTCGAAGCGCCGGCGTACCAACTCCTCGATCACGGCGTTGATGATGTCGGCGACGTCGTCGCGCATCCGGGCGGCTTCGGCGGCCGCCGCCTGCGCCACGGTGCGCGCCAGGCGGCCGAAGGCGGCGACCCCGGCGTACTCCCGGACCAAGCTGGTCAGCCGGCTGCGATAGGTGGAGGTCTGGTAGTCGGCGAGCACGGCGGCAGCGCCGGTCAGGCCAGGGAACGTGTCCGCCACATGCTCGACGATAACGAAAGGGATGTCTTCGAAAGGGACGAAGTACCCGAGCCGCTGAAAGCTCTTGAGCAAAACGAGCAGGGCCAACCGTGCGCCGTCCTGGCGGGCGCGGCGGCGAACGAAGGCAATTTCCGCCGGCATCGGTGTGAAGCGCGCCACCTCCATCGCCGGCGGATTGAGTTCCAGACGGGGGTAGGCGGTGTCGCTGACCAGAGGCATGGCGGACGAGACTCACGACAAAGAGTTCTTTCGATGCCGACCGCGCCCCTCCGCTTCACGAAAAAGCCGGAGAAATCCATTGCCGAAAACCCTGCCCTCGGCAAAGGTTATCGGGAGGAGCGGCAGTACCGTGCCAGACGCTATGATCGGCAGATGGAGGGCGCCATGGCGGCAATTGGGTATGCCCGGGTTTCGACGCGAGAGGATCGTCAAGTTCTGGACCGCCAACGCGATGCCCTGCAGGCGATCCCCTGCGCGCGGATTTTCGAGGATCGGATGAGCGGCTTCCATGCCGAGCGTCCCGGCCTCGCCGCCTGCCTGGACTACCTGCGCCCCGGCGATGTGCTGGTTGTGCTCGACCTCGATCGGCTCGGCCGCCGGGCGCGCGACCTGATCGGGCTGATTGAGGACCTGGAGAAGAAGGGCATCGCTTTCCGAGCGCTGAACACGCCGATGGACACCACCAGCCCGGCCGGCCGTGCGTTCCTGCAGATCCAGGCCGCCTTCGCGGAAATGGAACGCAACCTAATCCGGCAACGGGTCCAGGAAGGCTTGATCGCGGCTCGCGCCCGTGGGCGCCAGGGCGGGCGACCACGCATCATGACGGTCGAGCGCCTGCGCTACGCCCAGCACCTCATGGCCGATCGAACCCGCAGCATCCCCCAGATCTGCCGCGAAATGGGCGGCATTCCCACCAGCACGCTTTACCACTATCTCCACGCCGACGGCACGCTCAAAGAACCGGGGTGCCGGCTGCTGGAAAGCCCAATGCCGTAAAGGCTTGCCGCCACCGCCACCGCCACCGCCATGGGCTTGGCAGGCGCATTTTCGGTCCGGCCGGGCCGATGTGTGAATTCGTGGAAGGAATCGTTACCGTCGCCCAACCTGATCATTGACTATGCTGCCGCCCGAGGCCGGGGCGATCCCATCTCCACGGCGACGACCGAAAGCACGGTCCAGCGACTGCTGCACCGGCGCATGGGCGCCAATCATCAGATGCGCTGGTCGCCGCGTGGCGCTCACCGCATGCCGAAGGTTCGCATCGCAGTGATGAACGGGACGTTCGCAGCGGATCACGCCGCCGCCGAGCCATACGCCCGCCGCCCCTTCCGCCCCGCGGTGTGAAGGCCCCCAGGTTTGCGACGGTCTCCAGAGGAAACGCGGGACGGAACGGGTCCGTCAAAAGGAAACCAGTATCCTGGCCTGAGCGGTCAGGGTGCCGCGGCTGGTTTCCGGCCCATCGGTCAGCGCCATGCCGACATTCATGCCGGCCTGCAGGGTCTGCCCGAGCGTGTAATCGACGCCGGCCCCCAGCCCCACCAGCGTGGTATCGGCCCGTTCGCCGATGCTCCGAAGGGTACCGACATTGTAGTTATGGCCATGGCCGACATCGAGAAACGCAAAGGGCGAAACTGCGTCCTCCAGCGGGCCGATCCCGGTATCGCCGAGATGGCCCAGGGCGGAGAACGGCGGCACCCGCACTTCGTTGCGCAGCACGAAACCGGTATCGACGCTGCCGTCGTTCAGCGTGTAGCCGCGGGTGGCGTACAGTCCGCCGATGGCAAGCTGCTCGGTTTCCGGCAGCGCCTTGTCCACCATCTGGCCCGTGATCTCGGTGTTCCAAGAGACATCACCCAGCCACGGCACGCCGGTCAAGGGGGTCGTCCGGCTGAACACCCCGTAGAGATAGGCGTAATCGGCGTCCTCGACGCGGCCGTTGGAAAAACTGTTCCATGCCGCACGGCTGTTGCCGGGCACCATACCGGCCCGGTTGACCACGGCGCGGAGGTCGATGGCGGTCGACCCGCCGCCGGCCTGGGACCAGGAGCCGCCCCAACCGGCCGTCAGGTCGAACACCCCGGCGGACCCGCTGGCAAGCCGGGATCCCTGGCTCAGCACCTTGCGCGACAGCCACTTCGGCGTCACGCCGCCGTAGAGGTCACCCCATCCGGCAAGGTTCCCGTCGATGTTGGATATCGCCGAGCGGTATAGGACCGGCAGTTCGACGGTGGTGTTGCGGATGGTGAGAAGCCCGTCGTCGCTGTCTTGGGAGGTGCCGACGAAGCTGGGGGTCAGGCTCAGCGCCTGCCGTGCAAAGGTCGGGATGATGATGCGCCCGGCATGGCTGGCGTAGGACGGGCGGCTGTTTCCCGACAGGGCCAGGAGACCGGGGGCGGATACCGTATCGCGGCTGCCGGTCAATTGATACGACAGGGTCAGGTCGTTGAGTGTCTCGATCCCCGCAGCGAAGCCGATGAAGACGCGGTCGAGGCTCCGGCTGCGCAAGCTGCCGGTGTTGGACACACCGGCGAAGGCTTGCCACGGCCGGCGGCGGGTGATCTCCAGCGTCAGGTCGCTGGAGCCCGGATCGGATCCAGGCTCGAACACCCCGTTGAGCTGGCGGTAGGGGAAGCGGTTCAGCCAGTCGAGGTCCTCGGAAATGCGCTCGGCCTCGATCAGCCCGCCGACCGGCGCGCGGATGGTGGCGGCAAGACCGTCGCCGGCCGCGGTGCCGTCCGCCTCCAGGACGCGGACTTTGCCTGTCCGGAAGGGCAGGACGCGGAGCTGCAGCACGCCCGCGGTGATCTCCTGGGGCGGGGCGGTGATCGAGACGAAGGGCCGCCCGGTCTCGCGATAGGCTTTGGCCAGGGCCGCCTGGGCCTCCGCCAACCGCCTGCGCGAGAGGGGCTGGCCGAGGAGCGGGCCGAGCGCGTCGACAATGCGCTGCCGGTCCAGCCCCTCCACCCCCGATGACGTGATGCCCGCCGGAGGATCGGGCATCACCGGATCGGTCAGCCCGATGAGCCGGATGCCCTTGAGGTCGACGCCGAGCGGGGTGTCGTCGGCATCGGCTGCCGGGTCGCCGCCAGTGCGCAGGCCGCCGCCCGCGCCCGCGACCGCCGGCGGCAGGTTGCGCTCCACCGGTACCGGCGCCTGCGCCACCGCCGCGTCAGGAGACAGCGCTTGCAGCAGGACGAGCAGGGTTGCCGGAGCGGCGAGCCATCGTGAGGGTCCGGCCAGCCGGGCCAACGCCGCTGCGGCGCGGCGGGAGATCGGGCGGGTGGCGGTGGAGCGTGAGACGATCATGGGCCGGAATCATTCCGTTCGTCAGGGCATGGAGAAGCGGAGGAACCGGCCGAACCGTGTGTTCTCCGGATGGGGGGCCGACGTGCAGCCGCTGCTGGCCGCGGCACCGCCGATGCAGGCCGCGGCACCGCCGGTGGCATCCTGGGGGCCGGAGCCGCCCGAGGAGTCTCCGGACGTGCCGTCGGCGGCGGCGCTCGCATCGCCGGATGCCGCCTGAGGACCGGCGGTCGGGAAGGACACCGGAGCACCGTCGTCCCGGAAGGGCTGCGTCGTCTGCGAAGCCGTTACCACCACCAGATTTCGCGGCAGGGCCGCAGTGGCGAGAAGCTGCGTCAGCTCCTCCGCCTGCACCGGCCCCGATGGGTCGCGGCTGTCCGGGGTGGAGGGCTGCGGCGTCACCGTTTCCCCGGTGGCGGTCACCGTCAGCACCCCGGGCATGAAGGTGAGGCTGTAGTTGGGAGAGGCCACCAGCATGCCCCGCTCGATGGTGTAGGAACCGGCCGGCGAGGCTGTGCCGGCGGCTGTGCTCAGGCCCCCGCTGAGCGTGTCGCCGTTGACCAGCCCCTGTCCGCCGACGCTGTAGGTCAAGGCCGGGTTACCCGTCCCGGCGGGACGGCTGAGGCTGTCCGCCGTCACCAGGATCGGACGGGAGGTCACCGTCAGGGTGCCGTCGGCATAGGTGATGGTGTAGTTGGACAGCCCGCTGCCTTGGGCCGACGAGGCCGAGATGCCATAGCTGCCGACCCCGGCGGTTGCCGCGGCGCCCGTGCTGGCCAGGGAGACCCCGGTCACGCTGTCGCTGTTCTTCAGGCCGGTGGCCGTGTAACCGCTCAGCGTAGCGCTGTCGCCGTAGGTCTTGCGCGCGGCGTCGGCGGTGACCGTCAGCGCGGCGGGATCGACCGTCAGCGTGCCGTCCGCATAGGCGATGGTGTAGTTCGACAGGCCACTGCCCTGGGCCGACGAGGCCGAGATGCCATAGCTGCCGACCCCGGCGGTGGCCGCCGTGCCGGTGCTGGTCAGGGAAACCCCGGTCACGCTGTCGCTGTTCTTCAGCCCGGTGGCAGTGAAGCCGGTCAGCGTCGCGGCGTCGCCGTAGGTCTTGCGCGCTGCGTCGGCGCTGACCGTCAGCGCGGCGGGATCGACCGTCAGGGTGCCGTCGGCATAGGTGATGGTATAGTTCGAGAGGCCGCTGCCCAGGGCCGACGAGGCGGCGATGGCATAGCTGCCGACCCCGGCGGTTGCCGCGGCGCCCGTGCTGGCCAGGGAAACCCCGGTCACGCTGTCGCTGTTCTTCAGGCCGGTGGCCGTGTAACCGCTCAGCGTGGCGCTGTCGCCGTAGGTCTTGCGCGCCGCATCGGCGGTGACCGTCAGCGCGGCGGGATCGACCGTCAGCGTGCCGTCGGCATAGGTGATGGTGTAGTTCGACAGGCCGCTGCCCAGGGCCGACGAGGCCGAGATGCCATAGCTGCCGACCCCGGCGGTGGCCGCCGTGCCGGTGCTGGTCAGGGAAACCCCGGTCACGCTGTCGCTGTTCTTCAGGCCCGTGGCCGTGTAACCGCTCAGCGAGGCGGTGTCGCCGTAGGTCTTGCGCGCGGCGTCGGCGGTGACCGTCAGCGCGGCGGGATCGATCGTCAGCGTACCATCGGCATAGGTGATGGTGTAGTTCGACAGGCCGCTGCCCAGGGCCGACGAGGCGGTGATGGCGTAGCTGCCGACCCCATCGGTCGCCGCCGTGCCTCCGCTGGCGGCCAGGGTCACCCCGGTCACGCTGTCGCTGTTCTTCAGCCCGGTGGCGGTGAAGCCGCTCAGCGAGGCGGTGTCGCCGTAGGTCTTACGCGCGGCGTCGGCGGTGACCGTCAGCGCGGCGGGATCGACCGTCAGCGTACCATCGGCATAGGTGATGGTGTAGTTCGACAGGCCGCTGCCCAGGGCCGACGAGGCGGTGATGGCGTAGCTGCCGACCCCGGCGGTTGCCGCGGCGCCCGTGCTGGCCAGGGAAACCCCGGTCACGCTGTCGCTGTTCTTCAGGCCGGTGGCCGTGTAACCGCTCAGCGAGGCGGTGTCGCCGTAGGTCTTGCGCGCGGCGTCGGCGCTGACCGTCAGCGCGGCGGGATCGACCGTCAGCGTGCCGTCGGCATAGGTGATGGTGTAGTTCGACAGACCGCTGCCCAGGGCCGACGAGGCGGTGATGGCGTAGCTGCCGACCCCGGCGGTTGCCGCGGCGCCCGTGCTGGCCAGGGAGACCCCGGTCACGCTGTCGCTGTTCTTCAGGCCGGTGGCCGTGTAACCGCTCAGCGTGGCGCTGTCGCCGTAGGTCTTGCGCGCGGCGTCGGCGCTGACCGTCAGCGCGGCGGGATCGACCGTCAGCGTGCCGTCGGCATAGGCGATGGTGTAGTTCGACAGGCCGCTGCCCAGGGCCGACGAGGCGGTGATGGCGTAGCTGCCGACCCCATCGGTCGCCGCCGTGCCACCGCTGGCGGCCAAGGTCACCCCGGTCACGCTGTCGCTGTTCTTCAGGCCCGTGACCGCATAGCCGCTCACGCTCGCCGTATCGCCGTAGGTCTTGGTCACGTCGTCGGCGGTGACGGTCAGCGTTGCCGGATTCACCGTCAGCGTGCCGCCGGTGTAGCTCACCGTGTAGTTGGACAGCCCGCTGCCCTGGGCCGACGACGCCGTGATGCCATAGCTGCCAACCCCGTCGGTCGCCGCCGTGCCACCGCTGGCGGCCAGGGAGACCCCGGTCACGCTGTCGCTGTTCTTCAGGCCCGTGACCGTGTAGCTGCTCAGAGTAGCCGTATCACCGTAGGTCTTGGTCACGTCGTCGGCGGCGACGGTCAATGCCGCCGGGTTCACCGTCAACGTGCCGCCGGTGTAGCTCACCGTGTAGTTGGACAGCCCGCTGCCCTGGGCCGACGACGCCGCAATGCTGTAGCTGCCGACCCCGGCGGTCGCCGCCGCTCCGGTGCTGGACAGGGAGACCCCGGTGACGCTGTCGCTGTTCTTCAGGCCCGTGACCGTATAGCCGCTCAGGCTCGCCGTATCGCCGTAGGTCTTGGTGGCGGCGTCGGCGGTGACCGTCAGCGCCGCCGGAGTCACGGTCAGCGCGGCGTTGCCGTAATAGAACACGCGATAGTCCGTGCCCTTGGCGCTGGTGACCGTCGCGTTGGAGGCGGGCAGGCTGGCGGTGGTCGGCGTTGCCGAAACGGCGGCGGTCGGGTCGGTGGCGATCGTGGCTCCGACCAGGGTCAGGCTGTCGCCGGCCTTGCCGAAGATGTAGCTGCTGAGGCTGCTCTGCGTGCCAATCGCGGTCACCGTGCCCGAACCGCTGCCATAGACCGTGTCGGCCGACAGGGCCTTGACCCGGGTCACGGGCGCCATGGTGTAGAGAACGGGATAATAGCCGCTGCTGGGCGGCGCCCAAACGCTGTCGAAATCCCAGCCGGAGGCCCCCGCCATGAACGACGCCGTGTCCTGGAACTCCGCCGTCGTCAGGCCGGTCATTCCCGTCACCGTGGATGCGGTGCCGGCGTGCTCGGTCGTCCCCGCGACGGTGGTGTCGAAATAGGATGATGTGATGGGGGTACCGTCGCCCTGGAAGCCGAAGAATCCGCCGACCGACAACGATCCCGACACGGCTTTTGCCGCATAGGATTGACTGATGGCGCCATTGTTCTGGCCGATGAAGCCACCGACCGTATTATCGCCGGATACGGCGCCGCCGATTGCATAGGATTGGGAAATGCTGCCGGTGTTCGTGTTCGAGCCGGCAAAACCGCCGGTATTTGTGCCGTTGGCAGCCGTCACCGCCCCGGTCGCATAGGATTGGGTGATGGTGCCGGAGTTAACGGCGACGAAGCCGCCGACGGAGCTGCGCCCCGTCACGTCACCCGTGGCATAGGACTGGGTAATGGTGCCGGTATTTTCGTTGACCAGACCGCCGACCTGGTCGCCGCCGATCGCGGGCTGCGATACCGTCGCCGTGGCGTAGGAGCCGGTGATGGTGCCGGTGTTCTTGCCGACGAGGCCGCCCACGTAAGATCCTTGGACGCTGCCGGTGACGTAGACGTTGGTGATGGAACCCCGGTTTTCGCCGGCAACGCCGCCGACGGTATAGCCGGCGCCGCTGATCGCGACGTCGGTCAGGCCGAGTTTCCTGACGCCGCCGGCGGTGCCGATGACGCCGAACAGCCCCTGGTTCATCCCGGAGTAATCTTCCGGCTTGATCGTCAGCCCCTGGATGACATGGCCCTGGCCGTCGAGCGAGCCGGTGAACGGGGTCGAGCTGCCTCCGACCGGCACGAACCCGTACTTGATCCCGCTGAGGCTCCACATGCCGGCCGCGTTGCTGCCGCCGGTCTCCCTGGCGTCCACGTCGGCGGACAGCGTGTAGGCGGCGGACAGATCCAGCGCCATCAATTGAAGCTGATGGGCGTTGACGATGGATGTCGCGTGTTCCGAGCGCAGGAAGGGCCGGGTTTGCCCGTCGACCATATACCAGGTGTTGTTGAAGTCGAAGCTGGTATAGGACGCGGAGGAAAAGGCGTCCGTTGTGGCCAAGCCAGTGACCATGCCTTCGGTGCTGTCCTGGCCTGTCGTGCCCTTGTCCCAATAGGAGGAGGAGACGATGCCGCCGGCCGCAACGCCGAGGAATCCACCCGTGTAGGCAGTCCCCCGCCCCAATATCGATCCCGTGGCGTAGGATCGCGCAATGGTGGCACTGCCGTCGTTCATCCCGACAAAACCGCCGACGAACGTGCCTTGGGTGACGCTTGCCGTGGTGTAGGAATCCGTAATGGAGCCGCTCAAATTGTTGAGACCGACAAAACCGCCGGTCGAGCCACCGCCGCCCGTCACGCTGCCCGTGACATAGGATTGGCTGATGGTCCCGGTGTTGGTGCCAGCCAGACCGCCGACGTTGCCACCAGATCCCGTCACAGCCGTCGTGGCATAGGACTGGCCGATGGTACCGGCGTTGCTGCCAACCAGACCGCCGACCCCGCCCCCTCCCGTCACGGTTCCCGTCGCATAGGCGTTGACGATGGTGCCGTTGTTCTCGCTGACAAGGCTGCCGGCCTGCGCCCCGGTGCCGGTGATAGTGACATCGGTCAGGCCGATGTCGCGGATGCTGCCCGCCGTGCCGACGACACCGAACAGCCCCAGCTTCGCGCCCGTATCCGTGGAGGCGAAGGTCAGCCCCCGGATGACATGGCCGCCGCCGTCGAGCGAGCCGGTGAAGGGCTGCTGGGAATCCCCCACCGGTGCGAAACCGCTCTGGTTTCCGCTGATGCGCCACATACCGGCGGCGCTGCTGGCGCCGGTGTCCCGGGCGTCGATGTCGGTGGCCAGCGTGTAGGCGGCGGACGGGTCCATCCCCATCAATTGAAGCTGATGGGTGTTGCCGATGATGGTGGAGTATTCGGACCGCAGGAATGGCCGCGTATACCCATCGACCATATACCAGGTGTTGGTGAAGTCGAAGCCGGAATAGGACGCGGAGGAAAAGGCGTCCGTTGTGGTCAAGCCAGTGCCCACGCCACTGCTCGGGCCATTGCTGCCGTCCTGGCCTGTCGTGCCCTTGTCCCAATAGGAGGAGGAGATCGTGCCGCCAGATTTACTGCCGACGAATCCACCCGTGTAGTATCTCCCCTGCCCCAATATCGATCCCGTGGCGTAGGATCGCTCAATCGTGGCTGCGCCGCCGTTCGACCCGGCAAAACCGCCGACGGACGAGCCTTGGGTGACGCTTGCCGTGGTGTAGGAGTCCGTAATGGAGCCGTACACATTGTTGACACCGACAAAACCGCCGGTCGAGCCGCTGCCGCCCGTCACGCTGCCCGTGACATAGGATTGGCTGATGGTCCCGGTGTTGTGGCCGACCAGACCGCCGATGTTGCTACCAGATCCCGTCACAGCCACCGTGGCATAGGACTGGCCGATGGTCCCGGTGTTGTGGCCGACCAGACCGCCGACTTTGCCGGCGGCCCCGGTCACGCTCCCGGTCACGCTCCCGGTGACGTGGGTTCGGGTGACGGTGCCGGCGTTGCTGCCGGCCAGAACGCCGACAGAGCCTTTGCCGCTCAGGGTGGCGCCGGTCAGGGTGAGATCCCTGACGATGCCGCCGCTGCCGATCGTCGCGAACAGACCGACATTGTCCGTCTCGGGGGCTCTGACCGTCAGGTTGGAGATGGTGTTGCCCAGCCCGGCGAAGGTGCCGGAGAAGCTTTGGGATACCAACGCGTTGGTGTAGGTGGTTCCCGCCGCGTCCAGGTTCTTGACCAGCGCGTAACGCCCCGTCGTCCCGGTGCTGTCGATGGAGGCCAGATCCGCCATGCTGGAGATCGTCTGGTAGTACTGGAACGTTCCCGCCGGGCCGATCCGCAACGTGGGGCTGGAGCCCGACATCGTGACCGACGCATTGCTTGCGATCGTATAGCCCCGGCCCACGCCATGTTGCAGGTTCAGCCCGGCACCGTCTCCCGTCGCGGTGATCGGGGCGTTGATGACGATGTCGCCGGCCGCGTCCAGCGTCAAAGAGGCGGCGGTGGACCATGTCACGGGTGCCGCCACGGTGATGGTGCCGTCCTGGCTGCCACCCGACCCGGTGGACACCGTGACGTTGGCCCATGTCAGGGCGTCGTTCAGGGTGGCAACGTTGAGCACGCTGTCGTCGCCGTTGGCGGTGTACATGCCGGAGATATTGCTGTCTGATGCCGCGGAGATCGTCACGTTGTAGGGGTCGAGCAGCAGCGTGCCGAACGCGCCCGCCGCCGCGGTCAGGTCCGCGGTGCCGCGGAAGGACAGGGTTGCCTTGCCCGACACCTCGGCATCACCGCCCTTGCCGTCCGCACCGGCCCCCCGCGCCGTGATCGCACCGGCGAAGTCGGTATGCTCGTCCGACCACACCACCACGCTGCCGCCATCGCCGCCATCGCCGTCGGCGGACAGCCGCGCCCCGGCGGCGACGGTGGTCGTCCTGGCATTCGCCACAGTCTCCTTCAGCGTCTTGCGGGCGGCGTCCTTGCCGCCCTGATAGTCGCCGCCCACCGCAATGGCGCCGCCGCGGCTGCCGGAGACGTCCACCGTGGCCGTGCCGGTCACGGTCACCGACGAGCCGGCCACCGCCACCGTGCCGCCCTTGCCCGCAGTGTTCTTTCCCCCCTTGCCTTTTTCCGCCGACCCCCTGGCCGACAGCGTGCCGGTGACCGTGGCCTTGCCGCCGGAGACCCGGATGTCGCCGCCCTCGACCGCGCCGGTTTCCGTCGTCCGGGTCGCGGCGAGGGTGCCGCCCGCCTCCACCGTGCCGCCGCCGCCGGCGGTCAGGAAGATGCGTCCCCCGCTGCTGGCGGTG
Source organism: Azospirillum thiophilum (assembly GCF_001305595.1). Taxonomy (NCBI): domain Bacteria; kingdom Pseudomonadati; phylum Pseudomonadota; class Alphaproteobacteria; order Rhodospirillales; family Azospirillaceae; genus Azospirillum; species Azospirillum thiophilum. Next base: position 483,498 of record NZ_CP012404.1, read on the forward strand.
CCGGTGGCGGCGATCACGCCGCCGGTGTTCCCGGCCAGCGCATAGACGTTGCCGCCGTTGGCGCGGATCTCCGCCGTCGCCGCGGCGATCCGCCCGGAGGTCTTGGCCGCGGTGTCGCTCCCGCCGACCTTGACCTGGAACTTGCCGCCCTCGACCGCGCTATCCTTCACCAGCACCTCGTAGCCGGCGGCGAGGCCCACCGTGCCGTTGGGGGCGGTCAGGGTGCCGGTGTTGGTCACTTCCCGCGCGATCAGCGCCACGTCGCCGCCCAGCGAACCGATCGACCCGGCGTTGGTCACCGTCGCCTTGGACGTGCCGGAGAAGCTCTTGTCGCCGCCGTTCAGGAAGGCCTCGTCCGGAATGTCGAGGGTGGAGGCGGTGAAGGATCCGCCGGTGAGCACCTTTCCGCCCGGCCCCACCGCCACCCCGGCCGGGTTGACCAGATAGACCGAGCCGGTCGCGGTCAGCGAACCGTCGATGCGCGAAGGGATGTTGCCGGTGACGCGGTTCAGCGTGGCGCCGCCGCCATTGTTGATGGCGACGCTGTTCCCCGCCCCGATGGAGAAGCTGTTCCAGTTGATGACGGCGTTCCGGGAGGTCTGGTCGATGATGACGCTGGTGCCCGACGGGGTGGCGATGGACACCGCGCCTGCGGCGACCGACGGGCCGGCCGGCAGGGTCTGGGCCGTGGCCGGTGCGATGGCGCTTTCCATCAGGGCGACACTGGTGATCAGCCACAGCGACAGCCTGGCCAGGGATCGTCCGGAACACCGAGGCGCCGGGTGCCATGGTGTTCCGGACGATCCCCGGCCAGGCGCGGCACCGTGGACTGCCGCCGGCTTCGCAATACGAGCAGTCTTGGCAAGACACGTCATCGCGCTCACAACGCACCCCTGTCGTTCCGCTTGGTGGCGCAGCCGTACCGGCTGCATTCCCGGCTGGATCGTCCTGACAATGTGGAACGACCAGGAGGAGTTGCAGCGCGTCGCTGCGGAACACCCAATGTTGCGGACCATACGGGGGGGCTCGACGGTGAGGCACCCCATGTTCATGGGTGCGGCGGAGCATCCCCATGAATATGGGGGAAGGGGAGGGACGCTCACCGATAAGGGGTTGTTGGCCCGGAAAACGCCGATTATCGTCGATTGGTATGTTCATCCCGTGCATGAGGGCGGCGGCAGCCGGTCCGAGCCATGCCGTTCGAGGACAGCAGGGAATTCATGTCATCGCGCCCGGACGACCGACCGCTTTCCGGTTCCCATCAACTCACGGTCGTTCTGGTGGAGGACGATCCGCCGACGCGCGATCATCTGGCGGAAACCCTGACCGCCTGCGACGGCATCGCGCTTCTGGCCACGGCCGACACGCTGGAGGTGGCGCGGGCCGCCTGCGAACGCTTCCTCCCCACCGTTCTGATCACCGACCTGCAATTGCCGGACGGCCACGGCACCGACCTGATCCGCGAGGTTCGCGACCGGTATCCGGCCACCGAGATCATGGTGATCTCGGTGCTGGGCGACGAGGACAGCGTGGTGACGGCGATCCGTGCCGGAGCGTCCGGCTACATCCTCAAGGATTCCGAGCCGGTGGACATGGTGGAGGCGGTCCATGGCCTGATCGAAGGGCGTTCGCCCATCTCCGCCTCCATCGCCCGCTACATCATAAGGCGGGTCCAGGACGGCTCGTTCAAGGACCGCAAGCCGGCGCCGCTGCTGACCCCGCGCGAGACCGACATCCTGTGGGGGATCGCGAAGGGCTTCACCTACAACGACATCGCCGACCGCCTGGGCCTGTCGCGGCAGACGGTGCCGTCCTACATCAAGAACATCTACCGCAAGCTGGAGGTGAACTCGCGGTCGGAGGCGGTCTATGAGGCGATCGGGCGCAAGCTGATCCGGCTTGGAGAGTGAAACCGTGGCCACGCACCTCGTCGCGGCCCCCGAAGGCCGCGGATGGCTGCGCCTGTTGCGCCGTCCGTTCATCGGCCTGTTCTACCTGACCGTTCTGGCGGTTGGCATCGGCACGCCGCTGTTCACCCTGTCGCCCCCGGAGGGCGGCATCGAGTTCGATCGCGCCATGTTCCGGCCGCTGGAAGCCATCGACCGGCCGGCCGATGTTACCGAGGCCGCCGTATCCCTGCCCCACAGCTTCAGGGTGCCCGGCGGGGGCCGGTTCGGCGGGGGGCTCTACCGCCTGGAGTTCGATCATTCCCCGAACGGCCCGGAGCAATGGTCCGTGCTGATTCCAAACTATTCCGGCCGCATTCTGGTCCGGGTCAACGGTGCCTTGCTGTACGACAGCGATTGGACGCATTCGGGGCGGATCGTCACCCTGATCTGGCCGGACATCATCGCGATCCCGGCCCCGGTGCTGAAGGCCGGCACCAACACCGTGGAGATCAGCGCGGTGATGCTGTTCGGCCGCAAGAGCTATCTCAGCGCCATACATGCCGGACCCGACAGCCTGCTGCGCCCGGTGTACCAGCAGCATCATTTCCTTCTGGTCATGCTGCCGCAACTGCTGTTCGGCTGGCAGTTCGCCTTCAGCGTGATGCTGCTGATCGTCTGGGCGGTTCGCCGCTCCGAGTGGTCCTATATCCTGTATGCCGGCATCCTGTTCTTCAACTCGATCAGCAATCTTGTCGTCATCGTACCGGAGCCGCTGGTTTCTCCGCAGGTCATGCAGCTTTCGAACCTGACCTTCTCCTGGGTGACGGCGATGCTGGTGCCGTTCGCCTTCAGCTTCGTGAACCGCCGGCCGCCGCGGGCCAGCGTCCTGTTCGCGGCATTTCCGGTGGGAGTCACCACGGCATTTTTGCTGCTGCCTCCCGAGATCTTTCATGTTCTGAACTGGTACGTCGCGATGCCGGTCGCCTGGGGCCTGACCTGCTGGGCCATCGGCGTGCTCTCCTACGCGGCTCTCCGGCGAGGCAACAACAGCGCCCATATGGTCCTGGGCGCCACGCTGCTGTCCTTGCTGATGATCTTCCATGAAGCGCCGATCCTCTACGGCTCCGTTGGCAAGCGACTGTTCATCAACCCGTTTTCCATCCCCATTTTCATGCTTCTCAGCATCATCAGCACCGTCCTGATGTGGCGCTTCGCGGCGGCGCTGAACGCTGTGGACCAGTTCAACGCCAACCTGCGCCGGGAGATCGCCGATGCGGAGGCGGCGCTGCGCATCAGCCTGGCCCGTGAGCAGGCCCAGGAAAGGGCGATCGCGCTCGAAGCCGAACGGTCGCGCCTGACCCGCGACCTCCATGACGGCATCGCCGGCCAGCTGGTGTCGATGGTGGCGCTCAGCCGCCGGACGGATGCCGGGGTGCGCGACTTCGGCATTGCGGCGCGGAAGGCACTGGTCGATCTGCGTCTGGTCATCGCCTCGATGGCCGAGGTCGGAGACGACCCCGGCATGATGCTGGCGAATTTCCGGGATCACATCCAACCACAGCTCCGCACGCTCGGCATCGCCCTGGATTGGCAGATGCACGCCCTGCCGGAGGGGGCCGGCTGGTCGTCTTCGACCGCGCTGGAGCTGTTCCGCCTGCTTCAGGAGGCGACGATGAACGCCGCCAGGCATTCGGGAGCGGATCGGGTGACGATCGAGATCCGGCCGACCGACGACGGGGTGCGCGTGATGGTCGCCGACGAGGGACGCGGCGGCGCGTCCGACCGCCCCGGCGGCTACGGCCTTGCCAATATGCGGCGACGGGCCCTGGCCATCGGTGCCCGGCTTGCCATCGTCTCCGGTCCGGACGGTACCCGCATCATTCTGGATCTGCCCAGACCGACAGCTAGAGGGCGTTGACATTCATTTGGTCCAGATGAATGCGCTGACGATGCCGAGCATGGACAGGAACGCCCTTGGTGTCTGGTCGTAACGTGTGGCGATGCGCCTGAAGTGCTTGATCTTGAGGAAGAAGCGCTCGACGAGATTGCGCTCGCAATAGGAGAGCATAATAAACCTGGGGGTGCCGGACTGGCGGCCGGATTAGGGCGGCGGTAGGCTACGGGGGACAGAGTCATGGATGTGCAATGGCGCGACCACCACACCGCAAGTGGAATCCCGATCCCGAGCTGCCGATCCTGCAGCTGAAGGTGCGCCTACTGGACGTCAGTCCGATGGTCTGGCGGCGCCTGCTGATCCCGGCCGTGATGACCCTGCGCGAGCTGCACGGTGTTCTCCAGGTCGCCATGGGCTGGGAGGGCGTTCACCTCTACGTCTTCGAACTCCGCGCCCGCCGCTACGGCTCGCCCAACCTGTGCACTGGAAACCCCGAGCCGCCGGACTACTGAAGCCCGGGGGAAGGCCGGGTAAGGAGAGAGAAGAGCCCCCGCAGCGGAGGATGCCGCGGGGGACTCCGATGACCTCAGCTGTCGCCGCGCAGGGCGTCCTTGGCGCCGCCGATGGCGTTCTCGGCCTTGCCCTTCGCCTTGTCGGCCGTGCCTTCCGCCTTCATCTTCTCGTCGCCGGTGACCTCGCCGACGCCCTTCTTGACGCTGCCCTTCGCTTTGTCCATGGCGCCTTCGGCACGATCCTTGTCCATGACATCCTCCTGATATGGGGTATGGCCGGGGGCTCCCGGCCTTCATGGAAAGCAACTTCCCCGGCCACCCGCTTGTCGCCGCCGCCCGACGACAAAGCGTGTGCCGCAGCGTTTTCTTGTCGGGACAGGGCTTATCGCCTCGCCCACGCCGACCGTCGATAAGGAGAGCCTGGCCATGAGCATGTGCTGCCGGCCGAAGCCCATATCCGCCTTGATGCTGGCCCTGTCAGCCGCCACGCCCGCGATGTCCGGCGAACCGGCAGGCCTGTCGGTCGTCTTTCATGGCGGCGTCGACGATGCCGCGCAGGATCGCGTGGGTCGTGCCCCACGGGGTGGTGTAGGAGCTGTGGGGAACCGGCCCGCCGTAGCGCCCTCCGATGGCTGGCGTAGGCGGGCCGGTTATCCATAGCGGGGCGGTCATCGCGGTTCTTCGATAGAGTCTGGTCACCACACCTCAACCCGACCGAAGGGTGACCACGATGACCGACGAGATGATGGCGCTTCGCGCGATGCTTGAGAAGGGCGCGGATGCCGATGTTCTGCGCGAGATGATCGGCTTTGCTGCCGAGCGGCTGATGGAGTTGGAGGTGCAGGGCCTGACCGGCGCCGGTCATGGCGAACGGTCGGCCGAGCGACTGGTTCAGCGCAACGGCTATCGCGATCGCGACTGGGAAACTCGAGCCGGCACCGTCGAGCTGCGCATTCCCAAACTGCGCAAGGGCTCCTACTTCCCCGGCTTTCTGGAGCCGCGGCGGATGGCTGAGAAGGCGCTGACGGCGGTGATCCAGGAGGCCTACATCCAGGGCATCTCGACGCGCTCGGTGGACGATCTGGTCCAGGCCATGGGAATGTCTGGCATCTCCAAGAGCCAGGTCAGTCGGTTGTGCGCCGAGATCGACGAGCGGGTTAAGACCTTTCTCGGCCGTCCCATCGAGGGCGACTGGCCCTACCTGTGGCTGGATGCCACCTACGTGAAGGTGCGCCAGAACGGACGCATCGTTTCGGTCGCCGTGACCATCGCGGTGGCGGTCAACACCGACGGCCGGCGCGAGGTGCTGGGCATGGACATCGGCCCGTCCGAGGCGGAAACCTTCTGGATCGAGTTCCTACGCAAGCTCAAGCGCCGTGGTCTGAGCGGCGTCAAGCTGGTGATCTCCGACGCCCATGGCGGCATCAAGGCCGCCGTCACCCGGGTCTTCCAGGCGACGTGGCAAAGGTGCCGGGTCCATTTCTCCAGGACAGCGCTCACCCACGCCGGCAAGAGCGGACGCCGTGTCGTGGCGGCCTTCATCGCCACGGCCTTCGCCCAGGACGATGCGGCATCTGCTCGCACGCAGTGGCGGCAAGTGGCCGATCAGGTCCGGGCCAAGCTGCCGAAGCTGGCCACCCTGATGGACGAGGCGGAAGAAGACGTCCTGGCCTACATGACCTTTCCCAGGGAGCATCGGGCCAAGCTCCACTCGACAAACCCGATTGAACGTCTCAACGGCGAGATCAAGCGGCGCACCGAGGTTGTCGGCATATTTCCCAACGAGGAAGCGATTACGAGGCTCATCGGCGCCATCCTCTTGGAGCAAAACGATGAATGGGCCGTTCAGCGGGCACGCTACATGACGCTGGAAACCATCGCCCCGCTCGGCGATGATCCCATCGTCAGCCTGCCCGCTGTGGCCGCCTGACCATCCGGCCAGACCGGCCGGAGAACCTGATGAGCGACCCAGATCCTACACCACTCCTCGGGGCATGATCCCGGATCGCCAGAGCCATTGCGCGGTAGGGCTCAATATCGTTGGGCCGCACCTTTCCCACCGAATCGAACAGCAGCAGGGCGTTTTCAGCCAGTGTGGCAGCCTCCTCCTCCGCCTCCATGCCCAGCAGCGCAGCGGCCTGCAAGGTCAGGCACCATCCCTGTTCAGGCGCATAACGGCGCTGCTGGGCAGGCAACGTAACTGCAAACAGGTCCGCCGCCTGCCGGGCCAAAGGCTCCGCTTCGGCACATTGGCCCAACTGCAGAATGAGTTCCGCTCGATTTTCGGACGTCCTGGCCCGATCATGCCCCGAGGAGTGGTGTAGGATCTGGGTCGCTCATCAGGTTCTCCGGCCGGTCTGGCCGGATGGTCAGGCGGCCACAGCGGGCAGGCTGACGATGGGATCATCGCCGAGCGGGGCGATGGTTTCCAGCGTCATGTAGCGTGCCCGCTGAACGGCCCATTCATCGTTTTGCTCCAAGAGGATGGCGCCGATGAGCCTCGTAATCGCTTCCTCGTTGGGAAATATGCCGACAACCTCGGTGCGCCGCTTGATCTCGCCGTTGAGACGTTCAATCGGGTTTGTCGAGTGGAGCTTGGCCCGATGCTCCCTGGGAAAGGTCATGTAGGCCAGGACGTCTTCTTCCGCCTCGTCCATCAGGGTGGCCAGCTTCGGCAGCTTGGCCCGGACCTGATCGGCCACTTGCCGCCACTGCGTGCGAGCAGATGCCGCATCGTCCTGGGCGAAGGCCGTGGCGATGAAGGCCGCCACGACACGGCGTCCGCTCTTGCCGGCGTGGGCGAGCGCTGTCCTGGAGAAATGGACCCGGCACCTTTGCCACGTCGCCTGGAAGACCCGGGTGACGGCGGCCTTGATGCCGCCATGGGCGTCGGAGATCACCAGCTTGACGCCGCTCAGACCACGGCGCTTGAGCTTGCGTAGGAACTCGATCCAGAAGGTTTCCGCCTCGGACGGGCCGATGTCCATGCCCAGCACCTCGCGCCGGCCGTCGGTGTTGACCGCCACCGCGATGGTCACGGCGACCGAAACGATGCGTCCGTTCTGGCGCACCTTCACGTAGGTGGCATCCAGCCACAGGTAGGGCCAGTCGCCCTCGATGGGACGGCCGAGAAAGGTCTTAACCCGCTCGTCGATCTCGGCGCACAACCGACTGACCTGGCTCTTGGAGATGCCAGACATTCCCATGGCCTGGACCAGATCGTCCACCGAGCGCGTCGAGATGCCCTGGATGTAGGCCTCCTGGATCACCGCCGTCAGCGCCTTCTCAGCCATCCGCCGCGGCTCCAGAAAGCCGGGGAAGTAGGAGCCCTTGCGCAGTTTGGGAATGCGCAGCTCGACGGTGCCGGCTCGGGTTTCCCAGTCGCGATCGCGATAGCCGTTGCGCTGAACCAGTCGCTCGGCCGACCGTTCGCCATGACCGGCGCCGGTCAGGCCCTGCACCTCCAACTCCATCAGCCGCTCGGCAGCAAAGCCGATCATCTCGCGCAGAACATCGGCATCCGCGCCCTTCTCAAGCATCGCGCGAAGCGCCATCATCTCGTCGGTCATCGTGGTCACCCTTCGGTCGGGTTGAGGTGTGGTGACCAGACTCTATCGAAGAACCGCGATGACCGCCCCGCTATGGATAACCGGCCCGCCTACGCCAGCCATCGGAGGGCGCTACGGCGGGCCGGTTCCCCACAGCTCCTACACCACCCCGTGGGGCACGACCTCCTGGCCCAGCCAGCCCGATGCGCGTCGGGCCGTTGTACTGCTAATTCACGCCGGATTTCTTCGGCGTGCCGGGCGGCCTCCAGCGCTTCGGCGTAACTGCCTTCATCCGCAAGACGGATGCCCAGATTGTCGAGGGAACCCGCCCAGTCAGCCCGGTGCGCGTCGGGCCGCTGTGCCGCCAGTTCACGCCGGATTTCTTCGCTGTGCCGGGCGGCCTTCAGCGCTTCGGCGTGACAGCCTTCATCCGCTAGACAGGCGCCTAGATTGCTGAGGGAGCTTGCCCAGTTTGCCCGGTGTGCATCGGGCCGCTGTGCCGCCAAGTCACGCCAGATTTCTTCGGCGTGCCGGGCGGCCTCCAGCGCTTCGGCGTAGCGGCCTTCGTTAGCAAGGCAGGTGCCCAGATTGTTGAGAGAAGTTGCCCAGTCAGCCCGGTGTGCGTCGGGCCGTCGCGCCGCCATTTCACGCCAGATTTCTTCGGCGTGCCGGGTGGCCTCCAGCGCTTCGGTGTACCGGCCTTCATCCGCTAGACGGTTGCCCAGATTGTTGAGGGAGCCTGCCCAGTCGGCCCGGTGCGCGTCGGGCCGTTGTGCCGCCAAGTCACGCCAGAGCGCCTCCGCGCGCTGGCCAGCCTTCAGCGCCTCCCGCATCTTTCCCTGGGCGGCAAGGGCGCTGGCATGAGAAGTATAAAGATAGGGAAGAACCGAATCTGCGGCGCTCTGATAAGCTTTCTTGGTTCCCTCAATTGCGGAGAATGCCACCTCCGGCCATTCTTGGGCAAGATTGAATTCAGATACCGAATAATATGCCGCCGATATATCAGAGGCATTGCAGATGAATTTCACAAAACTTCTGACTGATTCCCATCCATTTTCTTTTGTCTTCGCCGCCATCAAATGTGTGATTTCTTTTATGAATGGCGCCAAAGCAACGGATCGCTTCGGCCGTTTCGGCCAGACATGGTTTATGATCTTCTGCTGCAGTTTCTTGTCTGCTTGCCGCACAGCTTCGGCCAATGCCGGCCCCAGCGGGTCGCCGATGTCCACGGCAACCTCGATCGCACGATCCACCAGCGGGATGGACAGGCGGCTTGGAAACAGGGCGCGCTGCAACAGGCGGGACGATCCCCGTTGACCGATGCGGGTCAACACGGTCAAGGCAGAGGTGATCCAGGTTGGACGATCCGCCGTGTCGAAGACGCAATCGAGAAGTTCATCCTCATCCGCCAAAACCCGTTCCACCAGACGCTCGCCCAGCAGGTCCGGACGCAGGGCATCGATCCCCCCTTCCCGTGGGTAGAGCGTGCGCAGATGGTCGAACACCTGCCGGCGCTCCGCATCGCCGGCGTCCCGCAGGGCAGGGACCAGCAGCAGGATTTCACGGGCATCGCGGGCGGTGGTGGTGCCCCCGGTCAGTGTCAGCAGGGCCAGCGCCTGCTTCATCCCCGGCAACAGGGCATGGTCCAGGCCACTGCTGCTGAGGCTGCTTCGCCAGTAATCCTGTTCCCGGTCCAGGGCGACGGTCAGCAGGTCGCTTCCCGTCTCCAGGTTCCGGCCAAGCAGGGCCATCAGGGCGGCCAGATGCAGAAGCAGTGTGTGGCGGAAATGGGGGGCCGACAGGTCCGGCATCGGTGTCGGCGTGTCGGGCAGGGACCGATGAGGGGACAGGCGGGCGCGGAAAGCGTCCTGCGCCTCCCGGTAAAGTCGCTGGCGGGCGGTTCGGTCGCCGGTGTCCGGAGCGGGCAGGGACAGCGGCCCCTCCGCCGCCTCGGGGCTGCGCAGGAAGCCGCGGGCTACGGCATCGGTGGTGTCCTCGCAGAGGCGGCTCCACCATTCGCCATTCCCCCGTCCCAACAGCACCAGCCGCACCCGGTGCCCGGCAGGGGCGCACAGGGCCGCCTTGATGATGGCCTCCACATCGGAGCGGCGGCTTTCGGCGTTGTCCACCACCAGGAACACGCGGGGGGCCGTTTTGACCAGGGCCTCGATGTCGGCGATGACGGACGGGGTGTGCCGGCTGTCGGGCACGAAGGCTGCGGTCCAGCCCGGCCCGGCCCGATCCAGCAGGCGCCCGCAAACCTCCACCATCAGCCGGGTCTTGCCGCTGCCGCCATCGGCGGTATAGAGCCGCAAGGCCACGGACAACCGCGCCCGCCCCTCATCCTGCGCCCAGGCCAGAACATCGTCGGCAACGGAGGCGAGCATGTCCTGAAATGGAACGATGCGGTATTCCGGGCGCAGCAGCAGGCTGTCCAGAACCAGCCGCTCTTCCGGCAGGGTCTGGCGCGGGTCCGCCAACCAGGAGGGAGATGGCGCGGGCGTGACCGGCGCCGGCGGTGCGGGTGTTCGAGGCGGCGGGCGGTCGGTGGCACCGCCCGGGGGGAGGTCGTTCAGCCCCAGCCCGGTCAGGAGGCCGTTGGCCGTCCCCTCCCAGCTCATGCCCTTATTCCGGAGAAGGCTGCGCAGTTCCCTGGCGTGCTTGCGGTATTCGCCGGGGTCGGCCGCAATGCTCAGGATCGCATCCTTCACCTGACGGACGTCACCTGGCAGAAACGGATGTTGGTTCGGGTCATCGGGGCCCGTTGGGGTGTGGCCCGCAACCGGGATGCCGCTTACGCCACCGGGACCGACACCCGGCGCTTCCTCCCGCAAAAGCTGGTGCAGCCCACTGTCTTGCGACAGGATCAGCGGCACCCCCGCCGCCACCGCCTCCCACCCCGTCAGGCCGAACCCTTCATGCCACGAGGGCATCAGCGCCACAGAGGCGCTGGACAGGTCGCGGAACAGGGCTTCGCGGTTTTCCAGAAACGGGCGGGCAGTGACCTGCAGGCGGTGTCCGGCGGCGAACTCTTCGGCCAGGGCGACGAGATCTCTTTCCGTCTGGCTGCCCGGCTCTTCGATGCCCACGATTTGAATCTCGGGGCGGGATTTTTGCAGGATCGGCGCCACCCCGGCCTGGGCAGCCGACTCCCGGCAAGCCTCGGCCATGGCGGCAACGGCAAGGCTGCCCTGCTTGATCCGGTCGTCCTCGGCATCCATCCGGCCAAAGACCATGGCGCGGAAGCTCGTCTTTGCCGGGTCGCGATCCTGGATTCCCTCGGCCAGTCCGGGAATGAGCATGACCGAGGCGGGGCGCCCTTCGTCGGTCAGCATCTCGTCGGCGTTGTCGCGCAGTTTCGGCCCGACGGCAAAACAGCGGTCGGCTTGGGCGAACAGGGCACGCTGCTCGCCGTGGCGGCTGACCCCGGTGGCTCCGCGTCCGTGTTTGTGGCCGGCATACTGCCCATAGGCCATGTGGTGGATCAGGGCGACCTGCCCCATGTCCATCGTCTCGCGCGCCGAAAGCGCGATGTGGCCGGTGACGACATCATGTCCCACCCACCACCCGACGCCGACGATTCCATGATCCCGCAAGGCGCAAACGACGTCGCCGGAATCCAGGTTTTCTCCGCTTGTGGCAATCAGGCGGACCTTGTGGCGCTTGGCATCGTCGCTTTCCGACGGTTCCAGCGGGGCCTTGACAACGCAGACCACCTCCCGCGAGCCATCGAGGCGTTTTGCCAACGCCCGGCAAAGATCGGCGTTAAAGGCATTGATGCCGCCATGGCGCGGTCCCCAGGCGGTAGCGATGAAGACGATGGAAAATCCGGTCACAGCGTTTATCGGGTCAGGCGATGACTTTAACGATGATACCCGCCAAGGGTGAAAGCGACAATGATTCAGGCCCTTGGAACGCGCGTCCCATATAGGCGGTAGGCAGGTGGGTGTCCGATGCGCCGCAAAGCATCCAAATTTCCATAATAAATCTTATGTGTTTTTTCGTGTGTAAGCGCAAAGTTAGAATGTCAGTCTGTGGCAAACTAGAAATGTCAGTTCCCAGTCGGATGTCAAACGCCTGGGAGGCTGTCGATGGGCTGGGTTTCGATGAGCGAGCGGGAGCTTCAGCGCGTTGAGGTTTTGGGCGAGATCGTGAACGGTCAGCGCAGCGTCGCCTCGGCGTCCTCGTGTCTTGGCTTGAGCGAACGGCAGGTTTGGCGGCTGCTGGCCCGGTACAAATCGGGCGGCGGCGGTGCGCTTGCTCATCGGGGCCGCGGGCGTCCCTCGAACCGCCGCTTGGACAGCGAACTCCGCGAACGGGCGTTGGAGCTTGTCCGCACCCATTACCGGGATTTCGGTCCGACCTTGGCGGCGGAGATGCTGGCGGATCGGCACGGGCTGACGGTGTCGCGCGAGACGCTGCGGCAATGGATGGCGGAGACTGGTCTGTGGCTGTCGCGCCGCCAGCGGCGGCAGTTCCACCCTCCCCGTCTGCGCCGGGAGCGGCTTGGCGAGTTGGTGCAGATCGACGGCAGCGAGCACCGTTGGTTCGAGGAGCGTGGCGATCCCTGCACGCTGCTGGTGTTCATCGACGATGCGACGGGGCGGCTGATGCAGTTGCGCTTTGTCGCGTCGGAGAGCGCCTTTTCCTACTTCGCGGCGCTGGAGGGCTATCTGGCGGCGCATGGCCGCCCTCTGGCCTTCTACTCGGACAAGCATTCGGTGTTCCGGGTGTCGCAGAGCGAGGCCAAGGGCGGTCAGGGCATGACGCAGTTCGGACGGGCGTTGGCGGAACTGACCATCGAGATCCTGTGCGCCAACTCCAGCCAAGCGAAGGGCCGAGTCGAGCGGGTGAACCGGACGCTGCAGGACCGGCTGGTGAAGGAGTTGAGGTTGGCCGGCATCACCGGCATCGAAGCGGGCAACGCTTTTCTGCCGGGTTTCATCGAGCGCTTCAACGCCCGTTTTGCCGTTCCCCCTGCCCGGCCGGACGATGGGCACCGGCCGCTGACGGTAACGCCGGATCGCTTGCGCGAGATCCTGTGCTGGCGTGAGCAGCGCCATGTCGGGCAGCAACTGACGCTGTCGTACGAACGCAAGCGGATCATGCTGGATGTGACGGACCTGACCGAGGGGTTGGTCGGCCAGTATGTCGACACCTATGCCTTTGCCGATGGCCGCCTTGAACTGCGGTGGAAGGGAGCGGCGCTGTCCTACCAGGCGTTCGACAAGGACCAGCGGGTCCTGCATGCCGACATCGTGGAGAACAAGCGGCTGAGCGCGGTATTGGCCCAGGTCAAGGAGATCCAGGACAGTCAGTCGCCGCCTCGGGTGAAGAGCAACAGTGAGAAGCTCGGCTATCGCAAGACCGGCGCGGGAAAGCGGGGGCGCAAAAGCTTCGTGGACAAACATATCGAGGCGAAAGCCGTCGAATAGTGCTGGGTGTGGCCCGGGCCGCTCCGCCTCCGGCTCCGCGGCCCGGGCCACACCCAGCACTGACAGTCCTACTTTGCGCCGAACACTGACAGTTCAATTCGGTTGCAACATTCGTGTGTAGGCGCAAAGTTAGAATGTCAGTCCAGCGCAACATAGAACTGTCAGTCTTCCGTCCGCTCCGCAGCGCGCAGAAGTTCCATTGGCCGACGGCGATGCCCCGGTGCGCCCGCATGCTTCCCGCACGAATCCGCAAGTCCGAAGACGTGGTGTCGGCGCTTGGCTGGCAACAGCTCCATGAAGTTGAAACGGCAAAGCTCAAGCTTGTGGTGACGCTCATGCTGTTCGGTTGAGATCCTTACTAGGCCCAGCTCGAGGTTCCATTTCATCCCGGCGCCACATAGAGAATAGCGCCCGCTTTTTGTCTCAATCATGCCACGGGAAACCACCCTATTCATAATTTCCTAACCATAAGTGTTAGTACCCCATTAAGGCTAACGACCGAGCCTGCGGAACAAGGCGATACCCATAAAGCGGAGTTCCAAAATGGCTACCACCAACACCGACGGTACGATCCAGGTCACCTTCGCGGTCAATGCCTGGGGTGCCGTAGCCGGCGGAAAATGGCCGCATTTCCAACTGCTTGTCGATGGCAAGGTCATCGGCGACGCCACCGTCGCTTCCGCCACCCAGTCGCGCTACGTCTTCACCGCCAATGTCCCGGCCGACAAGGCGCATGCCCTCCAGCTGGTCTACGACAATGACGACACGGTTAACGGCGTCGACCGCAACCTGTTCGTCAAGTCATTCGAGGTCAACGGCAAGACCATCCTCGCCATAGATCCCTCGGTGAAATACGACACCGGCAAGATCGACGGGCAGGCCGTCATCGCCGGGCAGACCGAGATGTACTGGCCGGGCGCGTTGAACGTCGCGCTGCCCGCCACGCTGTTCTCATCGACGCCGGTCGATACCGGCACCGACACCGACACCATGACCACGACGATCAAGGTCAAGGCCTACGGTGTCAGCGCCGCCGGCCAGGCCCCGCATTTCAAGCTGGTGATCGACGACCAGGTCGTCGGCGACGCCTGGGTCAGCGCCACCTCGCCCACCGACTACACCTTCACCGCCAAGGTGGACCCGAACGAGGCCCACAAGATCCAGATCTGGTACGACAACGACGCCACGGTGAACGGTGTCGATCGCAACCTGTACGTCAAGTCGATCAACATCGACGGTCAGACCATCGCTTCCACCTCCGACATGGCCTCCTACGACAAGGGGCCGGTGGACGGCAAATACGTGGTCGCCGGCCAGGAAGGGCTGTTCTGGGGCGGTGCCCTGACCTTCGGCGTTCCGGAGGAGTATTTCGGCGGCGCCTATGTCCCGCCGCCCCCTCCCCCCCCGACCAAGGGCGTCGACATCGTCGTCAACGCCTACGGCACGTCGGCCGGCGGACAGGCGGCCCATTTCAAGCTGCTGGTCGACGGTCAGGTGATCGGCGACGCCAAGGCCTCCGCCACCACATCCGCCTACAGCTTCAAGGCCGACATCGACCCGACCAAGGCCCACACGGTCCAGGTGGTCTACGACAACGACAGCACGGTGAACGGCGTCGACCGCAACCTGTTCGTCAAGTCGGTCTCCATCAACGGCCACACCGTCGCCGCCACCGACAGCATCGTCACCTATGACAAGGGCGCCGTCGACGGCAAGGACGTGGTCAAGGGCCAGGAGGGCCTCTATTGGGGCGGCGCCCTTAACATCAAGGCCGGCGCCGACCTGTTCGGCGACACCCCCGTCCCGCAGAACCCGGACCCGACCGCCCCGACCAAGCCGGCCTTCTACGTCGCCGCCAACGGCAAGGACAGCTGGTCCGGCAAGCTGGCGGCGCCGAACGCCGACGGCACCGACGGCCCCTTCGCCAGCCTGGAGAAGGCGCAGGCCGCCATGCGGGCCGGTTCGATCGACACGACCTACATCCGCGAGGGCACCTACCACCTGACCAAGACGCTGGAGCTGACCTCGGCCGACAATGGCCACAGCTTCCTGAACTATCCCGGCGAGACGCCGGTGCTGAGCGGCGGCGAGGTGGTCAAGAGCTTCACCAGCGAAGGCAACGGCCTCTATTCGGCCAAGCTCGGCTCCGCCAGCAACCTCGACCTGATCGTCGGCGACGTCCGCCAGCATCTGGCCGAGAAATACGCCTATGACGCCGCCGACGTCACCAGCGGCTGGCGCTTCGCCGATGCGGCCTCGGGGGGGCCCAGCGGCTGGTACATCCGTTCCCACGGCAGCGAGGTGACCGCCGCCGACATCCAACCGGGCACGCTGATCCAGGTGATGGACGCCGAGCGGCTGGGCGATACCCTGACCAGCATCTCCAGCTTCAACGCCTCCACCCGCACCATCATGCTGAAGAACGGCGCCTCCCTGCCCTTTGCGGAAGGCACCACCTACAAGCTGCTGAACAACGCCTCCTACGTCGATCAGGCCGGCGAGTTCGCCTGGCGCGCATCGGACGGCAAGCTGCTGTACAAGGCCGCCAGCTCCGGCTTCGCGTCGACCGGCGTGGAGGTGCCGCGGCTCGATACGCTGATCAAGCTGAACGGCGCCAGCAACATCACCATCGACGGGCTGACCTTCAAGAACACCACCACCGGCGGCGACGCCCTGCTGCTGACGAAGTCCAGCGGCAACCACATCAGCGACAACAGCTTCCTGAACGTCGGCACGGCGATCAAGCTGACGGCGGCATCCTCGAACAACGACATCGCCCACAACACGCTGAACCATCTGGCGGAAAACGGCATCGAGATGGACGGCCGCAGCAACGGCAACAGCATCTATGCCAACAGCATCAGCAACATCGGCGAGGTGCGCAAGGCGGTGTCGGGCATCTTCGGCACCGGTGTCGACAACAACGTCATCTCCAACAACGACATCGACCACAGCGCCCGCTACGGCATCTCGTTCAAGGATTACGGCGGCACCACCAACACGGTGAACCACAACAACGTCATCCAGTACAACAATATCTCCTACACCGGCCTGGAGACCGCCGACGGCGGCGCCATCGAGATCCTCGGCCGCTCCAGCGCGAACACCGACATGATCATCCAGGGCAACCGGATCGAGCATGCCAGCGGTCTTGCCACCAGCAACGCCGACGGCTGGGTGTACGGCCAGAAGGGCTTCGGCATCTATCTGGACGACATGGCCGGCGGCATCACCGTCAAGGACAACTTCATCAAGGACGCCGACTGGGCGTCGGTGCAGATCCATGGCGGCGACAACAACGTGGTGACCAACAACTTCGCGGTCATCGCCAGCAACAAGGAAGACTTCATCCGCATCGAATGGCAGCCGGTCCACGGCACCCCCGGCGACCCGCACAACAACACCATCACCAAGAATGTGGTGATGGGAACCCTGCCGCTCGACGACTATATCGAGCTGCTGAGCGCCAACGACTTCGTCATCGATTACAACCTTGTCTACAACGTGCCGAAATACGGCGACCATGACGTGATCGGCAAGCCGATGTTCACCAACGCCTATTGGGGCGACTATTCGCTCCAGGCATCGTCGCCGGCCTTCGCCATGGGCATCCATGACCTCGCCTGGGCCAAGATGGGGGTCGAGGGCACCGCGGCGGCCGGGCTGGAGCATTTCTGGGACGGCGTCTGACCACGCGATCCGGAAGCGGCATATCGGAGAACGGCACAGCGGGGGTACGCCCCCGGTGTGCCGGTCCCTTGGCGGGCGGCGCCTGTTCTGTTCGATTGCGATCGAGCGACGGAGGCGCCGCCCCCATGCGTTTACCTGCTCCCAGGCGTTTGCACATGGCTCCCCTTCGGCCGGCCCGGCCGGAGCCGCTGTCCGTCAGGCTTGGCCGTGGCCTTGCAACGCACCATATCGGGGCGGCGCACCCGAGACCGGACGGACAGAGACCGTTTCTGATGAAGCATGCGAAGATTGCGGCCGGAATCCTGCTGTGGACGGCCTGCCTGGCGATGCCGGGCCAACCGATGGCCCAGCAGGATGACAGGAAGCCGAAGTTCGGCCCCGACGCCGTGCCGATCACCCGTGCCGTCGACTATGTGCGCAACGCCCCGGCGCCCGATTACTGGGCGCTCGCCCCCTTCTATGTGCCGCAGGCGACCAGCGCCTCCTGCTCGCTGGCCAGCGTGACCATGATGCTGAACGCGCTGCGCGGGCTGCCGGCGCTGGCGTCGGAACGGCTGGTGACCGGCAAGCAGCTGCTCGACCGGCTGGACGACGACCATTGGCGCGCCGCCACCGCCGAGGACGGCGAAGGCATCTCCTTCGGCGAGCTGGAGACCTATGTCCGCCGCAGTCTGGCCGCTTATGGCATTGAGGCCGAGATCGAGGTGTGGCGCCCGCGCGACGCCTCCGCCGCGACGCTGGCCGAGCTGCGCCGCCTGCTGTCCGAGAACGAGCGCAGCGCCGACGACATCGTCCTGCTGGCCTTCGACCAGGGGACGCTGACCGGCGACGTCGGCCTCGGCCATATCGCGCCGCTGGGCGCCTACGACCCGGTGACGAAGCGGGCATTGGTGATGGATCCCGACCGCGCCTGGTACGTGCCCTACTGGACCGGCGACGCCCGGCTGCTGGACGCCATGCTGAAGCCCGACCGTGCCGACCCGGAGGGCAGCGGCCTGATCCGCGTCCGGACCCGCCGGGTCTCGGGGTAGGCCTCCGCCCTATTTGATCTCCTGGCTCGACAGGTCGGAGGGGTTCTGCGAGCGCGTCGGCTCGTTCGGCTGGTCGGGTTCGCTCGCCCACTGGTTCGGGCGCGGCACCGGAGTGCCGTTCAGGTCGGGCGGCGCGCGGCGCACGGCGGCGAGCGCCTGCTGCAGCTCGTCGCTGCCGGTGGAGGCGGAACTGGACTGGTTGGGTGACTTGTTGCCCTGGTCGGTGGGCATCGGGTCCTGGCTTTCCTGCACCTTCCGGTCGCGGGCAAGCGTATCACCGGTGGAGTCCTTCGACCCGCTGTCCTGAAGCGCGCCGGGGACCGGATCCTGGCCGGAGCCCGGCGCCTGGATCGGTTGCCGGGAGTCCGGCTGCTGCGAACCTTGATCCTGGGGGTTCGCCTGCTGTGCGGCGACGCCGAAGGCCGGCAGGCCGAGGAGCGCGGACAGCAGCAGGGCGGCGGCGATGGTGCGCATGACGCGTTGCTCCTTGGTCGGAACCCGTTGGGGATCATCCGTCGGGGAAGGCACGGGAGGGCGGCACCAATCGGTCGCCGGCGCGTTGTACCGGGGACGGACTCCAACCCCGGCAGCCCATCAGGAACACCGATCATGCCCACCGAGTTCCCGACCTCCTCCTCATCGATCCCGCAGCCCGACCGCGCCGAGCGGCGCAGCGTCGGGGTGGTGGTGGAACGGCGGCGCGTCGACAGCCCCTGGATCGAAGCGCGCTGGCAGCCGGTGCTGCTGGTCCCGCCCGATGCGGAGCGCGCCGATTGGAGCGTGATGGCGGAGGGGCCGGACTGGACCCGCCACTATGCCGGCACCGCCGAGATCGCCCTGTTCCCGACCGAGGCGGAGAACTACAAGCACAATCTCGACGGCGGCGCTCCTTGCGCCTACGTCATCCTGCGGCCGGGCGGCCCGGCGCCGGGCCTGCGGCTGCTGGCCGTCACCGTCGACCCCGGCGAGATCGACACCCACGCCGAGGCCGGCGACGACGTGATCGAGCCGCTGCCGCTGCCCATCCCGCTGCTGCTGTGGATGGACGGCTTCGTCGCCCGCCATCATGTCGAGCGCAGCTTCCACAAGCGCAAGCGCGACCGTGCCGATCCCGACGCCCTGGCGCCGCGCCGCCCGAACGGGCAGCCGCAGCATGGCTGAGCGCGCGGAGAGCGACGAGGCCGGCGATGAGGGGTTCCTCGGCCGCTGGTCGCGGCGGAAGCAGGAGGCGCGGACCGCGGAGGAATCCACGGCCGAACCCCTTCCCGTGCAATCCCTTCCGCCCGAACCATCGGGCGAGGTGGAGCGGGCGGAGCGCCGGATGGAGGAGGATGCGCCCGCAGTGCCGGAGCTGCCCGCGCTGGACAGCCTGGATGCCGGCAGCGACTACACCGGCTTCCTGCGCCGCGAGGTGCCGGAGGAGGTGCGCCGGCAGGCCCTGCGCAAGGCATGGTCCAGCGATCCGGTCATCGCCGGTTTCCGCGGCTTCGCCGACTATGACTGGGACTTCAACGCCCCCGGCTACGGCGCCCTGCGGCAGACCGACGACATCGCCCGGCTGCTGGAAGCGGTGCTGCCCACCCGGCCGCAGGAAGAGGATGGGGAAGGCGCGGCGATGGCCGAGGGGACGGTCCAGGAGACTGCTCAGGACGCATCGGACGACACCGCCGGCGCTCCAACCGTCCCTCCCCTCCCGATCGAAGATGAGGGGCCGGATGGCCCGGCGGAGGACCGGCGGAGTTCCCTCCCCCGCCCAGCTCTCAAAGCTCCGCTTTGTGCTGACGCGGCAGACGGACAGTAGGTCCGCCGAGAGCGGGGGAGGGTTAGGGTGGGGGCAGCCGGCGCCCTCCCCCCGAAAACCCTCCCCCCCTGTCCCCTCAGACGCAGCGCCCGCCGTCGACCTCCAGGCACACCCCGGTCAGGAAGGCGGCCTCGTCCGAGCACAGGTAGAGCGCGGCGTTGGCGATGTCCTCCGGCGTCGACAGCCGGCCGAGCGGGATGCTGCTGCGGAACTGTTCGCGGTGTTCCGGTGTGTCCGTGCCCATGAAGCGGTGGAGCATCCCGGTCTCGCCCGCCACCGGGGCGATGGCGCAGACACGGATGCGGTCGGTGGCCAGCTCCGCCGCCATCGACTTGGTCAGGGTGATGACCGCGCCCTTGGAGCCGTTGTACCAGGTCAGGTTCGGCCGCGGCCGCAGGCCGGCGGTCGAGGCGATGTTCAGGATCACGCCGCCCCCCTGGGCGCGGAACACCGGCACGGCGTGGATGGCGCCGTGATAGATCGACTTCACGTTGACGGCGTAGATGCGGTCGAAGGTGGCCTCGTCGACGTCCAGCATCGAGCCGTAGCGGTGGGTGTAGCCGGCATTGTTGACCAGGATGTCGAGCCGGCCGAACTCGCCGATGGCGGTCGAGACGATGGCCTCGTAATCCTCGCCGACCGCGACGTCGGCGCGGACGGCGAGCGCGCACTCGCCCAGGCTGTCGGCGACCCGGCCGGCCGCCGCCTCGTCCAGGTCGGCGACGATGACGCGGGCACCTTCGGCGGCGAAGCGGCGGGCGATGCCCTCGCCGAAGCCCGACCCGCCGCCGGTGACGACGGCGACCTTTTCTGACAGACGCATGAACGCTTCCTCCCCGGCTGTGCGCGGCCATTCGGGCCTGCGGACTCCGTACAACAGGGAGCAGGCGCCATCGGCCGCATCGTGAACGCGGCGAAGCGCGCATGATAGCGCGAAGCCGCCCGGTGGGGCAGCCGCCATCATCCGCAACATCCGAACAGGGAGGATAAGGGGAAAATGGCGCGAGTGACGGGACTTGAACCCGCGGCCTCCGGCGTGACAGGCCGGCGCTCTAACCAACTGAGCTACACCCGCGCTATGGCTCCCGGTGCTGGACTCGAACCAGCGACAAGCGGATTAACAGTCCGCTGCTCTACCAACTGAGCTAACCGGGAACGGAGGCCGCCTTATAAAACCGCTGGCGGACTCTGGCAAGCGGAAAAATGCAAAGCATCGCATTTTTTCCGGACCAAGACCGAACCGCGTCGGCGACGCTTGACGACGGTCCCGCCGGGAGCGCCCGGACTCACCGATTGCCGCATCCCCAAGGTGATTAGTATCCTAAGTATTTCTCTTGAAGAGAATGGGATGTATAAAATTATGGCCCATTATGATGAGAGTTGCTAAAGTCGATACGCCTTATAAGGGCAATCGTCGCCTTCGCATTTTTCCATGACCGCCGCCAAGCTGGGAGGTCCCCTTGCCCCACCATGCCAACACCCTGTTCTCGGCCCTGCCCACGGCCCAGGCGGCATCATGGAAACCGATGGGCACGGCGGCGGCCGGCAAAAGCAAGAGCCTCGTCGCCACCGCGTTTTCCGCGCCCTCCGCCGAAGCCGGGGACAGCGTCGAGGTCAGTCCGTTGGGCAAGGCGCTGACCGGTGTTGCCGCCAAGGTCTTCGAGAAGCTGGATGGCAAGGCGCGCGGCATGCTGGAGGATGCCGTCAAGACGGGGAGCCTGACCGCCGACGATGTGGTCAAGGGCCTGCGTGGCATCGCCAAGGAGGCGGTTCAGGCCCGTTACCTCAGCGAAGCGCCACGCACGCAGGAGGAAATGGAGTATGGCGAAAAGATGCGCTCCATCAGCGAGCGGAAATTGAAATTCAGCGCGGAGCAGACGGATATACGCAATTCATTCTCCAAACAGATGGAGCAGGTTGAGGCGGAAAATTACGAAGATGGCTTTTCAATTTCAAAAAAAGTTGGCCTTGCAAAGGAAATGTCATCGAAATTGGAAGATCACAAGAAAAATTTCATAGAAACATACGGTAGCCTTGACGAAAAAGTCATGAAAGATGGTGAGGAAATCGACGGTAATTTTATGGCGCGGCGGCTATCGAATAACCTGAAACACTCGGATATTTTTTCCGGTGAAGAGGATTCGGCAGTTTTCTCCAAGGCCGATTCGCAGGCTGTCGAAAAGCTGTTCAATGCAGGGTTCCGGCCCGCCGCCTATCGGAATGCCGCGAAGGCGTTCGCCGACGAAACGGATCTCGACGGCATCCCCGATCTGGAGCGACCGAAAGCCGAGCCGCGGCAGAAACAGGTTTCCACGGAAACGCCGCCTCCCGGCTATTCGGAGGGCAAGGCCCAGATGGATGCGGCCTGGCAAACGGCTGTGGGCATGATGATGCAGGGCAAGAACGCTGCGGAGAACGACCCGATGGTCGCCCTGCTGAAGGCCAATGCGAACGCCACCTTCGGTCGCCAGGGGTATCCTGCCCTCCAGCCGTTGCCGGCCACCTCCCAGACTGCTATGGGAGGCGCCGCCGCGACCACCGACAACAACGCCGTTCTTGGCGCGCTGACCCAATCGCTGAAGGAGGGCGCCATATCAGGCACTTCCACCGCCAGAGGCGTACGAAACGATACCCAGGTTTGACGATTCCACACCATGGATTTGCGTGAAGCCGGTTCAATCCCGCATGCCGGGCGCCAGACGGACGGTTGACGGCCGGCCATTTCCGATATTGGGCTCACCCTTGACAATTCGGGGCTTTTCAGGCTTTTTCTCGCCCTCACTTCCCCACCATTTTCCGCAGGCCCCGATGTCCGAGGTCGTCCCCTTCGCCGCCGCCCGTGAGGCGCTGCTCGCACGCCTGACCGAACAGCTGCCGCCGTCGTCGGAATGGGCGGGCCGCCTGCTGCTGATGCCCGACGGACGCCGGGTGGAGCCGATGCCGGCGGCGGACGCGGTTGAGTCGTTGCGCAGCTTCCGCGCCGGCCTGGGCGAGGCGATCGGCGCCGCCGCCTGCTCGGTCGGCGGGGTGTGGGTCGGGCGCGAGGATTGCCTGGACTGGGACGGGCTGCTGGCGCCGCTGGCGGTCGCCGCCGCCTATGTGGTCGGCCGCACCCAGTCGGCCGGCGGCTTCGCGGCCGAGCTGTTCCGCTGCAAGGACGCGCTGGCCGGCTGGGGCGTGCGCGGCCTGCGCGGCGACCCGGCGGTCGCCCGCGCCGCCGGCTATGCCGTGGTGTCGGTCAGCCGCCGCGCCGACGATCAGGAGATCGTGCTGGACCGGGTGATGGACACCTTCGCCTTCGTGATGCGCAGCCAGGGCGAGCCGACGGTGGCGACCGCCGACATGGACCGCCGGCTGGTCAAGCGGGCAGTGCCGCTGCGCCGGTGAGCGATGGGGCTGTGTGATGCCCCTCCCCGGCCCCCCCCGCTATCGGACGGACCTTCGGTCCGCCGAGGGCGGGAAAGGGAACTGTGCCGCTGTCGCACCAGCCCCCTCTCCCGCGGAACGCGGGGGAGGGTCGGGGAGGGGGCAAAAAGTCCGGCCGCCCTTACCCCTGCCCCAGCGCGCAACGCGCCGCAGCGAGGTCCCAGGCCGCACAGCCGACGCTCTTGAACAGGCGCGGCCGACCGGCGGTCGCCCGGCCCTCCAGCGCATCGACCAGCGACTTCACGCCGCTCCAGTCCACCCCGGCCTGGATGAGGTCGCCCGCCTCGTGGTGGGCACCGGCGGGGTCGTCGACGAACAGCTCGCTGCCATGGACGGCGGTCGGACCGAATTCCGCCATCTCCGGCTTGAAGGCGCCGACGCCGACCAGCAGCCGGTCGGGGCGCGGCGTCTCGTCATAGATCGGGGCGAGGCTGGTGGTCAGCGCGATCACCACCTCGGCGGCGGGATCGACCGGGCCGCTCATCGGCCGCAACGCCACGCCCTGTCCCTCATGCCTGGCGCAGAAGGCCGCCGCACCGTCCAGGCTGCGACTGTGGATGTCGACGCGGATGCCGGGATAGAGCGCGGCGAGCGCGGCGACATGGCCAGACGACTGCGTACCGGCTCCGAGCAGCGCGACATGGCGCGGTGCCGCCGGGGCCAGCGTCCGGATACCCAGCATCGACACCGCGGCGGTGCGGCGCGCGGTGACGGTCGGGCCGTCCAGGATCAGGCGGGGCGCGCCGGTGACGGCGTCGAAGGCGCTGACCACGCCATGGATGGTCGGCAGCCCGCGGGCGCCGTTGCCGGGATTGACGTTGACCAGCTTGTGGATGGCGATGTCCGTCGATGTCGCCGGCATCGACAGCAGCACGCCGCCATCCGGCAGCGGCAGCACCTGCCGTTCCGGGCTGGCGATGCGCCCGGCGGCATAGTCGTGCGCCGCGGCGGCGACCGCGTCGCACAGGGCCGGGAAGGGAAGACGGGCGGCGGTCTGTTCGGCGGTCAGGACTGCGAGCGACGTCACGGGGCTGCTTCCTCATATGGCCGGAGAAGAGGGAGGGTCAGGCGCGGGCGCGCTCGATCTCCACGCCGACGCTGGCGGCGTCGGGGAAGACGTCCAGCTTCTCCACCCGCACCTTGGCCAGCGTCACCCGCGCGTCGGCGAGGCAGCGTTCGGCGATGCGCTCGGCCAGCGTCTCGACCAGCGTGACATGGCCCTGGGTGACCACGCCCTTGACGATGGTCGCCACGTCCTCGCCGGTCACGCCGGGGGCGATCACCTCGAGGTCGAGGTTCAGACGGATGCGCTGTGGCTTCAGCCGCTCATGGGCGTAGACGCCGATCAGCGCGTCCATCACCAGATCGCGAACGAAACAACGGGTGGACAGCGTCGCCGGGGCCGAGCGCGGCACCGGGGCGGTGACGGTGGCGAAGAGCTTGTTCATGGCCGAAAGCCCTAGCACGGCGGCGCCACCGCTGCCAAGCCGCCGTCCCTCCCGATGCCCATGCCGGGGGGGCAGGGCTGGGGCGGACTCAGTGCATCTCCGAGCGGATGCGCTCGCGCAGCACGTCGATCGGGTGCAGGATCTCGCCCTCCTCGTAATGCCAGAAGGTCCAGCCGTTGCAGGCCGGCAGCCCGGCCAAGGCGGCGCCCACCTGATGGATCGAACCGCGATGGTCGCCGCGCGGGCCCGACCCGATCAGCGTGCCGTCGGCGCGCACGCGGGCGGCGACGCGGCGGCGCTGGTCGAACAGGGTCGAGCCGGGGCGCAGCAGCCCGCGTTCCACCACCCAGCCGAAGGGGATGCGCGGCGCGCTGCGCTTGGGCGGCGTGTCGAGGATCGCCGCCTCCGGCGCCTCCTCCACCGCGTCGATGCGGGCCTGGGCGGCCTTGACATAGGTGTCGTCACGTTCCAGCCCGATCCAGCGGCGGCCCAGCCGCTTGGCGACCGCGCCGGTGGTGCCGGTGCCGAAGAAGGGATCCAGCACCACGTCGCCCGGCCGCGACGATGACAGAATCACCCGGTACAACAGCGATTCCGGCTTCTGCGTCGGGTGGGTCTTCTTGCCGTCCTCGTCGCGCAGCCGCTCGCCGCCGGTGCAGATCGGCAACAGCCAGTCGCTGCGCATCTGAAGATCCTCGTTGAGGTTCTTCATCGCCTCGTAATTGAAGCGGTAGCGCGCGTCCTTGTCGCGCGCGGCCCAGATCATCGTCTCGTGGGCGTTGGCGAAGCGGGTGCCGCGGAAGTTCGGCATCGGGTTGGTCTTGCGCCAGACGATGTCGTTCAGGATCCAGAAGCCCAGATCCTGCAGGGTGGAGCCGACGCGGAAGATGTTGTGGTAGCTGCCGATCACCCACATCGAGCCTTCCGGCTTCAGGATGCGGCGGGCCGCCGTCATCCAGTCGCGGGTGAAGCGGTCGTAGGTCTCGAAATCGTCGAACTTGTCCCAGTCGTCATCCACCCCGGCGACGCGGGTATGGTTCGGCCGCCGCAATTCGCCGCCCAACTGAAGGTTGTAGGGTGGATCGGCGAAGACGAGATCGACCGAAGCGGGCGGCAGCTCGTTCATGAGAGCGATGCAATCGCCGACCAGGATACGGTTTTCAGGGAGCATTTCACGACCGGCAAAGAACTGGGACTCGGCCGGACAATGAGTCTCGGCCGAGTCGCCGTCAACAGCTTTCTTAGCCAAGTGACGGGGGCTCAGCCGGCCAGTGCCTTTTGGCGTTTCACTGGTGCAAAACTGACTCGGTGATGCGGCGTGACACCGTGCCGGGTCAGCGCGTCCAGATGCTCGGGCGTCGGATAGCCGGCGTTTCGGTCCCATCCATAGTGGGGGTAGAGGGCGGACAACCGCAACATCTCGCTGTCGCGCGCCACTTTGGCGAGAATAGAGGCGGCGGCGATCGACTGACTGCGGCTGTCGCCCTTGACGATTGCCACCGCCTCGCATCCGAGCTCGGGGGTGAAGCGGCCGTCGATCAGCGCCGCGTCGGGCGCGATGCCCGGCAGCGCGTCGAAGGCGCGCTTCATCGCCAGCAGCGTCGCCTTGTGGATGTTGAGTTCGTCGATTTCCGCCGCCGACGCCTCGGCGATGGCGAAGGAAAGCGCATGCGCCCGGATCGCCGGCTCGATCTCCTCGCGCAGGCGGCGGTTGACCGCCTTGCTGTCGTCGATCCGCGCCGCGATGTCGGGCGGCAGCCCGCCCGGCGGCAGCAGCACCGCGGCGGCGACCACCGGGCCGCAGAGCGGGCCGCGCCCGACCTCGTCGATGCCGCAGACGCGGCGGCCGGGACCGAATCCGGCCTCCAGCGACAGGTCGGGACGCGCCCGGAGGATGGCGGCTTTGCGGGGCATCGGCGGCGACTCGCGGCTGGATCGGGAAACGCGGGCTTGATAGCGGCGGCGGAGTCGGCATGCAAGGGGGGGCGCAAGGCCGCAGCCGCGCAATCCCGGCCTGCCTCCTGTGCCAACCTGCCTCTTGAGAACAAGAGCATGGCTGCGCTATGGATGCGCCCCGCAAGCCGACCGGCACCGGGGTTGCGACGCCGGCCGTCGCGACGCCGGGCTTACGCCAACACCGAGACAGGCCATGACCGACACCACGACCCAGACCGCCGCCGAATGCCCCTGCCGTTCCGGCAAGCCGCTGGACGCCTGCTGCGGTCCCTATCTGGCCGGCCTGCCCGCCCCGACGGCGGAGGCGCTGATGCGTTCGCGCTACTCGGCGTTCGCCACCGGCAACATCGACTATCTGCACGACACGCTGCTGCCCAGCACCCGCGAGGACTTCAATCGCGAGGAGATCGAGACCTGGGCGAAGAACAGCGTCTGGACCGGCGTCGAGATCCGCTCGGCCGAGGCCGGCCAGCCCGGCGATGCCGAGGGAACGGTGGAGTTCGTCGCCCGCTTCAGCATGAACGGCAAGCCGATGACCCACCACGAGACCAGCCGCTTCAGCCACCAGGACGGGCGCTGGTACTATGTCGACGGCATCCTGGGCGCGCGGCCGCGCAGCGGGCCCAAGGTTGGCCGCAACGACCCCTGCCCCTGCGGCAGCGGCAAGAAATACAAGAAGTGCCACGGTGCCGCGGCCTGACCGTCCGCTTTGAGTCGGGCCTGCTCTTTCGCGCTGCACCTGCGAGATTTCGGCGAAATCGCCCTGCCCCGCCCGTCCAACGGGCGGCGTCGGGGCTTTTGTCGTGCGCGTATGGGGAAACTTCGCGATCCTGATTGAATTATGGGTCGGAACCGATCATCCTCCGTCTGCCCTGTTCCGGGTCTCCCTCTTTGGTTCTTGCCGGGGTGGGGTTTAACACGACAGATGAGACGATACTGATGTTCGACCGTCCGCAGCGCTCTTCCTTCCGCGCTCCCGAGATCACCCAGCGCGACATCCGCGCCACCGTCAAGTGGTTCAACGCCACCAAGGGCTTCGGCTTCGTCACCCCCGACGACGGTTCGCCCGACGCCTTCCTCCACTCCACGGTTCTGCAGTTCTGCGGACACGACAGCCTGCCCGAAGGCGCGACCATCACCTGCGACCTGTCGCGCGGCCCGAAGGGCCCGCAGGTTGCCACCATCCATGCGGTCGACACCTCGACCGCCGCCCCGAGCCGCCCGCGCGCCCCGCGCGGTGGTGATTCGTGGGGCAACGACGGCGGCTACGGCGGTGGCGGCGGCGGTTACGGCGGCGGCAGCAGCCGCGGCGGTTACAGCGCCGGCGGTTACGACGACTCGGACAGCGGCGGCGGCGAGACCGTCGACGGCACGGTGAAGTGGTTCAACGTGTCGAAGGGCTTCGGCTTCATCGCCCCGTCCACCGGCGGCAAGGACATCTTCGTGCACATCCGTGCGCTGGAGCGGTCGGGCATCTCCGGTCTGGACGACGGCGCGCAGGTCCGCGTGACCATCCGCCAGGGTGCCAAGGGCCCCGAGGCGCAGCGCGTCGAGATGGCCTGATCCCTCATCGGTCGTCGTGAAGTGAAAGGCCCCCGCTCCATTGGAGCGGGGGCCTTTTTCATGCCGGGTCCGATTTATGCCGGCCCGATTTATGCTGGCCGGTACAGGCCCGGTCGGAACCGCCCTATGGCGTGTCCCAATAATGGCAGGCGACATGGTGGCCGGGCGCCACCTCCTCCAGCGGCGGGACGGCCTGGGCGCAGAACTCGCGGGCCAGCGGGCAGCGGCGGCGCAGCGGGCAGCCGCCCGGCGGGCTGAAGGCGGACGGCGCTTCGCCCTCCAGCGCCGGGCGGCCGCCGTTCGCGGCGGCCAGCATCGCCCGGCTGTAGGGGTGCAGCGGCGCGCTGCGCAAGGCGTCGGCATCAGCGCTCTCGACCACCCGCCCGGCCAGCATCACGATGCCGCGATGGGCGTCGCGCAGCCCCTCGCCATAGCGCTCGGTCGCCAGGATCAGCGACAGGCGCCGCCGGTCGCGCACCGCCATCAGCCGGTCGAGGAACCCCTCGCGCTCCTCCGCCGACAGGCTGGCGGCCGGCTCGTCGGCGATCAGCACCCGCGGCTCGGGCAGCAGGGCGCGGGCCAGCCCGGCATGGGCGGCTTCCGCCGCCGTCAGTGAGGCCGGCCAGCGAAGCGCCGTCTCGGGGCGCTGGCCGGCATCCTCCAGTGCGGCGTCGATGTGACGGTCGCGGCGATCCGCGGCGATGTCCGGTCGCAGGCTCTCCAGCGCCAGGGCGAACTGCGCACCGACGGTCATGGCGGGATCGAAGGAGGCTGCCGGATCAGGGAACAGCGGCTGGAGGTCGCGCCGGGCGCGGCGCAGGCCGCCGGGATCGGGGTCGCTTTCCCCCGTCGGCGGCGGGGCGGCGGCGGCCACCAGATCGCGGCCCATCCAGGCGACCATTCCGGTGGTCGGCGGCGGCAGGCACAGCAGGGCGCGGGCCAACGTCGCCTTGGCGCTGCCGGTCTCGCCCAGCAGGGCCAGTGTCTCGCCGGTCCGCAGATCGAGGTCGATGCCGTGCAGGACCGTCAGCGCCCGCGCCTCTCCCTTCGGGCCGGGGGCGAGCGGATAGGCGACGCCGACGCCGCGGGCGTGCAGGCGGGCGGTGCCCGGCGGCTCCAGCGGCGTGGCGGGCGCCGTCCGCGGCGGCTCCGGCGGCAGGAGTCGGCCACGGCGCAGGCTCAGGACCCGGTCGGCGGGGCCGGCCACCCCATCCTCCGGTCGGCCGGCGAGCAGCAGGGCGACCCCATCGGCCCGCGCCCAGTCGGCCAGCCGGTGGAGCAGCCGCAGCCGGACCGTCGGGTCCAGCCCGGCCCCCGGCGCATCGGCCAGCAGCACCGCCGGTCCCACCGCCACCGCCATGGCGAACAGGCAGGCCCAGCGCAGCGACTCCGGCAGCTGTTCGGGGGGCAGGTCGAAACGGCGGGCGGCGGGCGGCACGCCCATGCGGTCCAGCCCGTCGGCCATGCGGCGCAGCGCCCCGCGCAGGTCGAGCCCGAGATGGTGGCCGACCACCTCCGCCACCTGCAGGGCCAGCGGCCGGCGCGGCGCCAGCCTGCCGCCCTGGGCGATCAGCAGGCGGCTGCCGTCGACACGCAGGTTTCCCGCCGCGTCGACCCCGGCCGGCCGGCAGCCGGCGAGCGTGCCGAGCAGGGCGGTCTTGCCGCTGCCGGCACCGCCGGTGACCGCCACCACCTCCCCCCGCTCCACCTGCAGGAAGGCGCGGTCGAGCAGGACGCGGTCGCCCAGCATCAGGGTCAGCGCCTCGGTCTCCACCGGGGCGGTCTTCGGTTCGATGTGGGTCATGAATTGTGCCGACCGGGACTGTGAGGGCCGGGACTGTGAGGGCCGGGCTTGCGGTTTCCCGCCACCGCGGAGTCGGAGATGGCGCAGGCTGCCCACAGCGCGAGCGCCAGCAGCAGGGCCGGCGGGGCGAAGGCCAGCGGGTCGCCCAGCCGCGCCGCCAGCCCGATCGAGGCGCCCCAACTGCCCAGCGCCGGCGGCAGGCCGAGGCCGAGCAGGCTGGCGAAGCTCTCGGCCGCCAGCACGCGCGGCAGGGCCAGCATCCCGGCGGCCAGCAGGGGCCGCAGCGCGTTGGGGAGCAGATGGCGGCGCAGCACCTCATGCTCCGGCAGGCCGGCGGCGCGGGCTGCGGTCAGGAACTCCGCCCGCATCAGCGCCGACAGCTCGGCATGGGCGAGCGCGGCGACCGCCGGGGCGGCGGTCAGCGCGGTGACCAGGGCCAGCGGCCACACATCGCCCAGGAGGCCGCCGGCCAGCGGCACCAGCAGGGCGAGCGGCAGGCCGGTGAGCCGGTTGGCGGCGCCGATCGTCCGCCGTCCTGCCCGCTCGCTCATCAGATTGCCGAGCAGCCCGGCCAGCAGCGCCCAGCCGATGCCCAGCGCCCCGCCCAGCACCCCGGCCAGCAGAGCGAAGGACAGGCTGCCCCGCCCATCGAGCAGCGCGGCGGCCACCGGATCGGCGTCCAGCCGGTGGATCGCGCTGCCGTCTGCCATCAGCGGGGCCGCGGCGGAGGCGAGCGCCAGGGCCGCCAGCACGGCAGCACCCGACAGCCCGCGGGCGAAGCCGGCACGCGGCGCCGGATCGGCAGGATGGGAAAGCGGCGGTTGGTCGAACTCGGCCATCGGATCCTTTCGTTGATCGCTGGTCGCTGTCGTCGCTCACGCCCCTTCATAGGGCGTGGAGCTGTGGTTGGCCGGGTCGATCCAGTCGCGGACGGCAAGGCCGAGCGCGGCGAGCAGGGCGGTCAGCCCGCCCAGCGCCACCAGGGCCGGCACCGCTCCGGACGCCGTTCCGGCGCGGGCGGCGTCGATCATCAATGCGCCGGCACCCGGCAGGTCGAGCAGGCTTTCCAGCGCCACCGCCCCGACCATCGCGGCCAGCACCGCGGCGCGCAGGCCCCGCATCACCGGTGCGACCGCCTGCGGCAGGGCGTGGTGGCGCAGCACGGCACGCTCGTCCAGCCCAAGTCCGCGGGCCATGCGCACGGCACCGCCCTCCGGGCCCGGTCCCAGCGCGCGGTCCATCGCCGGGCGCGCCAGCCGGGCGGCCTGGCAGGCGGCGGGAATGGCGAGCGCCGTCCAGCCCAGCGGCGTCGGCGAGGCGCCCACCCGCACGGCAAGCGTGGCGAGCGCGGCCAGCAGGAACCCCGGCAGCAGCGGCCCGGCCCCGGCCAGCAGCCGCCCGAACAGTCCGCCCGGCGACCGTGGCGCCACCGCGGCCCAGGCACCCGCCAACGTGCCCAGCGCGGTGCCGACGGCGAGCGACGGCAGGGTCAGCAGCAGCGTCACCGCCAGCCCGCGCAGCAGCGCCATGGCGGCGTCCGGCTGCGGCGCCGACAGGGCGGCCAGCCCCACCCCCGCCGCCATCGGCAGGACGGCGGTCGGCACGGCATCGATGAGATGGCGGATCAGCGGACGCGGCATCGGCGGTAAAATGACAGGATGGATATGAGGTGCGACCGTAAGCGTCCATGCCCCCGCCGGGCAACTGAATTAGCGCTTTCGGCCGGTCGGACCGATTTTGCGGCCGTTCCGGACGCCGGATGGCTGCAATTCCCACCGGCTTTCACCAAATGGCTGAGGGCGGGGAGGGAAAGTCCTTCCCAGATGTTGTGACCCAGGATCCACACCCGACCGGCCCCCATGTACGTCCATTCGCCCCATCCGCTTCCTCCAACCGACCCGAGTCCCGAATCCCACGGACCCGAGTCCCGCGGGATCGCGGCCGCCGGCTTCGCCGGCGCGTCGCGGCCCATCCTGGAGCCGGGACGGACCTGCTGGCGGGTCGAGGACACCAGCCGGCTGGGCGTGGTCGTCGATGCCGAGGATTATTTCGCGCTGGCCAAGGCCGCGATGCGGCGGGCGCGGCGCAGCATCTACATGACCGCCTGGGATTTCGACGCGCGCATCCGCCTGATGCCGCAGACGCGGCGCCCGCGCCGGCCCGACCGGCTGGGCACGCTGCTGAACTGGCTGGCGACGACGCGGCCCGACCTGCACATCCATGTGCTGAAATGGGACTATGCCGAGCTGTTCGATCTCGCCCGCTGGTCGCACCCCTTCATGCTGCGCAACTGGCTGACCCACCGCCGGCTGCAATACCGGCTCGACGGCGACCACCCGACCGGCGCCTGCCACCATCAGAAGATGCTGGTGATCGATGACCGGGTCGCCTTCTGCGGCGGGCTGGACATCACCGCCAACCGCTGGGACACCCGTGCCCACCATGCCCACGATCCCAGGCGGCGCCAGCCCGACGGCAAGCCCTACGAGCCCTTCCACGACGTGATGATGGCGGTCGACGGCGACGCCGCCCGCGCGCTGGGCGAGATGTTCCGCGACCGCTGGGCGCGGGCGACCGGCGAGACCCTGCCGCCGCCCGCGCGTGGGCCGGGGCGCCCGCCGCGGCGCCACCCGCTGGCCGCCGACCCCTGGCCGCCGGGCTTCGAGCCGATGCTGCGCGACGTCCGGGTCGGCATCGCCCGCACCGATCCGGCCTGCAACGGCCGCACGGAAGTGCGCGAGGTCGAGGCGCTGTATCTGGCGGCCATCGCCGCCGCGCGCGAGGTCATCTATCTGGAAAGCCAGTATTTCGCCTCCACCGCGGTGGCCGAGGCGCTGAAGGCCCGGCTGGCGGAGGAGGACGGGCCGGAGGTGATCGTCGTCAACCCGGTGCGCACCACCAGCTGGCTGGAGAACACCGTGATGCTGGGCGCCCGGGCCCGGCTGACCCGCGAACTGCGCGAGGCCGACCGGCACGGCCGCTTCCGCCTCTTCGCCGCGCTGACCGACGGCGGTGCCTGCATCACCGTCCATGCCAAGGTGATGGTGGTGGACGACCGGCTGCTGCGCATCGGCTCGGCCAACCTGAACAACCGCTCGATGGGGCTCGACACCGAATGCGACCTGGCGCTGGAGGCAGGGCCGGGACCGGAGGACGCCGCCACCCGCCATGCCATCCGCCGCACCCGCGACGACCTGATCGCCGAGCATCTGGGAACGACCCCCGACGAGGTGGCGGCGGCGGTGCGGCGGCAGGGATCGCTGGTGGCGGCGATCGAGTCGCTGTGCCGGCCGGCCGGGCGCACGCTTGAGCCGCTGCACGACCCCGAACCCGACGGGCTGGCCGCCGCGGTCGCCGACGCCCGCGTCTTCGATCCCGAGCACCCGGTCGATGCGGTCGACATCGTGCGCCGGGTGCTGCCGTCGCGCATCCCGCGGACCCGCCACTGGCTGATGCTGCTGGGGGTGCTGGCGCTGGCCGGGCTGTGGGGGATGTGGCGCTACACCGCCTTGCGGGACTGGGCGACGCTCGACGCCGTGATGGCCGCCTTCCACGGCCTGGGTGACAGCCCGCTGGCGCCGCTGTGGGTGATGCTGGCCTATGTCGTGGGCGGCTACGTCATGTTCCCGCTGACCTTGCTGATCGCCGCCACCGCCATCGTCATGGGGCCGTGGTGGGGCTTTCCCACTGCGATGGCGGGCGCCGTCGCCTCGGCCGTCGCCATGTTCTGGACCGGGCGGCTGGCCGGGCGCGACCTGCTGGAGCGGCATGGCGGGCCGCTGATCGCCCGACTCAACGAGAGGCTGTCGGACAGCGGCATCGCCGCCGTCGCCGGGGTGCGCGCGGTGCCGGTGGCGCCCTACACGGTGGTCAACCTCGCCGCGGGCGTGTCGAAGTTGCGGTTCGGCGACTATGTGATCGGCACGATGGTCGGTCTTGCACCGGGAATCCTTGCCTTCAACCTGCTGGGCCACCAGCTTGAACGCACCATCGGCGACCCCGGCGCCGGCGACATCGCGCTGCTGGCCGGCATCGCGGCGGCGGCGGTCGGGCTCGGCTGGCTGACCAGCCGGCTGCTCGGGCGCCGGGCAGCCGGCGGGGAAAGCGGCCGGGGAAGCGGCCAGGGAAGCGATGGAGAGGGTCGGCAAGATGAAAGGACTGACGAACCGTGATCCGTTTCAGCCGTGAGCGTGTCCAGCGCATCGCCTCCGCGTTGCGCGCGGCCCGCGCCCGCCGTCCCCGCCGTGTCGACAACCGCAGTTTACCCGTTCCCGACGGCATGGCCGCGCTGGCGGTCGCCACCTGGAACATCCACAGCTGCGTCGGGCTGGACGCCCGATTCGCACCCGACCGGGTGGCGCAGGTGATCCGCGACCTCGACGTCGACCTGATCGGCCTGCAGGAGGTCGGCTGGCACCATCGGGGCGAATCCGGCATGGACCAGTTCGCCTTCCTGGAGCGCCACACCGGGCTGAAGGCCTATGCCGGCCCGACCAAGCACAGCGAGCGCGCCCATTACGGCAATGCCCTGCTGACCCGCCTGCCGGTGCATGCGATGGAAACCATCGACCTGTCGGTCGGCAAGCGCGAACCGCGCGGCGCCATCGACGCGGTGGTCGGGGTGCAGGGCCGCGAGGTGCGCGTGATCATCGCCCATCTCGGCCTCGACCCCTGGGAACGGGCCAAACAGGTGGGCGACATAGTGTCGCGGGTGGCGGAGCGGCCGGAACTGCCGACCCTGTTCATGGGCGACCTGAACGAATGGACGCCCAGCTCGCCCCGGCTGCGCCGGCTGGCCGAGTCCTTCGCCGACGTCGCCAACCCGCGCAGCTTCCACGCCCGCATGCCGACCCTGCGGCTCGACCGCATCTATGTGACGGGAGGCCTGCAAATCCCCGCTTACGAGGTGATCCGCAGCGTGCTGACCCGCCGGGCGTCCGACCATCTGCCGGTACGCGCGACGCTGGCCGTGCCCTGACGGGCGTGCGCCCGGTCCGGCTTCTTGCGAAGGTCATAGCGGGTTTGTTGCAATTGATAATTTTTTGTGCAGTGCAATGTTCTTTGGACAACAGAGCTTTGCAAATGCGAAGACGCTCTTGACCTATACGCGACCCCCGACCAAGGATATGGTTGGTCATACGATCAATGCGCCGATCGAAGGGATAACGACCCTGGCCGACCGGGGGCAGCCGTGACGTGAGGATCTGATTTGCTGTACCACCTGTACGACATGCAACATGCCGCCATGCGGCCGATGCGCTTCTGGGCCGAAGCGGCCCAGCACACCTTCCAGAGCCCGCTGATGCCGTTGTCCTACACCAAGCTGGGCCGGGCGGTCGCCGCCGGGGCCGAACTGGTGGAGCGGACGACCCGCCGCTTCGGCAAGCCTGCCTTCGGGCTGGCGGAAACGCTGGTCGACGGGCGGACCGTTCCGGTCACCGAGCGGTTCGTCTGGCAGTCGCCCTTCTGCAAGCTGCTGAACTTCGCCAAGCCGGAAGGCACGCCGCGCCAGCCGCGGGTACTGCTGGTCGCCCCGATGTCGGGCCACCACGCCACGCTGCTGCGCGGCACGGTGGAGGCGCTGCTGCGCGACCATGACGTGTTCATCACGGATTGGATCGATGCAAGGCTGGTCCCGATGTCGGCCGGCCGCTTCGACCTGGACGACTACATCGACACGGTGGCGGAGCTGATCCGCTTCCTGGGCCCGGACACCCACGTCATCGCGGTGTGCCAGCCGGCGGTTCCGGTGATGGCCGCGGTGTCGCTGATGGCGGCGGCGGACGAGCCGGTGCAGGCGCGGACCATGACGCTGATGGGCGGCCCGATCGACCCGATGGCCAACCCGACGACGCCGGTCAAGCTGGCGATGGAACGCCCGCTGAAATGGTTCGAGCGCAGCGTCATCACCACGGTCCCGGTCTATTATCCGGGCGCCTTCCGCCGCGTCTATCCCGGCTTCATCCAGCTGTCGGGCTTCATGTCGATGAATCTCGACCGCCACATCAACGAGCATGTCGGACTGTTCCGCCACCTCGTCCGTGGCGACGGCGATTCGGCCGAGCAGCACCGCCGCTTCTACGACGAATATCTGTCGGTGATGGATCTGTCGGCGGAATTCTACCTGCAGACCATCGAGACGGTGTTCCAGAAGCACGCCCTGCCCGAGGGCACCATGGTCTCGCGCGGCCGCAAGGTGGAACCGGCGGCGGTGCGGAAGACCGCGGTGATGACGGTGGAGGGCGAGCTGGACGACATCTCCGCCCCCGGCCAGACCATCGCGGCGCAGCGGCTGTGCTCGTCCCTGCCGGACGAGATGCGCAAGGTGCATTTCCAGAAGGGCGTCGGCCATTACGGCATCTTCAACGGCCGCCGCTGGCGCGAAAGCATCCTCCCGGAAATCCGCAGCTTCATCCTGAGCCACGACGGGAAGTGAGGGGGCCACTGCTCGCGTTGCTTGCCCCCACCCTAACCCTCCCCCGCCCAGCGGGGGAGGGTTAGGGTGGGGGGAGCCCCCCGCCAAGCCTCAATCCACCATCGACCGCGCTTCGGTGAAGGCGTCCATGTGCCCGAGCCCGCCGGTCGCCCCGGCCTTGACCCGCATGCCGGCGGTCGCCAGGTGGAAGATATAGCCGAGCGCGAACAGCGCCACGAACAGGCCGAAGACCAGGGTGTTGTAATAGACCATCGTCACCAGGGCCAGCACCGCCAGCACCAGCGAGATCGCCGGGAAGACCGGATAGAAGGGCGCACGGTAGGGCCGCTCCAGCGCCGGTTCGGCGGCGCGCAGGCGGAACAGCGCCGCCATGCTCATGATGTACATGACGATGGCGCCGAACACCGACATGGTGACGATGTTGGCGGTCAGCGGCAGGCCGCCGATCTCGATGAAGGAGTCGGAGTAGATGGCGGCGATGCCGACCACGCCGCCGGCCAGGATGGCCCAATGCGGGGTCTTGCGGGTCGGGTGCAGCCGGGCCAGCACCGGCGGCAGGAATCCAGCGCGCGACAGCGCGAAGATCTGGCGCGAATAGCCCATGATGATGCCGTGGAAGGACGCGATCAGGCCGAACAGGCCGATCCACACCAGCATGTGCAGCCAGCCGCTGGATTCGCCGACCACCGCCTTCATTGCCTGCGGCAGAGGATCGTTGATGTTGGACAGCGCGTTCCAGTCGCCGACGCCGCCGGCGAAGATCATGGTGCCGAAGGCCAGGACCACCAGCGTCAGGATGCCGCCGATATAGGCGCGCGGCACGGTGCGCCTGGGATCCTTGGTCTCCTCCGCCGCCATCGCCGCCCCTTCGATCGCCAGGAAGAACCAGATGGCGAAGGGGATCGCCGCGAAGATGCCGCCGAAGCTGTCCATGGTGAAGCTGTTCGACCCGGACCAGCCGTTGGCGGTGAAGTTGGCCCAGGAGAAGCCGGGGAACACCACGCCCATGAACACCACCAGCTCGAAGATCGCCAGCAGGGTGACGAACAGCTCGAAGGTGGCGGCGATCGACACGCCGGCGATGTTCAGCCCCATGAAGATGACATAGGCGCCGACCGCGGCCAGCTTGGGATCCAGCCCGGGGAACTGCACGTTGAGATAGGCCCCGATGGCCAGTGCGATGGCCGGCGGCGCGAAGACGAACTCGATCAGCGTGGCGAAGCCGGCGACGAAGCCCCCCTTGGGTCCGAAGGCGCGGTAGCTGTAGGCGAAGGGTCCGCCGGCATGGGGAATCGCGGTCGTCAGCTCGGTGAAGCTGAAGATGAAGGTGGTGTACATCGCCGCGATCAGGATCGTGGTGACGAGGAAGCCCAGCGTCCCCGCCGCCGCCCAGCCGTAGCTCCAGCCGAAATACTCGCCGGAGATCACCAGCCCCACGGCGATCCCCCACAGATGGAGCCCGCTCAGGCTCTTGCTCAATTCAGGTTTCGTGTTCCCAGACATGATGCCTCCTGCCCCTGTTCAAAGGCGTTGGTGTCGATGGCAGCGCTCTCTCAGCCCTGCCCGCTCTCCTGGCCGATCCGTTGATTGTTCTGATTTTCCGGACCGGGCAGCGACGGGGCGTCCTCCTTCAGGGCGACCCCGGTCAGTTTCAGCCGCGCCGCCTCGGTGGCGAGCCAGCACAGCTTGTCGGCGGCCGCCTGGATGGACAGGCCGTCGGAATGGATGTTGGAGATGCAGTTGCGCTCTGAATCGGCGCGGCCGGGCCTCGGGGCCCAGGTCAGGTAGGCGCCCAGCGATTCGGCGGCCGACAGGCCGGGCCGCTCACCCACCAGCAGCACCGCCAGCCGTGCCCCCATGGCCGCGGCCACCTCGTCGCCCAGCGCGACGCGGGCCTGTTCGGCCAGCACCACCGGGCCGACCCGCAGGCCCGGCAGCCGCGTCATGCAGGCATGGACCAGCGGCGCGGCATTGACCTGCACCGCCGCGGCCGACAGCCCGTCGGCGAGGACGAACAGCAGGTCCCAGTCGCCAAGCGGCAGCGCCGCGGCGCTCGCCGGGTCGAGCCGGCGGCCCAGATCCGGCCGGCGCAGATAGGTCGGCCGGTCGGGGGCGGCACTGTGGACGCGGACGGTCTCCAGCGGGGCCAGATCGGCGGCCAGCCGGGCGAAATCGACCGCGCTGTGCACGGCATCGCGGGCGCGGGCATGGGCGAGCTGGAACTCCAGCAGAGCCTTGGTCGGCAGGGCGTCGCCGCTGCGGCCCAGCGCGATGCGGGCGCGGGTGGCGGTGCGGAAGCGTGCCCACGGATCCTTCGGCTGATCCTTGGGTTGGTCCTTGGGGGTGTCGCTCATCGGCCGGCGCTCCCCAGCAGGGCGGAGACGACAAGACTCTGGTCGGGCCAGGGCGGCAGCCGGCGTTGCCCGTCGAGCCAGCCCGCCTTGTCGAGCCACGCCTCGAACTCCGGGGCCGGCGGGCGCTTCAGCAGGTGCCGCAGGCCGAGCACGTCGTGGTAGGACAGGCTCTGGTAGTTCAGCATGACGTCGTCGGCGCCGGGCACCGCGATCAGGAAATTGACGCCCGCGGTCGCCAGCATCGTCATCAGGACGTCCATGTCGTCCTGGTCGGCCTCGGCATGGTTGGTGTAGCAGGCGTCGCAGCCCATCGGCACGCCGAGCAGCTTGGCGCAGAAATGGTCCTCCAGCCCGGCACGGGTGATCTGCTTGGCGTCATAGAGATATTCGGGGCCGATGAAGCCGACCACCGTGTTGACCAGCAGCGGGTCGAAGGCGCGGGCCACCGCATAGGCGCGGGTTTCCACCGTCTGCTGGTCGACGCCGAAATGGGCGTCGGCCGACAGGGCCGAGCCCTGCCCGGTCTCGAAATACATCACGTTGTCGCCGATGGTGCCGCGTTTCAGCGACTTGGCCGCCTCCTGCGCCTCGGCCAGCAGCGACAGGGTGACGCCGAAACCGGCATTGGCCTTCTCGGTGCCGGCGATCGACTGGAAGACGAGATCGACCGGCGCCCCGCGCTCGATCGCCTGCAGGGTGGTGGTGACATGGGACAGGACGCAGGACTGGACCGGGATGTCGAAGCGGGTGCGCACCGCGTCCAGCATTTCCAACAGCGCGATGCAGGCCGGGACGTTGTCGGTCGCCGGGTTGATGCCGATCACCGCGTCGCCGATGCCGTAGAGCAGCCCGTCCAGCGTCGAGGCGGCGATGCCGGTCGGGTCGTCGGTCGGGTGGTTGGGCTGCAGCCGGCTCGACAGCCGGCCCGGCAGCCCGACCGTGGTGCGGAAGCGGGTGACGACCGAGCATTTGGCGGCGGCGCAGACCAGATCATGGTTGCGCATCAGCTTGGACACCGCCGCCGCCATCTCCGGCGTCAGGCCGGGGGCGAGCGCCGCCAGTGCCGCGCCGTCGGCCTCGTAGGACAGCAGCCAGTCGCGGAACTGCCCGACCGTCATGTGCGCCACCGGGCGGAAGGCGTCGGCGTCGTGGCTGTCGATGATGAGGCGCGTCACCTCGTCGGTCTCGTAGGGGACCAGCGCCTCGCTCAGGAACACCGTCAGCGGCAGGTCGGCCAGCACCATGCGGGCGGCGACCCGCCGCTCGTCGCTGTCGGCGGCGATGCCCGCAAGCTCGTCCCCCGACCGCCGCGGCGAGGCGCAGGCCATCAGGGTCTTCAGATCGTCGAAGCGATGGCGATGCCGCCCCAGATCGCAATGGTAACCAGCCATGCCAGCCTCCCGCCCGTCTCATCCTCGAAGGGCAGAGTGGCACGGTCCCGGCGGCGGGCAGTTGACCGTAGAGCACAAAATTCGGAAGCGCCGCCTCCCTCACGCCGGAAAGGAATAGCCGTTTTGCGCGCGTTCCGGCGCAAGCGTGACCTGCGGCGGAGCAACCGGGTAGCCGCGCGAACCGGAAGCCCGGCCGTGGCGTTCCTCCCGCATCGCAGCGCGCCGCCCGAAGGCAGTCTTGCCCCAACCGGGACGCCGCGCGCCACGCAAGAAGGAGATCGTCATGCTGACGCTGTTGCGCACCGCCGTCCTGGTCCTGCCGCTGGTCGCCGTCGCCGCCTGCAACAATGAAGGCCCGGCCGAGCGGGCCGGCGAGTCCATCGACAAGGCCGGCCAGAGCGTCAAGGACGCCATCGACCCGCCGGGTCCGGCGGAAAAGGCCGGCCGCGCCATCGACCGCACGGTCGACTGACCGGCCTGTCCGGTTGGCGTGAACTGTTGGGTGGCAGTCGGCGGGGTAGCCGGCGGGTGCTGTCAGCGGGCGACGAGATCCCGGGCCGTCCGTCCGTCCGGCATCACGCCGGACACTTCCAGCAGCAGTTTGCTGAGAATGGCGTCGGCGAAGGCGTCGAAATTGCGCGCCGGAACCAGGAAGGCGCCGGGGCCGCCGATGACATGGTCGCGGTAATAGCCTTCCAGGTCGTTCGGCGCCGCCCCGCCCCAGGGGTTGGGCCGGTCGTTCAGGATCGGCAGGCCGTTGATGGTGATGCCGCGGGCGACCGCGGCGTCGCGCGCCTCCTCCACCGGGCGGCCGCGGTTGTTCTCGCCGTCGCCCGACAGGTCGATGACCCGCCGCGTGCCCTCGAAGCCGTTGGTATCGAACAGCGGGACGGCGCGGTCGATGGCGGCGCTGATCGAGGTCCATTGCTCGGTCATCATCGGCGCCTCGGCCACGACGGCGGCGAAGCGTTCGATGCTGGCCGGATCGCTCAGCTCGGTCCAGGGGACGACGACATGCTGGTGCCCCTCCCCCGCCCATTCCATGTAGGTGGCGGCGACGCGGCCGAACGGCCCGCCGCGGATCGCCGCCTGCACCCTCGGATTCAGCAGGGCCTGGACATAGCCGTTGCGCTGCAGCTTCGCCTCGTCCGGGTCGACGCTGC
This sequence comes from Azospirillum thiophilum, assembly GCF_001305595.1. Classification (NCBI taxonomy): domain Bacteria; kingdom Pseudomonadati; phylum Pseudomonadota; class Alphaproteobacteria; order Rhodospirillales; family Azospirillaceae; genus Azospirillum; species Azospirillum thiophilum. The sequence continues at coordinate 524,839 of NZ_CP012404.1, forward strand.
CGGACACGTCGACGGCCAGCACCAGTTCCAGGTCGACCGGCGTCTGGGCGGCGGCCGGAACCGCGGACAACGGCGGGCATAACGCGGTGACGATCAGAAAACAGGCCAAGAGACGGTATGCACGCATCCGCATCCTCCTTCTCGCCACCGGGAGCCCGGCCCCGAACGCCGGCCGCCGAACACCGGGCGCCGAACACCGGGCGAAGGACTGAGGATTGGTGCGCCGCCATCCGCTGTCCATGCCCTGCCGGGGTATTCCGACGCCCTCATCGGGCCAAGGCGGAGTACCTCGCGGCCGAGGCGGATGCCGCAGGGGGTACGGGCGGCAGGGCAATGCGCAGGCGCCGGGCCGGTAGACGGGTGACAAAGCGTCGGTTGCCTGCATAGCATCATCCATAGGGAGTACGCCGTAAGGGTGGGGCTCCCATCCCGTTCCTTGTCCGAAGCAGCCATCGCCGTGGTCCCAGATCGTTCGGTTCCTGGTCGTCCGGTCCCCGGTCGCCCTGCGGCATCGTGGTTGTCGATATGGCGGCATCGACTGCTATGGGCCGCCTGTGCCGTCCTGGCGGGCTGCTGGCCGGTCGCCGCCTCCGCCCAGACGGCTGTCACTGACACCGCAGCCCTCCAACCCCTTCATTCCGCCGAGCTGCTGGCGCCGGAGCCGCCGAGGCAGCCGGTCCCCCTGGCCCCGATCCCGCATGGTGCCGACGCCCCGACGGCCTGTGCCGACGGCGAACCGGCCGGCCAACCCGTCCTCGACGCGCTGTTCGGCGGTGACGAGGCCTTCGCCGGCCTGGCGCGCCGGTCGCCGGCGGAGGCCTTCCGCTGCTCCGGCCTGTTTCCGGGCGAGGCGGCGTCGGCGGTGCTGCGCGATGCGGCGGTTGCCGCCCCTTTCGACGTGCTCGGGGCCGCCGACCAGCTGTCAGTCCGGTCCGGCGGCGCGGAGATCATCGCCCGGGCGCTGGACATCGGGCTGCTGATGCGCTCGCTCGACAGCGGGATGCCCTTCTACGAGACCCGGCACGAGCTGCGCAAACACCTTGCCAAGCCGGACCTGCGGATGCTGGAGCTCCAGGCGGCGAAGCTGCTGGCGGCGTCCTTCGCGCGGGATCCGGCCCTGCTGGCCCCCGGGATCGGGGCGCTGATCGACGACATGGTCGACGACCCGCCGGCCGACCGCTTCCGCATCACGCTGGCGCTGTCGTCGGAGGCTCTGATGGAACTGGTCGCGCGCATCGGGCCGCAGCTCTACACCTCGTCGCTCGACGGTCTGGTCAACATCCTCCTGATCCAGCTGAAGCAGGAGCGGCGCAGCGTCCTCGACCTTGCACGCGCACCGCGGACCCGGCGGCTGTGGGCGGAGTTCTTTGTCGCGACGGTCGGCGGCGGGCGGGCGGGCAGCCTGTTCGGCACCGACCCGGCGGCGGCGCGCGAGCTGATGCGGGAGAGCATCCAGGCCCTGATGCCGGCCGTCTTGAAGGCGCCGGGCCGTGTGCCGAACGGGGCATTGGATCCGGCGGCGATCATCGGCGCGCTTGCCGATGCCATGGACACCGGCTCCCGCCCGGTCCGTGCGGCGCTGGAGGACGAGCTGGCCGCCTGGTATCGCGGCGCCGGCGATCCATCGGTCAAGGCCATGGCCGGGCTTGCCGGCAGCCTGCATGCGATGCGCCTGTCCGGACGCCCGGCGACCGCGGCCTTCCAGGCGGAGCGCTTCGCCGAGCGTCATTCCCTGGCGGCCTTGCCGGTCCTGACCGGGCAGCGGCTGTTCCGCAACGGCCTCAACGTGCAGCGGATGACCTTCTACGACGATCCCGACGGGCGGGCGTCCTTCCGCGGCTTCCTGCGGCTGCATCGCGCGCAGGGCTGGGCGCTGCAGACCAATCCGGGCTTTGTCGTCGCCGTCAGCCCGGAACGGCGGGGACGCCGGATCGTCATCGTCGCCGACGTGCCCGGGGCGGGCGATGCCGGCCGTGCCGCCGCCTGGGCATGGCTGGCGCGCGAGGGCCTGTCGCCCTCCATCGTCATCCACCGCGGCCACAGCTATCACGAGGACGGGACGATGCCGGAGATCGTGCCCGCCACCGCCCTGGTCTTCTGGGGCTCCTGCGGCGGCCACACCCGCCTGCGCGCCACGCTGGACCGGGCGCCCGACGCGCTGGTGCTGGCGACGCAGAACATCGGGGTGTCGGCGGTGAACGAGGCGCTGCTGTCCATCATCGAGGAGCGGCTGCTGACCGACGGGACGATCGACTGGAACGCCGTGTGGACCGATGCCCGCAGCCGGATCCGCGACCGCCGCTTCGCCGCCTACAGGCGGCCGGACCAGGATTCGGCCAATCTCGCCCTGCGGGCATGGCGGGCGCTGCAGGCGTCCGAGTAAGCACCCGGGAGAGCATGGCTGCACTTCGCCGGGGCCGCTTGCGGCGGCGTGCGGCGCATGATGCTGTGGTGCGACCGACCGACGCACATCTCCCTTATCCATCCGGGGCCCGACGACCATGACGTGGCAGACGCTCGCCTTCTTCTTCGCCACCGCCTTCGTGATCTCGATGACGCCGGGGCCGAACATGCTGCTGGCGATGAGCCTGGGCCTGCGGTTCGGCGCGCGCCGCGCCGCCTGGGGCGGGGCCGGCATGTGCGCGGCGCTGGCGGTGATGGCGGCGCTGTCGGCCTTCGGGCTGGGCGCCCTGCTCTCCACCTCGGTCCTGGCCTTCGAGATCGTGCGCTGGGCCGGCGTGGCCTATCTGACCTGGCTCGGCATCGCCGCCTGGCGGGCGCCGGTGGAACCGGCCGGGGAGCGTGACACCGCCGCAGCGGCGTCTGGCGAGGGGTCCGCCTTGCGGCTGTTCCTGCGCGGCGCGCTGGTGGCCTTCAGCAATCCCAAGGCGCTGGTCTTCATGGGCGCCCTGTTCCCGCAATTCATCGATGCTGCGGCACCGCTGGCGCCGCAGCTGGTGGCGCTGGTCGCGACCATGGTGGTGATCGAGTTCGGCTGGATCATGGCCTACGCCACCGGCGGCGACCGGCTGGCGGCGAAGCTGACCACGGTGTCGGCGGCGAGGTCGCTGAACCGCCTGACCGGCGGGCTGATGATCGGTGCCGGCGGCCTGCTGGCGCTGGCGCGGCGGGTGTGAGCCCCCGCCTTCGGGCCTTCCGCATCGCTGAAAAAGAAAAGGGCCGCGCAATGCGCGGCCCTATAGTTTAGGGAGGAAACGCCCCGAGAATGGGCAAGGGCAGGATATGCTGCGCCGCACACCAACTGGTATTACCAATGCTGAATGGTAGCCATGCGCCAGCGGAATGGCCCCATGCAGCAATATGCATTGTCAGCAATATGCACCGGCAGCCGGTTACAAAAATTTCATAGAATCGCCGCGCCCCGGTCATCGCCGGTCCTATTAATGCTTCGGTTCGCCAGGTCCGCCTGAAGGCGCAACCCGCCGGGGGTGCGCCATGGGCGGGGGTGGCGATGCGAAACATCCGGCCGAGGAACGGTACGATGGCGATCCCAGTCCTGCGCAGCCTGACGCTGAAGCAGGCGATTCACGCGGTCCTCGCCGCCTTTGTCATCGGGTTCGCCATCACCGCGGTGGAGTTCGCCTGGACCGCCTCGCGCGAACGGGCGACGGCGCTGGCGCGGCTGGAGGATGCCGTCGCCCTGGTGGAGGGGCCGGCGGCCGGCGCCGCCTGGCAGATCGACGGAGTGCTGGCCGGGCAGGTGCTGGACGGCATGATCCGCACCGACGCCGCCTGGGCCGAGATCCGCCTGATCGACGGCACGCTGCTTGCCCGCCGCGAACGGGCCTCTCCGCCGGCCACCCCGCTGGAACGCGCGGCGACGGCGCTGCTGTTCCGCGATCCGCCGGTGGTGGTCCATGACCTCTTCCCCCCGTCCGCCGGCCACCCTGCCGGAGACCGCAGCCCACCGGACGGTGCCGCCGGCAGGGTCGGGCGCCTGATCGTCGGCATCGACACCGGCCGGGCGGCTTCCGGCTTCCTCGCCTATGCATCGGCGGCGCTGGTGGCGGGAACGCTGCGCAACCTGCTGGTCGGGCTGGCGATGGCCGCGGTCTTCCACCGGCTGCTGACCCGTCCGCTGCTGCAGATCGGGCGCGCGGTGGCCCGCATCGACCCGGAAAAGCCCTATGGCCAGCCGTTGGCCGTGCCGCGCGGCCATGCCGACGACGAGCTGGGATTCGTCATCGCCCGCTTCAACCACACCCTGGGCCTGCTGGAGCGCGAGCATGACGAGCTGCGCCGGCTGGCGACCCGCTGTCCGCTGACCGGGCTGGCGAACCGGGCGCTGCTGCTCGACCGGCTCGACCACGCCATCGAGCTGGCGGAGCGCGCCAGGGCGGCCGGAGCTGGCCGGCTGGCCGTGCTGTATGTCGATCTCGACCGCTTCAAGCGGGTCAACGACAGCCTTGGACACGGGGTGGGCGACGCGCTGCTCTGCCGGGTGGCGGAGCGGCTGAACGCCAGCGTCCGGCGCTGCGATACCGTCGGCCGGCTCGGCGGCGACGAGTTCCTGGTGGTGCTGGAGCGTGTCGCCGACGGCGAAGAGGCGGCGATGGTGGCGCAGAGGCTGCTGGACACCCTGTCGATGGTGACGGAGGTGGCGGAGCACCGCGTCCATATCACCGCCAGCGTCGGCGTCGCCCTCCACCAGGCGCAAGCAGGCCAGGCACAAGGAGGCCAGACCGACAGTGCCGGGTTGATGCGGATGGCCGACTCCGCCATGCAGGCCGCCAAGAATGCGGGCGGCAACCGGTTCGTCTTCTACACCCGCGACATGACCGACCGGGCGGAGGCGCGGCTGCGGCTGGAGTCCGGCCTGCGCGAGGCGGTGGCGGCGCGGTCCTTCGAGCTGGTCTACCAGCCGAAGGTCGAGGCGTCGGGCGGCCGGCTGACCGGGTTCGAGGCGCTGATCCGCTGGCGCCACGAGGGGGTTCCGATCTCCCCCGGCGACTTCATCCCGGTGGCCGAGGACACCGGCCTGATCATCGAGATCGGCCGCTGGGTGCTGGAGGAGGCCTGCCGCACGGCGACGCGCTGGGCGCTCGACCATGGTCCGGTGCCGGTGGCGGTCAACGTCTCCGCCCGCCAGCTTGCCGACCCCGGCTTCGCCCGGCAGGTCGAACAGGTGCTGCAACGCCACGGCACCCCGCCCGACCTGCTGGAGCTGGAGATCACCGAGACCGTCATCATGAAGGATGTGCGCCACCACCTGCCGACGCTGAACCGCCTGCGGGCGCTGGGCGTGCGCATCGCCATCGACGATTTCGGCACCGGCTATTCCTCGCTGGCCTATCTGCGGCAATTGCCGGTCGATGTGCTGAAGATCGACCGCAGCTTCGTCAACGATCTGCCGCACGCCCCCGACATCGCCTCGACCGTCATCGCGCTGGCTCAGCGGCTGCTGCTGTCCACCGTGGCGGAGGGGGTGGAGACCGCCGAGCAGCGCCACTGGCTGGCCGAGGCCGGCTGCGACTGCCTGCAGGGCTACCTGATCTCCCGCCCGCTGTCGGCCGACGCGGCGGAGGCGATGATCATGACGGCCTTCGCCTGCGACGAGGCGCTGCCGCTGTCGGCGTGAGGGGGGCCGGCATGGGAGGCGGAAGGGAACTGGGAACGTCAGGCCGGGCGGCGCTTGCCCGCGATGACCAGGGCGATACCGCCCAGCACGGCGGCCGAGGCGATGGCGAGCGGCGGCGTGATCCGTTCGCCCAGCGCCAGCACCGCGGCGATGGCGGTGATGACCGGGACGCTCAACTGGACGGAGGCGGCGCGGGCGGCGGTCAGGGCGGGCAGAGCGGCGTACCAGATCGCATAGCCGACGCCCGACGCAAGCGCTCCCGACAGCAAGCCATAGACCAGCCCTCCGGTATCCCAACGCGCGCCGCCTCCCGACACGGCGCCGATGGCGGACGACAGCAGCGCCACGGCCGCAGCCATCGGCGCGGCGCGCAGGAAGTTGCCGGCGGTGGTGGCGATGGGATCACGGCTGCTGCGGCCCAGCAGCGAATAGACGCCCCAGGCGACGCCGGCCGCCAGCATCAGCAGCGCCCCCAGCGGGTCGGGCGGCGACAGGCCGGGCGCCAGCAGCAGCCCCAGCCCGCCAAGCGCCAGTCCCAGCCCGCCCCATTGCAGCGGCGACAGCCGTTCGCCGCGGTACAGCCCGGCCACAATCATGGTGGCCTGCACCGCGCCGAACAGCAGCAACGCCCCGGTGCCCGCCGTCATGCTCAGGTAGGCGAAGGAGAAGGCGGCGGCATAGGCCAGCAGCGCCACCGCCCCGATCCAGCTTCCGCCGCCCCAGCGTCCCCTGCCCCGCTTCCCCTCACCGGTCGGCCCATGCCCGGTGGCGCGGGCGATCAGCCACAGGCTGGCCGCGCCGGAGGCGATGCGCACCAGCGTGAAGCTGGCCGGGTCGATGGCGGTCTGGGTCAGGGCCAGCCGGCACAGGATGGAGTTGGCGGCGAAGGCCAGCATCGCCAGCAGGGTCAGCAGAGCCGCCCGTCCCGTCCCGAACGCCGCCGGGGCCAAACTGTCGGGCGTCGCCATGATCGTTTCCCTGTCGAACAGTTCCGATAGCTAGCCGCAGGGGCGCGGCGCTGTCAAACACGCACCCACGCCGGCACCGTGCGACTTTGGTCGAAGAAGTCGGCTCAAAGGAGATGAGGTGGAGATCAGGAGGCCGGGCCGGACAGTGCGAACATCAGCAGGTAGGTGCGCTGGAGCGAGCTGAAATTATTGTCGGAGATCAGATAGACCAGCGTCTCGCCCGCCGGTCCCGGGCGGGCGGCGACGCCTTCGAAATTGTCGTTCAGCAGCGGCGCTTCCAGACGGCCCAGTTCCTCCCCTTCGACGATGCCGCCGGCCCGCAGCTGTTGCGGCGACACCCGGACGAGACGGGACGACCAGCCGCCCAGCAGCGACACATAGCGCTCCAGCACCAGAACGCCGCCATCCGGCAGCGGTGCGGCCGAGGTCGGGCGGTAGCGGGGCGCGGCACGGTAGGTGAAGGGCTGCCAGTCTGCGGCGCTACGCGGCAGGCCTCCCTCGGAAAGTCCCGGCTGCGTGATCCAGGCGCGGCGGTCCGGCCGGCCGTCGTCGCCGCCCTCCTCCATGGTCAGCAGCCGGCCGTCCGAAAGTCGGGTCAGCGCCTCCAGCCCGCCATTGTCCGGCGCCCCCTCCGCCACGCCGGGCGGCAGCGGGATCGGCGTCGGCGTGCCCTGCGGCCCATGGTCGCCGGCGGGATAGCGCAGGATGCGGTGGTCGCGCTCCAGCGACACCAGCCAGCCGCCGTCCGGCAGGCGGGTCAGATCCTCCGCGTCGGTGCGGCGCTTGCGGCGGGAGATGCCCTCCTCCACCGGCAGGGGACGGACGCGAAGCTCCGCCATTCCGGTGAGCCGTCCATCGGGATCGCCGGCGATCCGGCCATCCGCCACCAGCCCGGTATCGCCGACCGCGACGAAACGCCCGCCGTCCGGGGAGACCCACAGACCGGACAATCCGCCGACCCGGTCGCCCCCGGCGATGTCGAGCGCACCGAGGAAGCGCAGAGGGCCGAGAGCCACCCTTGCCGGCCGGTCGCTGTCCAGCGGCACCGCGGATGCCGTGACAAATTCGGGACCAGGGGCGCCGTCCGCGAGGGTGCCCCCGGTCCCGACCACAGCGGCACAGCCGCCGGAGAGGGCGACCAGCATCGAAATCCAGGCAAGCGTCTTTCGCATCGTCATCCGCCCACTCTTGCCAGTGCAACCGAGACGCACAACCTTATCTTTCGGCGGACGTCGACCGGAAGCGCGGAAAGCGGAGCGCCGGTCGTCCGGGCGTAGGCTTGGCCGGGCGTAGGCTTGGCCGTTCCGGCCCCCCTCACATACCGGCTAGGCGCGGCGGGTTACTCCCACAGAACCGGTGGGGCCGCCCGGACAAGCGCTTAGATTGGCAAGTGTTTTCGACCATGCTTCTTCCGCGACGACCGAGCAGAGTCCGTTCCCATGCCGATGCTTCCGCGGTCCCAGCCCGCCTATTCTCCTCCGGACCAGTCGGGCGACGCAGTCGCGTCCGGCACGTCCCCTGCCGACCGGCTGACGGCACGCATCCAGGAGCTGGAAGCCGAGCTGCGGGAACTCCAGCATCGCGCCAAGAACAGTCTGCAACTGGTGATCAGCCTGCTGAAACTGCAGGCCGGCCGCATCCGCGACCCCGACGCCCGCGCAGCATACGAACAGACCATGGTCCGCATCGAGGCGCTGGCGATCCTCTATCGGCAACTGCACGAAAGCGGCGCCGGCACCCATGTCGACCTCGGCCGCTATGTCGGCGCCCTGTGCGAGGCGGTGCGCGAAGGCACGCCGGGGGCGCTTTCGCGCGTGCCGGTGACGGTCACCTCCGATGCGATCCAGATCGGCCTGTACGAGGCGATGCCGCTCGGCCTGATCATCGCGGAGCTGGTGACGAGCTGCCTGCACCATGCCTTTCCCGACGACGGCTGGATCCGCATCACCGTGCGCCAGCAGGGCGACAGCGGCCGGGCCCGCCTGACGGTGGAGGACAACGGCCGCGCCCTGCCCGCCGGCTTCGACACCACGGCCGAGGACGGACTGATGCTGGCCGAAGCGCTGGCCGGCCAGCTCGGCGACACGCTGTCCACCGACAGCGATGCCGCCGGCACCACCGCCAGCGTCAGCTTTCCGGTCTGACCGCTTTCAGCCGCCCGCCAGATGGTTGCCCAGCAGGGCCAGCACCAGCGCGACCGACAGGCAGACGGCCAGGATGGCGGCGGCTTCGCCCAAGAGCGCGCCTGCGCTGGGGACGGTGCCGGCCGCCGTCTCCGCAAGATGCGTTTCCGTCGCCACCCGCCTGCGCGCCAGCGTTCGGGCCGATTTTCCCAGCATGGACGCCTCGCAGCCAAATGCCGGCCGGTGGCCGGCGGTCCCATGAGGAAAAGGCCGTTCGGCGTATAAAATCGATGCGGCGCGGATGCCTGCGGAATATAGGCGCGTTATATGCCGGCCGGCCGCTCCCCGTCCCGATGATGCCCGTCCTGATGATCGGCACCGTCATGGTGGTCATGCGGGTGCTCCGGCTCGGGCGCCGGCGCCAGCGTGCCGGCGAACCAGCCGCGGATCGCCCGGACCGGGTCGGTTTCCAGCGTCGTCACCGGTTCGATGCCGCGGCGCCTCATATGGGCGACGAACCCCGCCCCCGACGAGCCGGTGACGACGACCCGCACCGCGTCGATCGGGTGGGGGCGGCCGTCGCCGCAGAGATGCAGCACCTCCTCCTCCCCCAGTTCGATCCGGACGGTCTCGACCGGGTCGAATCCTGCCTCCGCCTCATAGACCAGGAAGCGGCGGGTGCGGCCGCCATGGGTGGCGATGGTCTGGAAATCCTTGGTCCCGACGGCGATTCTCATGATGAGCGGATCCCTCGCGATGGTGCCCGGCGACCCGCCTTTCCTGCCACGCCCCCGACGCCGGCGCACTGAGGGAGGTCAATCCGCCCCCACCTGCCGCCCGCCTCCCTCCGCGGGCGCCGGGCGATATCCGACCCTCAAGCTTGACTTTCAGCACCGAATTTGTACTATATGCCTGCCTGCTCCGCCGGAGAGGCCTGGGTTCGCCGCCTGGGGACCCTGCAGCGTCATATCGCTTTGCAAGAGGATGTGACATGAGTTCCGCCATTGCCCTTCGTTCGACCGATTCCGGCGAATCGCTGTCCCGCTACATCAACGACACGCACCGCTACCCGGTCCTGGCGCCCGAGGATGAGTATATGCTCGCCAAGGCCTGGAGCGAGCATGGCGACGTCGATGCGGCGCACAAGCTGGTCACCAGCCATCTCCGTCTCGTCGTCAAGATCGCCGGCGGCTATCGCGGCTACGGCCTGCCGCTGTCCGACCTGATCGCCGAGGGCAATCTCGGCCTGATGACCGCCGTCAAGAAATTCGAACCGGAACGCGGCTTCCGCCTGTCCACCTACGCGATGTGGTGGATCAAGGCGTCGATCCAGGACTACATCCTGCGGTCGTGGAGCCTCGTGAAGATCGGCACCACCGCCGCGCAGAAGAAGCTGTTCTTCAGCCTGGGCCGCCTGAAGCGGAAGCTGGGCGAGTATGGCAGCGGCGACCTGCAGCCCGACAGCGTCACCAGCATCGCCACCGACCTGTCGGTGCCGGAAGACGACGTGGTCGCGATGAACCGCCGCCTGTCGGCGCCGATGGCATCGCTGAACGCGCCGATGAGCGCGGACGGCGATTCGGCCGAATGGCAGGATCTGCTGACGGACGAACGGCCGTCGGTCGAGGAGACGCTGGTCGAGCGCGGCGAGGCCCGCCAGCGCAGCGCCCTGCTGCACGAGGCGATGGGCGTGCTGAACGACCGCGAGCGCGACATCCTGACCTGCCGCCGCCTGTCGGACAGCCCGCTAACCCTGGAGGACCTGTCGGTCCGCTATGGCGTCAGCCGCGAGCGCATCCGCCAGATCGAGGAGCGCGCCTTCGAGAAGGTCGCCCGCCAGACCCGCGTCCTGGCTGCCGCGGCGGCCTGACCGTCGAAGCTTCCGGCACTTCCAGCGAGCCCCCCTATCGGAAACCGCGCCAGGAATCCCGGACCGCTCCGTGTAACCCCTCCATAAACGCCGGCGGCCCCGCTCTCTTCGCCGGCATTCGTGGAGGCGGACATGTCGAAGGTGCGTGCGGGCACCGGTCTTCCGATGGTGAATATCGAGGTCATCAAGGATGCCTTGACCCTCTATGAGGGCAACCGGATCAGCCGCTGGCAGGTCATCAACCGGCTCGTCCATCTCGGCCTGTCGGCCGATGACGCCAACATCATCGCCGACCGCGGCACGATCCCGCCCCATATCCTGGGCGGACACCACGGCACCTTGCGGAAATGACCGCGCCGGGCATGAAGACGGCCACAGGGACGGCCATGGAGACGTCGGCCACGCAGGCCACGTTCGCCACGGCCCTCGGCCTGCACCGCGCGGGCCGCTGGGTGCAGGCGGTGGCGGTCTACGACAGGCTGCTGGACGGTCCGCTGGCCGCAAGCGCCTATGCCAACCGCGGGGCGGCGCTGCGCCGGCTCGGCCGACCCGGCGAGGCGGTCGCCTCCTGCATCGAGGCGGTCGCCCGCCGGCCCGATCTGGCCGAGGCCTATGCCAACATCGGCGCGATCCTTCAGGAAAGCGACCATCCGCTGGCCGCGCTCGACGCCTGCCGCAAGGCCGTCGCGCTGGCGCCCGGCCTCCATGCCCCCTATCTGGCGATGGCGCATGCCCGGCAGGACCGCGGCGACCATGGCGAGGCCCTGGCCCTGCTGCGGCGGGCGGCCGACCTCGCTCCGGCTCTGGCGAGCGTGCGCTACAATCTGGCCGAGGCGCTGCTGCTGCATGGCGATTTCGAGGCTGGCTGGCGTGCCTACGAAGCGCGCTGGCAGGCCGGTGAACTGGCGCTGAAGCGCCCCTCCCCCGCCGGTCCGGACTGGACCGGCGAGGATCTCACCGGCAAGATCCTGCTGGTCCATGAGGAGCAGGGCTTCGGCGACAGCCTGCAGTTCATCCGCCTGATCCCGCTGGTGAAGGCGCGCGGCGCACGGGTGATCGTTCAGTGCCGGCAGCCGCTGGTCCGGCTGCTGTCGGGCGTCGAGGGCGTCGATGCGGTGGTCACGGACCTCTCCGGCCGCGACAGCTATGATTTCTGCGTTCCGCTGATGTCGCTGATGCGGCTGCTGGGGGTGACGGTCGACCGCATCCCGGCCGCCGTGCCCTATCTGGCCCCTCCGGCCGACGCGGCCGGGCGCTGGGCCGCAGTACTCCGCGGCTGCGGTGGCCTGCGGGTCGGGCTGGTGTGGGCCGGCGACCCGCGGCTCGGCCACGCCGCCGCCACCCGCACCGATGCGCGCCGCAGCCTGCGGCTTGCCCAACTCACCCCGCTGCTGACGGTGGAGGGGGTGTCGTGGGTCAGCCTCCAGAAGGGGCCGGTTGCCGTCCAGGCGAAGGAGGAACTGCCGGCCGGCACGGCGATCCTCGACCCGATGGGCGGGGTCACGGATTTCGCCGACACCGCCGCCATCGTCCGGCAACTCGATCTCGTGATCGGGGTGGACACCTCGGTCGTGCATCTCGCCGGGGCGCTGGGCGTGCCGGTGTGGGTGCTGTCGCGGTTCAGCGGCTGCTGGCGCTGGCTGCTCGACCGCGACGACAGCCCCTGGTACCCGACGCTGCGCCTGTTCCGCCAGCAGCGGCCGGGCGACTGGGCGCCGGTGGTGGAGCGGGTGCGCGAAGAGCTGTTGCGCAAGGTCGCCGCCCATCGCCATGATCGCGCTGCGGACTGACGACGGGAGCCCGATGCCGACCATCCTCCTCACCGGTTTCGAGCCCTTCGGCGGCGAAACCGTCAACCCGTCCTGGGAGGCGGTGCGGCGGCTCGACGGCTGGGAATGCCGCGGCCACCGCGTCGCCGCGCGGCTGATGCCCTGCGTCTTCGGCGCGGCGCTCGACACGCTGGAGCGGGCGGTGGCGGAAACCGACCCGGTCGCCCTGCTGGCGGTCGGGCAGGCGCAGAGCCGTGCCGAGCTGTCCCTGGAGCGGGTTGCCGTGAATCTCGACGATGCCCGCATCCCCGACAATGCCGGCAACCGTCCGGTCGATGTCCCGGTGGTGGCAGGGGGGCCGACGGCCTATTTCGCCAGCCTGCCGATCAAGGCCATTGCCACAGCCCTGCGCAGCGCCGGCATCCCCGCCGGGCTGTCGCACAGCGCCGGCAGCTTCGTCTGCAACCACCTGTTCTACGGGGCCTGCCATCTGCGGGCGGTGCGGCGGCCGGATCTCCGTGTCGGCTTCCTGCATATCCCGCTGGCACCCGAACAGGCGGTGCGCCACCCGGGCGCCCCGTCGATGGCGGTCGGGCAGGTGACGGCCGGCCTGCGCATCGCGGTCGAGACCATCCTGGCGACCGGCGAGGACTGCCACGAGGCGGCCGGAACCCTCGAGTAACGCCGGGGAATATCTACCCTGCCTCGGTCAGCAGCCACTCCTTGAAGCGGCGCACGCGGCGTGCCCGCTCGGCCCCCGGCGCATGGGCGATCAGGTAGCGGCCGCGCGGGCGCAGCGTCTCGGGGAAGGGCTGGACCAGCCGGCCCGATGCGATGTCCTCCCCGACCAGGAAAACCGGCAGCAGGGCGACCCCCATGCCGGCCGACGCCGCCTCGATGATCATGAAGAAATGCTCAAAGGCCAGCGACAGCGCCGCCTCGGGCAGGGGCAGACCGAAGGCGGCGAGATAGCCGCGCCAGGACTCGGGCCGCGTGGTGTGCTGCAACAGCCGGTGCTGCCCCAGATCGGCCGGGTGGCGCAGCGGCGGCCCCTGGTCCAGCAGCGACGGCGCGCAGAAGACGCCCATGGTTTCCGGCATCAGCGTTGCCATCTCGGCCCCCGGCCAGCCCTCGACGCCGAAGCGGATGGCGACGTCGATCCGCTCCTTGGCGAAATCGACAGGGTGCTCGCCGATCACCACCTCGACCTGGATCTCGGGATTCTCCGCCTGGAAGCGCTTCAGCCGCGGGATCAGCCAGCGCTGGGCCAGGGTGGGCAGCGCGCTGACCCGCAGCACCCCGCCCTCCTGTGCGCGGGCAGCCCGCGCCGCCGCGGCGATGCGGTCGAGCGCCGCCGACGCCTCGCCGTAAAAGGCCGCCCCGGTCGGCGTCAGTTCGATCCCGCGGCCGACGCGGCGGATCAGCTCGACCCCCAGATCGGCCTGCAAGGTCTGCATCATGCGGCTGACCGCCCCTTGCGTCACCGCCAGCTCGTCGGCCGCCCTGGTGAAGCTGAGATGGCGGGCCACCGCGACGAAGCTGCGGACGGCGTTGAGCGACGGCAGGACACGGTCTGGCATGGGGCGCGCCGAATCATGAGTTGAACTCATAAATCTCTGCCGGAGAACTCGTTTGTCAAGTCCGGGCGGATCGGGTCTGCTGGGGGCACGGACGGTCCTGCCGCCAGCCACCCGCCACACGGTCCCGAAAGGCCATGCCCCCGATGACGAGTCTGACGCCCTTCCACATCGCCTTCCCGGTCGACGATCTGGCCGCCGCCCGCCATTTCTACGGCACCGTCCTCGGCTGCCCGGAAGGGCGCAGCAGCGACGAGTGGATCGATTTCGACCTGTTCGGCCATCAGATCGTCGCCCATCTGAAGCCGCGCGATCCCGCTGCCGGCCCGGCCCACCGCAACCCGGTGGACGGCCACGACGTGCCGGTCCCGCATTTCGGCGTCGTGCTTCAGCCGGCCGACTGGGACGCGCTGGCTGAGAAGCTGAAGGCCGCCGGCATCAGGTTCGTGATCGAGCCCTACACCCGCTTCAAGGGCCAGGTCGGCGAGCAGTCGACCATGTTCTTCCTCGACCCGGCCGGCAACGCGCTGGAGTTCAAGGCTTTCGCCGACATGTCGCAGCTGTTCGCGAAGTAGGCGGTCAGGCGGGGAAGACGCGCGGGGGTGCCGGCCGTTCTTACGGACAGGCCCCCCGGCACACCGCCGCGATGGTCTCGCGCAGCCAGCGATGGGCCGGGTCCGCCTGCAGGCGCGGATGCCAGATGGCGGATATGGCGAATTCCGGCGTCCGGACCGGCAGGTCGAAGCCGGCCAGCCCCAGCCCGGCCGCATGGTCGGCCACCACACCGTTGCCGAGGCACGAGCGTGGCACCGCCGCGACCAGATCCGAGCCGCGCGCGACGCACATCGCATCGGCATACCCCGGAACGACCAGGGACACGGTGCGGCTCAGGCCCAGATCGGCCAGGGCGTCGTCGACCGGTCCATGGAAATTGCCCCGGCGCGACGCCACGACATGGGCGCAGGCGGCATAGCGTTCCGGCGTGACCGCGCCGGTCTCGAACAGCGGATGCCCGGTCCGGGCGACTCCCACCAGCCTGTCCCGGAACAGCAGCTGGGTCAACAGTTCCGGCGCCGAGGTTCCGAGCACGCCGACCTCCAGATCGATCCGCCCGTCGCGGAGCGGCTCGGCGTCCTTGTCCGGCTTCGGCACGAACCGGAGGCGGACATGCGGAGCGGTTCCGGCGATGGCGGCCAGCAGGGGAACCGCGAGCAGCTCGACGAATCTCCCGCCGGCACGAATGGTGAAGGTGCGATGAAGCGACGCGAGGTCCAAGCGGTTTGCCGCCGGCCGCAGGACTTCCTGCGTGTCGCGGCTGAGCGCATGGACGCGCCCGCTCAACTCCTCGGCATAGGGCGTGGGGACCAGGGCGCGGCCGGCCTGGACCAGCAATGGGTCGCCCGTCACCCGGCGCAGCCGTGCCAGCGTCCGGCTCATCGCGGAGGGGCTTACGCCAAGCCGGCGGGCAGCCCCCGTCACGCTGCGCTCGGTGAGCAGCGCGTCCAGCGACAGGAGAAGGTTCAGGTCGACGCCGTGCATCGCCACAGATTAGCCCGGCGGCCCGCCGATGCCCAGCGCCGGACGCAATCGATCATTTCATCCTGTGCGTCTGGTGCACAGGAGCCCGGTCGGTCATATCGGGAGCGGATGTCCTCAACGAAAGCTCCGATCCCATGCCGATCCCTCCCCCGCCCCCTTCCTCCACCGATCATCCCCGCCGCACCCTCCTGCTCATCGGCGCGTCACGTGGTCTCGGCCATGCCATGGCGGCCGAATTCCTGAAGAAGGACTGGAACGTCGTCGGCACGGTGCGCGGCACCGCGCGGACGCTGCTGCATGATCTGGCGGACGAGCATGCCGGCAGGGTCGAGATCGAGACCCTGGACATCTGCGTCCCCGATCAACTGGCCGCGCTGCGCGACCGCCTGTCCGGCAGACTCTTCGACATGCTGTTCGTCAATGCCGGAACAGCCAACCGCGATCCGGCCCAGACGATCGGCGAGGTCTCGACCGAGGATTTCGTCCAGCTGATGATCACCAATGCCCTGAGCCCGATGCGTGTCATCGAAAGCCTGGAGGGCACTGTCTCCGCCACCGGCCTGATCGGGGTGATGTCGTCCGGGCAGGGCAGCATCGCCAACAACCTGTCCGGCCAACGGGAGCTCTATCGCGGCAGCAAGGCGGCGCTGAACATGTTCATGCGCAGCTTCGCGGCCCGTCAGGCCGGGACCCGCCGGGCGATGGCGGTGATGGCTCCGGGCTGGGTCAGGACAGCGCTCGGCGGCGCCGATGCGCCGCTCGCCATCGAAGACAGCATCCCCAGCCTGGTGGCCGTCCTGCTCGCCAAGCAGGACAGGCCGGGGCTGGACTATCTCGACTATCTGGGCCGCACCGTCCCCTGGTGAGGGGGGGCCGATCCTTAGCCGCAACCCGCCATCATCAGCCCGAGCGTCTTCTCGTCGGCCCGGTCCGGCAGCAGCTCGCCGACGATATGGCCGTCGAACATCACGACGATGCGGTCGGACAGGGCGCGGATCTCGTCCAGCTCCACCGACACCAGCAGGATCGCCTTGCCCTGGTCGCGCAGAGCCACGAGGCGGCGGTGGATGAACTCGATGGCGCCGATGTCGACGCCGCGGGTGGGCTGGCCGACCAGCAGAAGATCGGGATTGCGCTCGATCTCGCGTGCAAGCACGATCTTCTGCTGGTTGCCGCCGGAGAAGTTGGCCGCCGCCAGCGTGCCGTCCCTGGGCCGCGTGTCGTAATCCTCCATCTGCCGGGCGCAGGCGGCTGCGATGGCGTCCCGGTCGAGCAGCATGCGCCCGTTCCAGGCCGGATCGTCCTGGAATCCCAGGATCGCGCAGTCCTCCGCCGAGAAGCTGGTGACGAGGCCGACCTTCTGCCGGTCTTCCGGCACATGCCCCACCCCCAGCCGGCGCAGCGCCCGGGCGTTGAAGCGGTCGGGATGGCCGGCGAGATTCTCTCCCCGCAGCCGGACCGAGCCGCCGGCGATGGGGCGCATGCCGGCCAACGCCTCCAGCAGCTCCGACTGGCCGTTGCCCGACACGCCGGCGATGCCGACGATCTCGCCGGCCCGCACCGACAGGTCCACCCCCTTCACCCGCTCCACGCCGGACGGGTCGCGGACCCGGAGTCCTTCGACCCGCAGCACCTCCGCCCCCAGCCGGGCCGGCGTCTTGTCGACGCGCAGCAGCACCTTGCGGCCGACCATCAGCTCGGCCAGCCGCTCCCGGCTGGTGTCGCGGGTGGCGACGTCGGCCACCACCTGCCCGCGCCGCATCACCGTGACGTTGTCGGTCAGCTCCATGATCTCGCGAAGCTTGTGGGTGATGATGACGACGGTCTTGCCCTGCTGGCGCAGCGCCCGCAGGATGCGGAACAGATGGTCGGCCTCCTGCGGGGTCAGCACCCCGGTCGGCTCGTCCAGGATCAGGATGTCGGCGCCGCGGTAGAGCGCCTTCAGGATCTCCACCCGCTGCTGTGCCCCGACCGGCAGCTCGCCGACCGGCCGGTCGAGATCGACCTCCAGCCCATAGTCGCGGGCCAGCCGGGTCAGTTCGGCACGCGCCCGGGCCATCCCGGCCGACAGGGTGACGCCGCCCTCCGCTCCCAGCAGCACGTTCTCCAGCACGCTGAAGGGATCGACCAGCATGAAGTGCTGGTGGACCATGCCGATGCCGGCGGCCAGCGCGTCGCGCGGCGTCCGGATGGCGGCAGGATTGCCGTTCACCCGGATCTCGCCGCCGTCGGCACGCAGATAGCCGTAGACGATGCTCATGATCGTCGATTTGCCGGCGCCGTTCTCGCCGATCACCCCATGGATCGTCCCGGCGGGCACCGACAGCGACACGTCGCGGTTCGCATGGTTGGCGCCGAACCATTTGTTGATCGCCACCGTTTCCAGGGCGATTCCGGAACGGGCGGCCGGCGCGTTTGCCTGCGTCATGGAAGGATCCGCTTACGGCTGGTACGGCTTGACCGCCAGCGAGCCCGCGATGATCTGCTTCCTGGCCTCTTCCAGCTTCGCCTCCATCTCCGGCGTGACCAGCTTGCGGTTGTTCTCGTCGAGCGCGTAGCCGACGCCGTCCTCCTTCAGCCCGACGACGCGGTGGCCGGCCTGCCAGCTGCCGTCCTTCGCCGTCCTCATGCAGTCGTAGACGACGACGTCGACCCGCTTGACCATCGAGGTCAGCACCTTGCCGGGATGGACGTGGTTCTGGTTGCTGTCGACGCCGATGGCCAGCTTGCCGGCATCGGCCGCGGCCTGCAGCACGCCGAGCCCGGTGGCGCCGGCCGCGGCGAAGACCACGTCGGCACCGCGCGCGAACTGGCTCTTGGCCAGCTCGGCACCGCGGCCGGGATCGTTCCAGGCGGCGGGCGTGGTGCCGGTCATGTTGACGAACAGCTCGTCGCTCGCCGAAACATGCTTCACGCCCTGCTCGTAGCCGGTCAGGAAGTTGCGGATCAGCGGGATGTCCATGCCGCCGATGAAGCCGACCTTGCCGCTCTTCGCCGCCAGTGCCGCCGCCATGCCGACCAGGAAGGAGCCCTCCTCCTCCTTGAAGGTCACGGACTGGACGTTGGGGGCGTCCAGCTTGTCGTCGATCAGGCAGAATTTGGTCTTGGGCGAGTCCTTCGCCACCTTCTCCACCGCGGCGGTCTGCGAGAAGCCGACGGCGACGATCACCGAGGCGCCGCGCCGCACCAGCGTGCGCATGGCCTGTTCGCGCTGGCCCTCGTTGGTGATCTCGAACTCGCGGTAGGCGACTCCGGTCTCCTTCTTGAACCGCTCGGCCCCGTTGTAGGCCGCTTCGTTGAAGGATTTGTCGAACTTGCCGCCCTGGTCGAACACCACGGCCGGCGAGAACTCCTCCGCCCGCGCCTGGGTGCAGAACGCCGTCATCGCCAGCATGGCGGCAAGAATACGCGTCTTCATGTCCCACCCACTCCGGAAAGCCGAAACTTGACCCAAAGGATAACCGCGCCATCATCCGGCACAACAGGGAAAGCGGGCGAAGCGGCGCAGCAAATCGGGGCTCCCCCGGTTGACGACGGGGGCGGGGGCGTTTATCACCCCCGCCGATAGTCTTCGCGTCCAACCGGTCGCGGCGGCCACGCCTGATCGGCCACAGGATCGGCCACACAAAAACGGGGGCGACGCTCGGTGGACGAAGTCTGGGTGCTCTTGCAGGGAATCGTTCTGGGATTCGCCATCGCCGCACCCGTTGGGCCGATCGGTCTGTTGTGCATCCGCCGTACCTTGCAGCACGGCCCGTTGATGGGCTTCTTCACCGGATTCGGCGCCGCCGTGGCCGATACCTTCTACGGGGCCATCGCCGCCTTCGGCGTGTCGGCAGCGCTCAGCTTCCTGCGCGGGCATGAGATCACCTTCCAGCTGGTCGGCGGCATCTTCCTGCTGGTGGTGGCGGTCCGCACCTTCCGCCAGCAGCCCGACGCGGAGGAGCGCGAGGCAGCATCCGCCCCCGACAGCAAATCCTGGTTCACCGGCTTCATGACCGGGCTGTCGCTGACCCTGACCAACCCGGCGACCATCATGGCCTTCATCGCCATCTTCGCCGGATTCGGGTTGGGAGGCACGCTGGACCGGCTGGAGGCGTCGACCCTGGTGCTGGGCGTCTTCATCGGCTCGTCGCTGTGGTGGATGACGCTGTCGATGGGGGTGGCGGCGGTGCGCCACCGCATCTCCGACCGCGGGCTGAGCCTGCTGAACCATTGTACCGGGGTGGCGCTGGGCGCCTTCGGCCTGTGGGCGTTGGGCATGGCCGCCACCGGCATCGCCGCGATGGCGGGAAGCTGAATCCGCTCGGCAAAACCGGTCAACAGCCTGCGGACGGTGTGGCGGTGGGCGCATCCGGCGTCGCGCTTCCCTTGCGCAGCAGGTGCAGGTGCCCGGCCAGCCGCCACAGATAGAGGCCCACCAGGACCACCAGCAGCCCGACCGTGACGTAGCCGACCAGCCGGTGGGCGAAGGGCCAGGTCGACAGCATGTAGCCGGTCCAGGCCAGCAGCAGCGTCCACAGCACCGATCCGACGCCCGACGCCAGCATGTAGCTGAGGATCGGCATCCTGCACGCCCCGGCCGGGATCGAGATCAGGGTGCGCACCCCCGGCACCGGCTGCGACAGCAGCACGGCGATACCGCCGCGTTTGCCGAACCAGTCCGTGCTCTGCCGGACCTTCTTCGGGTTGATGGTCAGCCAGGGGCCGTATGTCTTCAGGATGGCTTCCAGCCGCTCGCGGCTCATCAGCCGGCTGGGCAGGAACCACACCATCTGCCCGGCGAGCGAGCCGAGGCCGCCGGCGATGGCGACCCCGGCCAGGGTGAATTCACCCGTCGCCGCGCCGATCCCGGCCAGCGGGATCACCGATTCGGCCGGCAACGGCGGAAAGACCCGCGCCAGCGCCACCAGCAGGAAGATTCCGACATAATGGAGGTTGTGCATCACCTCCACCAGCCAGTCCGTCAATCCACCATCCATTCCGATCCGCTCCCCACCGGTCACACCGACCCGATCAGGGAAAACGGCATGCGAGGGCGGGCGGTTCCCGCAGGGCTACGGTCCCGGAGGGCGGGGGCACGGGGCGTTGGATTGAACGTGCCCGCACATCCCCGACGTCCCCGCCTTCCGGGTGGGTTGGCCGGCCATCCCTGGCACCGGATGGGAAGCCGGCAGGGACAAGCCCTTCCGGAATGGAGGAGCTTGTCTGGAACGATTCAAAGTGTGGGGCTAACGAGTTGATCCGTCCAATAGTTATTTTGGAGCTCGTCGATAGGATGTATCGATCGCCGCGGCGATCCCTACCCGCTGAACAGTGCCGCGTCGATCCGCCGGACCATGGTGACCAGCCGCGGCGCATGCTCCTCCTCAAGCGTCTTCGAATCGACCAGGAAGCCCGGCCCGCCGCAGTTGAAGGCCAGGATCGGGGAGCCGTCGCGCGGCACGAAGGGAATGCCGATGGCATGCACCTCCGACTTCCAGGCTCCGATGGAGCGGCAGTAGCCCAGCGTCCGGTAGTCCTCGACCGCCCGCTCGATGCCGTCGCGGATCTCGGGCCAGCGCTCGCCCTCATGCTCCTCCAGCTTGGCCATCAGCGGTGCACGCTCGGCCTCCGGCAATGCCGCCAGATAGGCGCGGCCCATGCTGGTTGTCGACAGCTTGATGTGGGAGCCGACGTCGAGCGACAGGGTGATCGGGCTGTTCGCCTTGCAGCATTCCAGATAGATCATGCTCAGCCGGTCGCGCCCGCCGAGCGCCACGGCCAGTCCGGTCCGGTCGGCCAGATCCTGCATCAGCGGCCGCGCCACCTGCCGGATGCCCATGCCCGACAGGCTGGCATAGCCCAGCGCCAGCACCGAGGTGCCGAGCCGGTATTTGCCGGTGGTCTGGTCGTAGACAAGGTAGCCCAGCTTGGCCAGCGTGTAGGTCAGCCGCGACACCGTCGGCTTGGGCAAGCCGGTGCGTTGCGCCAGCTCCAGGTTGCCGAGCAGCGATTCGTTGCGACGGAAGGCGCGCAGCAGCTCCAGCCCGCGGGCGAGCGCCGTGACGAAGCGCGGATCCTTCTCGTCATCCGCCATCGGGTCGTCGGCGACCAGGGAATCTTCCCGCCTGCGCATGACCTGCCTCTCCCGCAAACCGCGTCGGGGTGATCCTGCCAGCGGTCCGGGCCGCAGGTCAACCGGGCATATTCCGCGATACGGAATTAGCGGCGGGCACCGCTATTGGGCCGCTCCCAGCCCAAGCGTCAGCATCCGCTCGTACAGCGACGCCCGCGAAATGCCCAGCAGCTTGGCGGCGCGCGCCTTGACGCCGTTGGCCTCCTCCAGCGCGGCGGCGATGGCGTGGCGTTCGGCGGCGTGCAACACCTCCTGCAACGGCCTCGCCCCGGCCGCCAGCGGCAGGGCCGAAGCGCCGGCCGGATGCTGGCCGGGCAGGACGCTGCGGATGTGCGGCGCGGTCAGGATCGGCGCATCGGTCAGCGCCACCACCCGCTCCAGCGTGTTGTAGAGTTCGCGCACATTGCCCGGCCAGTCATAGTCGCGCAGCACCTGCACCGCCGATTCCAGCAGCTCGCGCGGCGGGGTGCCCTGCTGGATCGCCAGCTGTTCCAGGATGCGGTCGGCGATGCTCTCGACGTCTTCCGGCCGGTCGCGCAGCGGCGGCAGGGTGATCGGCACCACGTTCAACCGGTAATAGAGGTCGGCGCGGAACTGCTTGTCCCGCACCAGCGCATGCAGGTCGCGGCTGGTGGCGGCGATGATGCGGACATCGACCCGCACCACCTTGTTGGAGCCGAGCGGCTCGATCTCCCGCTCCTGCAGGACGCGCAGCAGCTTGGCCTGCAGCGGCAGCGGCATGTCGCCGATCTCGTCCAGGAACAGGGTGCCGCCGTTGGCGAGCTGGAACTTGCCCTCGCGGTGGCGACGGTCTGCCCCGGTGAAGGCGCCGGGGGCGACGCCGAAGAATTCGGCCTCCAGCAGGGTTTCCGGGATGGCGGCGACATTGACACCGACGAAGGGCTTGGCAGCCCGCGGGCTGGCGGAATGGATGGCCTGGGCCAGCAGTTCCTTGCCGGTGCCGGTCTCGCCCAGCAGCAGGACGGTGCTGTCCATCTGCGCGGCGCGGCGGCCCAGCCGTTTGATCTCGCGGATCGATTCGCTGGCGCCCAGGAACTGGGAGAAGGAGTATTTCGCCCGGCGCTCGTGCGCCAGCTCCTGCTGGGTGCGGGCTAGCTCCTCCTGCATCTTCTCGTATTTGCGCACCAGCGGGCGCAGATATTCGGCACGGTCGAACAGCACGAAGCCGATGGCGCCGATGATGGCGCCGTCCGGTCCGAACAGCGGCATCCGCGTCACCACGAAGGAGCGGTCGCCGAATTCCATGATGTCGAGCGGCTGGGGCTGGCCGCTGTCGATCACCCGGCGCAGCTGGCTGTTGGGGATGACGTCCTCGACCGGCTGGCCGCGCGGATCGCCGGGGACGCCCAGCAGCGCCTTGTACTTGTCGTCCATCCAGGCGATGCGGGCATTGTGGTCGACGGTGACGGCACCGACGCACATGGATTCCAGATGCTCGAACAGGGAGTGTACCGCGCGCTGGCGCAACGCTTCGAAATCGACGGTGTCGCCCACGTCACCCTCCCAAACAGGACCGACTTTTGTCGTCCCGGTGTTGAGGCCTGCTGCATTGCAGCGCAATTTGCCAACAATATCAGAGGTCAACATAGTAGCCCATCCATCGGATTAAAGGGAAGGCGCGCAGGATCACGCAGGCACGCGGAGGCGAACCCGCATGCCCGTCGCACATCTGGTCTTGGGGCCGGCGTGGAAAACCGCTTTTTTAAAAAGGGCAAGCCAAGCCAGTTCTGTACATCTTTCGGAGTAACCCGACCCACTTCCACTTACGCAACCCATGCGGGTATCGGCAGGGGAAAAAGAGGGGGACCTTCCGGTCCCCCCTGGGGAGTTGCGGTCATTGGAATTCGCGGATGGAACCGCTGGGCTCAGTGCCCGCGCTTCGGTAGGCGGGCGAGCAACTCGCCGACGATGCCGCGGCGGAACAACAGGACGCAGACGACGAAGATGCAGCCGATGACCACTGGCACCGGCAGGCTGGTGGAGGCGAGGTAGCTTTCCAGCGTCACGACCAGCGCCGCCCCCACCACCGGGCCAAGCAGCGTGCCCATGCCGCCCAGCAGCGTCATCAGCACCACCTCGCCCGACATCTGCCACGTCACGTCGGTCAGCGAGGCCAGTTGGAACACCAGCGCCTTGGTCCCGCCGGCCAGCCCCGCCAAGCTTGCCGACAGCACGAAGGCCACCAGCTTGTAGCGGTCGGTGCGGTAGCCCAGCGACACCGCCCGCGGCTCGTTCTCGCGGATCGCCTTCAGCACCTGACCGAACGGCGAATGCACCGTGCGCCACACCAGCGCGAAGCCGCCGAGGAAGATCGCCAGCACGACATAATACATGGTCAGCGGCTGGGTCAGGTCGAACAGCCCGAACAGCGTGCCGCGCGGAACGCCCTGGATGCCGTCCTCGCCATGGGTGAAGGGAAGCTGCAGCGCCAGGAAGAACACCATCTGGCTCAAGGCCAGCGTGATCATGGCGAAGTAGATGCCCTGCCGCCGGATCGCGATCAGCCCGAAGACCAGCCCGAGCAGGGCGGCGACGGCGGTGGCGGCGAGCAGGCCCGCCTCCGGCGACCAGCCCCATTCCTTCACCGTGTGGGCGGCGATGTAGGCCGCCGATCCGAAGAAGGCGGCATGGCCGAAGCTCAAGAGGCCGGCGAAGCCGATCAGCAGGTTGAAGGCGCAGGCGAACAGCGCGAAGCACAGCACCTTCATCAGGAAGACGGGATACAGCACGAAGGGTGCCGCGACGGCGACCAGCAGCAGGCCCGCGGTCAGCAGGGCCGTGCCCATGGTGGGGCCGCGCATGGCTGCCCCGGTGGAATTGGCAGTGGTGTTGCCGGCGATGCTCATGGGTCAGCGCTCCCGTCCGAAGAGGCCCGCGGGCTTGATGAGAAGAACGATCGCCATGATCACGAACACGACGATGTTGGAGGCCTCCGGATAGAAGACCTTGGTCAATCCCTCCAGCAACCCCAGACCCAGACCGGTGAGGATGGCGCCCAGGATCGAGCCCATGCCGCCGATCACCACCACCGCGAAGACGATGATGATCAGGTTTGTCCCCATCAGCGGCGAGACCTGATAGATCGGCGCCGCCAGCACCCCGGCCAGCCCGGCCAACGCCACGCCGAAGCCGTAGGTCAGCGACACCATCACCGGCACGTTGATGCCGAAGGCCTGGACCAGCGTCGGATTCTCCGTCGCCGCGCGCAGATAGGCGCCCAGCTTGGTCCGTTCGATGGCGAACCAGGTGCCGAAGCAGATGGTCAGCGAGGCGACGACCACCCAGGCACGATAGTTGGGCAGGAACATGAAGCCGAGATTTTGGCCGCCCTTCAGGGCATCCGGGATCGGATAAGGCTGGCCCGACACGCCATATTGGTGGCGGAACGCCCCCTCCAGGATCAGCGCCAGCCCGAAGGTCAGCAGCAGGCCGTAGAGGTGGTCGAGCTTGTAGAGCCGCGACAGCAGCGATTTCTCAAGCGCGATGCCGAGCAGCCCGACCACCATCGGAGCGAGGAACAGCGCCCACCAATAGCCGAGCCCGGCATAGGTCAGCAGCAGCCACGCCACGAAGGCGCCGACCATATAGAGTGCGCCATGGGCGAAGTTGATGACGTTCAACATGCCGAAGATCACCGCCAGCCCCAGGCTGAGCAGCGCATAAAAGGAACCATTGATCAGGCCGAGCAGAAGCTGCCCGAACAGCACTTGGGGCGGAACTCCCAGCAGGCTGAACATGTCCGCGTCTCTCCCGGTTAGTTGTGACAGGTTGTTGTTTCTTGGTTTCAATGCTTGAGGTGATGAAGCTTCTCCCATCTTCGGACGAACCTGCGGTCCGCCGAAGATGGGAGAAGCTCAGGAAGGGAGCGGAACGCGCTCCCTCCCCCCTCACTTCACCAGCGGACAGCCGCTCTGCTTGGGATCGAGGAACGCCGTGTCGGCCGGGATGGTCTTCATGACCTTGTAATAGTCCCAGGCGCCCTTCGATTCGGCCGGAGTCTTCACCTGGACCAGATACATGTCGTGGAACATGCGGCCGTTGGCGGCGATCTTGCCCTTCTTGGCGAACATGTCCTCGACCGGCATCTCGCGCATCTTGGCAGAGACCTTGTCGGCGTCATCGGTCTTGGCCGCCTCGACCGCCTTCAGATAATGCTTCACCGCCGAATAGACGCCGGCCTGCACCATGGTCGGCTTCTTGCCGGACTTGGCTTCGAACTTTTTCGACCAGTCGCGGGTCTGGTCGTCGATGTCCCAGTAGAAGCCGGTGGTCAGCATCAGACCCTGTGCCGCCTGGAGCCCCAGCGCATTGACGTCGGAGATGAACAGCAGCAGGCCGGCCAGGCTCTGGCCCGACTGGGTGATGCCGAACTCGGCGGCCTGCTTGACCGCGTTGGTGGTGTCGCCGCCGGCGTTCGCCAACCCGATCACGTCCGCGCCGGACCCCTGGGCCTGCAGCAGGAAGGACGAGAAGTCGGCGGTGCCCAGCGGGTGCTTGACGGTGCCGGCGATGGTACCGCCCAGCGACTTGACCATCTTGGTGGTCTCCTCCTCCAGCGACTGGCCGAAGGCGTAGTCGGCGGTCACGAAGAACCACTTCTTCTTGCCCTGCTCGTAGAGCGCGCGGCCGGTGCCGGCGGCCATGGCGTAGTTGTCATAGGTCCAGTGGAAGCCGTAGGGGCTGCACTGGGCGCCGCTCAGCGCCGTGGCGCCGGGGCCCGACATCAGGAAGATGCGCTTCTTGTCCCGTGTGATGCCCTGCACCGCCAGGGCCGCGGCCGAGTTCGGCACATCGGCGATGACGTCGACGCCGCCGGTGTCGACCCATTCGCGCGCCTTCGACGCGGCGATGTCGGCCTTGTTCTGGTGGTCGGCCACGACGATTTCCACGGCCGCGCCGGCAACCTTGTTGCCGAACTCCTCCGCCGCCATCCGCGCGGCGATGGCGGAGCCCTCGCCCGCCAGATCGGCGTAGATGCCGGAGCGGTCGTTCAGCACGCCGATGCGGATGACGTTGTCAGACACCTGCGCGGCAGCCGGGGCGGCGACGGACATCGCGGTCCCGGCGAGCGTCAGCAGGGCGGTGCCGGCGAGAAGAAGGGTGCGCATGAAAGGGGCTCTCCCTGTTGGCTTTATTGTCCGGCCCATCCCGGCGGCGGGACGTCGGGCCATGATCGTGGGGACGTCGTCAGGCACAAGTCAGCCTGCACAAGCCCGGCCGACCGCCGCCCCGTTCCCGGATCGGGGTGGAGCGGCATTCGCGCCGGGACTGTCCGGTGATCGGACCGCTTCACACGCCGAGATAGGTGTGGAGCTTGTCCATGTTGGCGTGGAGCTGGTCGTTGGGGATCATGTCCACCACATGCCCTTCCTCCATGACGTAATGGCGGTCGGCGATGGTGGCGGCGAAGCGGAAATTCTGTTCGACCAGGACGATGGTGAAGCCGCGGGCCTTGAGCGCCCGCACCGCCACGCCGATCTGCTCGATGATGACGGGAGCCAGCCCTTCGGTCGGCTCGTCCAGCAGGATCAGGCTGGCACCGGTGCGCAGGATGCGGGCGATCGCCAGCATCTGCTGCTCGCCGCCCGACAGCCGCGTGCCCTGGGTCGAACCGCGCCCCTTCAGGTTGGGGAACAGCTCGTAAATCTGGGCGACGGTCATGCCGCCCTCCTTCACCACCGGCGGCAGCGTCAGGTTCTCGTCGACGCTGAGCGAGGAGAAGATGCCGCGCTCCTCCGGCACGTAGCTGATGCCGAGCCGCGGGATTTTGTGCTGGGCCATGCCGATCAGCTCCTGGCCCTGGAAGCGGATCGAGCCGGTGCGCTTGGCCATGATGCCCATGACGGCGCGCATGGTCGAGGTCTTGCCGGCGCCGTTGCGGCCAAGCAGCGTCACCACCTCGCCCTGCCGCACCTCCAGGCTGACGCCGTGCAGCACATGGCTCTCGCCGTAGAAGCCGTGCAGGTCGGAAATCTCCAGCATGGCCGTTCCCACTCGGGCGGTCTTGGTGTTCATCCCCTCAGGCATGTCCGGTCCCCATATACGCTTCCATCACCTGCGGGTTCTTCGACACCACCTCGTAGGGCCCCTCGGCGAGGATCTCGCCGCGGCGGAGCACGGTGATGGTGTCGGAGAGATGGGCGACGACAGACAGGTTGTGCTCGACCATCAGCACGGTGCGGTCGGCGGCGACGCGCTTGATCAGGGCCGCGGTGCCCTCGATGTCCTCATGGCCCATGCCGGCCAGCGGCTCGTCGAGCAGCATCACCTCGGGGTCGAGCGCCAGGGTGGTGGCGATCTCGAGAGCCCGCTTGCGGCCATAGGGCAGCTCGGCAGCGGTGTGCCCGGCCCAGGGGGAGAGGTTGACCGCCTCGATCAGCTCCAGCGCGCGATCGTGCAGGTCGTAGAGCGACGACTCCGACTTCCAGAAATGGAAGCTGGTGCCGAGCGGGCGCTGGAGCGCGACGCGGACATTCTCCAGCACGCTGAGATGCGGGAAGACGGCCGAGATCTGGAAGGACCGCACCAAGCCCATCAGCGCGATGTCGGCCGGCTTGGTGCGGGTGATGTCGCGGCCCTTGTAGAGGATCTGGCCGCGGGTGGGCGTCAGGAACTTGGTGAGCAGGTTGAACACCGTGCTCTTGCCGGCGCCGTTCGGGCCGATCAGCGCATGGATGGTGCCCCGCTTCACCTGCAGGTTCACCTCCTTGACCGCGACGAAGCCCTTGAACTCCTTCGTCAGGTTGCGCGCTTCCAGAATGATGTCGTCGTTCGGTGCGGCGTTCATCGGTCGCGAATTCTCCTCCCTTCGTCCTTGCTTTGGGTTCCCGGTGGTCCGGGGGCCGGAAGTTCCCGGCTCGGCCGCCATGCGGTGGGACGTTTCACCGATTGTTGTACGCACTATTCGTGCCACAGCGGATATCCCTTCGGTCCGGCGCATGGACCCTTTGTGTCTCCGGTGGTTTGCTCCTGTGCGCTGCCTCCTCCGCTCCCACCGTTGCACTGAAAAGTGTCGGAATCCCGGACACTCTGTCCAGCAAACATGACAGCAGTCAAAAGGTTTGTGTGCAAGATCGTCCGTGCGGCCGGGGCGTGATTGCGCACTTGCCAAACTGTGTGCGCACTGCGATGTTGACCGCCCGACGGTGCCCTGATCGCCCCTACGGACGGCGGGGATAATAGGGAATGCGGTACGGGCCTTCCGGAAAGGCCCCAAGCCGCGGCTGCCCCCGCAACTGTGTGCGGCGAGCGTCCGGTCCATCATGCCACTGACCGCAGGGTCGGGAAGGCGGGCCGCGATGCTGTGACCCGTGAGCCAGGAAACCTGCCGGCGGACCGATGGATTTACCCAACCCCGCCGGGTGTGGCGGGAGAGCAAGGACCAGCCTGATGACCACCCATCCGCTCCACGCCACCGCCGGTTCCGCGACCCGTAGCGCCGCCCGGACCTCGGTCGCCGCCTTCGCCGCGATCCTGCTTGGCAGCTTCCTGCTGTATGGCGTCGGCTTCGCCCAGCCGCAGCAGATCCACGATGCGGCGCATGACACCCGCCATTCCTTCGCGTTTCCCTGCCACTAAGCCCAAGTCATGGATCTGATCCGGCGGCTGTTCACAGCCGCTTTGGTCGCGGGCGTGCTCTCCGGCACGGCCGCTTCCGTCGTTCAGCAGGCGACGACCGTCCCGCTGATCCTCGAGGCCGAGAAATACGAGGTGGTGACCCCGCCCGTCGCCTCCCTCACTGCCCCTGCCCCTGCCGGCGGTGCCGCCGACTCCCACCAGCACGGCCCCGTGCGCGAGGTTGGCGAGGGCGTGCCGACCACGCCGGACGAGGCGATGCAGCGCATCGGCCTGACCATCGTCGCCAACCTGTTGACCGGCGTGGCCTATGCGCTGCTGCTCGGCGCCGCCATGCTGCTGGCCGGCCGGCCCGTCGATGCCCGCCGCGGGTTGGTCTGGGGTGTCGGCGGCTTCTTCGCCGTCTCGCTGGCCCCCTCCTTCGGCCTGGCTCCGGAACTGCCGGGCATGGCCGGGGCCGAGTTGGAAGCCCGTCAGCTCTGGTGGCTCGCCGCATCGGTCGGGGCCGGCATCGGCATGGCGGCGCTCGCCTTCGCCCGCAACCGGTTGGTCATCGCCGTCGCCGTGCTGATCGCGGCACTGCCCCATCTGGTCGGCGCCCCCCATCCGGAAAGCGCCGAAGGCGCTGTCCCGCCGGAGTTGGCGGCCCGGTTCGTCGCCGCCTCGCTCGGCACCGCCGCCCTGTTCTGGGCGATCCTGGGCTCCGTCTGCGGCTGGCTGATGAGCGGGCTGGCCGCCGAACCCAGCCCCGCCGCCCGGTTGCAGACCGGCACGCGTTAAGGAGCCGAACCCATGTCCGCACCTGCAAAAACGGTTGCCGGGAAAGTTCCGGCGACCGTCATCACCGGCTTCCTCGGCGCTGGCAAGACCACGCTGATCCGCGGCCTGCTGGAAAAGGCCGAAGGCCGCCGGCTGGCCCTGATCATCAACGAGTTCGGCGATGTCGGCATCGACGGCGACATCCTGCGCGCCTGCGGCAGCCCGACCTGCACCGAAGACGACGTGATCGAGCTGGCGAACGGCTGCCTGTGCTGCACCGTCGCCGACGATTTCGTCCCGGCCATCGAAAAGCTGCTGGCCCGGCCGCAGCCGCCCGAGCATATTGTGATCGAAACGAGCGGCCTGGCCTTGCCCAAGCCGCTGGTCCAGGCCTTCCACTGGCCGGCGATCAAGTCGCGCGTCACCGTGGACGGCGTCATCGCCGTGGTCGACGCCGCCGCTGCGGCGGAGGGTCGTTTCGCCCCCGATCCGGCGGCCCTGGCGGCCCAGCGCGACGCCGCCGGCACGGTCGACCACGAGACGCCGGTCGAGGAGGTGTTCGAGGACCAGCTGCTCTGTGCCGACCTGATCGTCGTCAACAAGACCGATCTGGTCGACGCCGCCGACCTCGCCCGCGTCGAGGATCTGATCCGCGAGGCCCTCGGCCACGCCGCCGGACGCGCCATCGGCAGCGGCGCCAAGCTGGTCCGCGCTTCCCAGGGGTCCGTCGATCCGCTGGTTCTGCTCGGCGTCGGAGCGGCGGTGGAGGACGACCTAGCCAACCGCCCCAGCCATCATGACGATGAGGAAGGCCACGACCACGACGACTTCACCAGCTTCGTCGTGGAACTGCCGTCCCAGCCCGATCCCGCCGCCCTGGTGAAAACCTTGGAGGATGTGGCCGCCCTGCATGGCGTGCTGCGCCTGAAGGGCTTCATCGACGTGCCCGGCAAGCCGATGCGCCTGCTGGTGCAGGGGGTCGGCATCCGCGTGCAGAGCCATTACGACCGCCTGTGGAAACCCGGCGAGGAGCGCCGCAGCCGGCTGGTGGTGATCGGCGAAACCGGGCTTGACCGCGAGGCGGTGACGGCGGCGGTTGTTGGGTAAGAATTAAGCTGTTGCGGCGTTTGCCCCCTCCCTAACCCTCCCCCGCTTTGCGGGAGAGGGGATTGCCGCCGCATCGCAAATCTACCCTCTCCCTCGAAGAGGGGGAGGGAGGGGGCGCCGCCGCCCCTGGAACATCGACTCATGCATCTGCTCGCCGCCCGCCAGGACGAACTCGACGCCGGCCCCCAGGCCGAAGATCTGGGGCAGACGCCGGCCGACCTCGTCATGCTGTCCTTTTCCGACAGCGACCTGACCGCGCTCGCCGCCGCATGGCGGACCGGCCGCGAACACCTGCCCAGCCTTCGCCTCGCCAACCTGAACCGGCTGGGACATCCGCTGTCGGTCGATCTCTATGCCGACAGCATCGTTGCCAGGGCGAAACTGGTGGTGCTGCGCCTGCTGGGCGGCAACGGCTATTGGCGCTACGGCCTCGACCGGCTGTCCAGCCTCTGCCGGGAGCGCAACATCCCGCTGGCCGTTCTGCCGGGGGAGGCGCAGCCCGACCCCAACCTCACCGCCTACGGCACCGTCGCGCCCGAGGCCGCCATCCGGCTGTGGCGCTATTTCACCGAGGGCGGACCGGCCAACATGGCCAATCTGCTGGCCGCCGCCGCCACGCTGGCCGGCACCCCCCTGCCCCATGAGGACCCGGCCCCGGTCCCCCGATTCGGCGCCTATGAGGGCTGGAGCGGGACCATTGCCGCCGACGCCCCGGTCGCCGCGGTGGTGTTCTACCGCTCCCACCTGCTGGCCGGCGATCTGGCGCCGGTCCATGCGCTGTGCGATGCGCTGGCCGAACGCGGCCTCGGCCCGCGCCCCCTGTTCGTCGCCAGCCTGAAGGAGCCGGACTGCGCCGCCTGGATGCGCGCCAGCCTGATCGCGCAGGATGCCGCCATCGTCGTCAACACCACCGCATTCTCGGCGTCGCGCGAGGATGGCTCCCCGCTGGAGGCCAATGGCAGGCCCGTTCTGCAGGCCATCCTGTCGACGACGCCGGAAGCCGGCTGGCGTGCCTCGTCGCGCGGGCTGGGACCGTCCGACCTGGCGATGAATGTCGTGCTGCCGGAGATGGACGGCCGCATCGTCGCCCGCGCCGTCGCCTTCAAGGCGGCGGGGGAGCCCGATCCCGACCTGCAATTCGCCGCCCCGGCCCTGCGCCCGATCCCCGACCGGATCGCCTTCACCGCCGACCTCGCCGCCGGCTGGGTCCGGCTGGCCCGCACCCCGCGGGCGGAACGGCGCCTGGCCCTGGTGCTGTCCGACTATCCCGGCCCAGGCGGCGGCATCGGCCATGCGGTCGGGTTGGACAGCCCGGCGAGCACCGTCGCGATGCTGCGCCGCCTGTCCGCCGAGGGCTACGCGCTGTCCGGGACTCCGGACACCAGCGCCGACCTGATGGCGGCGCTGACCGCTGTACCCGTCCCGACCCTGACCCTGGCCGAGTATGAGCGGCTCGCCCCCGCGGACATCCGCGCCCGCATCGCCGCGACCTGGGGCGGGCCGTCCGCCGACCCGGCCTTGCGGAACGGCGCCTTCGCCTTCCGCGCCCTGTCCTGCGGCAATGCGGTGGTGGCGGTGCAGCCCAGCCGCGGCCACGGTCCTCTCACCACCGCCCAGCATCACGACCCCGACACGCCGCCCAGCCACGGCTATCTCGCCTTCCACCTCTGGCTCCGCCATGTGGCGGGGATCCACGCCCTGGTGCAGATCGGCGCCCACGGCACCCTGGAATGGCTGCCGGGCAAGGCGGTGGCGCTGTCGGCGGATTGCTGGCCGGAGATCGTCGGCGGCGCCCTGCCGGTGCTCTACCCCTTCATCGTCAACAACCCCGGCGAGGGGGTGCAGGCCCGCCGCCGCCTCGGCGCGGTGCTGATCGGCCACCTGACCCCGCCGCCGGTGGAGGCCGGTCTGTATGGCGACCTCGCCGGGCTGGAATCCGCCATCGACGAATATTCGCAGGCGACCGGGCTCGATCCCCGGCGGCTCGGCATGCTGCGCGAGACCATCCTCGACCTTGCCTGGAAGACCGGCGTCGCCGCCGATTGCAACCTGCGGCCCGACGACGATCCCAACGCCATCCTGTCGCGGCTGGACGCCCATCTCTGCGACATCAAGGAGATGCAGATCCGCGACGGCCTGCATGTCTTCGGCCTCAGTCCCGACGGCGAGCGCCGCGACCGCCTGACGGCTGCCGTTGCCCGAACCGCCGATCCGGCAGCCGTCTCCACCGCCGTCGATGCCTGCGGCGAGGCGGAGATGCGGGCGCTGCTCGACGGGCTGGACGGCCGCTTCGTCCGCCCCGGCCCCGGCGGCTCCCCGGCGCGCGGCCGGGCCGACACGCTGCCGACCGGCCGCAACCTCTATGCGCTCGACCCCCGCGGGGTGCCGACGCCGACCGCCTGGACGCTCGGCTGGCAGACGGCCGACGCGCTGATCACCCGCTATCTCCAGGATCATGGCGACTGGCCGCGGCGGCTGGTGGTGGATTGCTGGGGCACGCCCGCCATGCGCACCGGCGGCGACGAGCTGGCGCAGGCGCTGGCCCTGCTCGGCGTCCGCCCGATCTGGGAGAACGGGTCCGGCCGGGTCACCGGCTACGAGATCATGCCGGCGGGCGTGCTCGGCCGGCCGCGGGTCGACGTGACGCTGCGCATCTCCGGCCTGTTCCGCGACGTCTTCCCGCAGCAGATCGCCCTGTTCGACCAGGCGGTGCGCGCCGTCGCCGGGCTGGACGAGCCGGACGACGTCAACCCGCTGGCCGCGACCGCCCGCGCCGAGGAAGCGCGGCTCGCCGAGGCCGGCACCGGCGCGGAGGACGCCCGCCGCTGGGCCACCGCCCGCATCTTCGGCGCTGCCCCAGGCATCTACGGCACCGCGCTGCCGGGCATGGTCGCGCGGGGCGACTGGACCTCCCGTGCCG
Organism: Azospirillum thiophilum; assembly: GCF_001305595.1. Taxonomy (NCBI): domain Bacteria; kingdom Pseudomonadati; phylum Pseudomonadota; class Alphaproteobacteria; order Rhodospirillales; family Azospirillaceae; genus Azospirillum; species Azospirillum thiophilum. The sequence goes on from NZ_CP012404.1 coordinate 558,784, forward strand.
ATTTCGGTGCCGCCTATCTGGAGGGCGGCTGCCACGCCTATGGCGCCGGGCTGGAGGGCGTAGCGCTGCCCGCCCTGTTCCGCCGCCGCGTTGGCGGCGCCGACGCGCTGGTCCACCACCAGGATCAGCGCGAGCATGATCTGCTGTCCACCGACGGCTTCATGCAGTACGAGGGCGGTTTCGCCGCCGCAGCAGCGCTGGAGGAGTCCGAGCCGGCGCTCTACCATCTCGACAGCGCCGATCCGGAAAACCCGGTGGTGCGCACGCTGGCGGAGGAGATCGCCCGCACCCTGCGCGGCCGCGCAGCCAACCCGCGCTGGATCCGGGGCATGATGCGCCACGGCTATCGCGGTGCCGCCGAGCTGGCGGCCGGCGTCGACACGCTGTTCGCCTTCGCCGCCACCACCGACGCCGTGCGTCCGGACCATTTCGACCTGCTGTTCGACGCCTATGTCGAGGACGGGGAGGTCTGGGACTTCCTGTCGCATGCCAATCCGGCGGCGGCCCGGCACATTGTGGCCCGCATGGGCGAGGCGCTCGACCGTGGCCTGTGGCATCCCCGCCGCAATTCCGCCGCGGAGGATCTGCGCCGCCTCCGGGAGATCGCCGCATGACGTCGCCACCTGCCACCCGGCCTCCCGCCACTTGGCCGAGACGCCGCGGCACCTGCCCCGGCGTGCTCGCCCCCATGGAGGTCGGCGACGGGCTGTTGCTGCGCGTCCGCGTCCCGGCCGGCATCCTGCCCGCCGGCCATGCCCGCCGCATCGCCGTGCTGGGCGACCGTTACGGGAACGGCCTGATCGACCTCAGCCATCGCGGCAACCTGCAGCTTCGCGGCATCGCCGCCGACGCCCTGACCGCTGCGACCGATGCCCTGCGCGCCATGGGCTATGTGTCGGCCGATGCCACGAGCGAGGCGGTGCGCAACGTGCTGTGCTCCCCGACCGCCGGGCTGGACTCCACGGCGCTGATGGACGTACGGGGGGTGGCACGTACGCTCGATGCGCGGCTGGCGGAGGATAAGGGCCTGCACCGCCTGCCGCCCAAATTCGGCTGGCTGGTCTGCGGCGGCGGGATAGGCCATCTGGCGGACAGCAGCACGGACGTACGCTTCGACGCCGTGGATGACGTACGCTTCCGGCTGTCGCTGGGGGGGACGCTGGCGACGGCGGTGCCGCTCGGGCTGTGCGGGGCCGGGGATGTGGCGGACATCGCCTCTGCGCTCGGCCGCGCCTTCCTGGAGCTTCGCTCGACCTTGCCGGAGCCGCCGCGCCGCATGGCGGGTCTGGTCGCGGCGATTGGGATTGAGGAGATCGGCACGCGCCTCTCCCCGCTGCTATTCCCTCCCCCGCCCAGCGGGGGAGGGTCAGGGTGGGGGCAAGCGTCGCACCTCATGGATGTCTTCGGCTCTGCCGAACCCCCTCATCCTGACCTTCTCCCCGGAGGGGAGAAGGGACTGATAACCGGAAAGGTCGTCGCCTTCCCCTTCGGCCGCCTGACCGCCGGCACCCTCGCCGCCCTCGCCTCGGCCTGCGCCGAGATCCGCATCACGCCGTGGCGCGCCCTGATCCTCGTCGCCCCGTCCGCCGACGCCGAGGCCGTCGCCCGCGCCCATGGCGCCATCCTGTCCCACGCCGACCGCCGGCTGAAGCTGACCGCCTGCAGCGGGGCGGGCGGCTGCGATGTCGGCACCACCGACACCCATGCGACGGCGCTCGCCATCGCCGACCGCGCAGGCCCCTTGCTGGACGAGGTGCGAATGGTGCATGTGTCGGGCTGCGCCAAGGGCTGCGCCCATCCCGCCATCGCCGACGTCACCCTGACCGCCCGCGACGGGCGGTATGACGTCGCCCTGAATGCCAAACCCGGTGACGATTCCTCGCACACCGGCCTGTCTCCCGCCGACGCGGTGGCCTGCGTCGCGGATCTGTTGACCGAGGAGTCTTCCGGTGCCTGAGCCGCTCTACGACTATATCCGCGACGGAGCGGCCATCTACCGCCAGTCCTTCGCCACCATCCGGGCGGAGGCGGATCTGTCCGCCATCCCCGACGACCTCAAGCCGGTGGCGGTTCGCGTGATCCACGCCTGCGGCATGGTCGATGCGGCGCAGGATCTGCTGTTTTCCGCCGGCGTCGGCACCGCCGCCCGTGCCGCCCTGCGGGCCGGCGCCGCGATCCTGTGCGACAGCGAGATGGTGGCGCATGGCGTGACCCGGGCCCGGCTGCCGGCCGGCAATCCGGTGGTCTGCACGCTGCGCGACGCCGCGGTGCCGGAACTGGCAATAAGCATCGGCAACACCCGCTCGGCCGCTGCGCTCGATCTGTGGGGCGACCGGCTGGGCGGTTCGGTCGTCGCCATCGGCAATGCGCCGACGGCGCTGTTCCACCTGCTGGAGATGCTGGCGGCGGGCGCCCCGAAACCGGCGGCGATCCTGGGCTTTCCCGTCGGCTTCGTCGGCGCGATGGAGAGCAAGGACGCGCTGGCCGAGAACCCCTTCGGCGTGCCCTATCTGGCGATCCGCGGCCGGCGCGGCGGCAGCGCCATGGCCGCCGCCGCCGTCAACGCGCTGGCGAGCGACGTCGAATGAGCGGCGACAATCTTCCGCCCGGCACCATTCCTCCCGGCCGCCTGTTCGGCGTCGGCGTCGGCCCCGGCGATCCCGAGCTGATGACGCTGAAGGCGGTGCGCACCATCGGCTCCTGTCCGGTCGTGGCCTATTTCTGCAAGCGCGGCACCAGGGGCCACGCGCGGCGCATCGCCGACGGCGCCATCACACCCGACCATATCGAACTGCCGATGGTCTATCCGGTGACGGTCGAGCTGCCGCCCGACCATCCCGACTATGGCCGGCAGATCGAGGCCTTCTTCGACGAATCCGCCGAGCGGATCGCCGGGCATCTCGCCGCCGGCCGCTCGGTCGCCGCGCTGAACGAGGGGGATCCGTTCTTCTACGGCTCCTTCATGCATCTGTTCCTGCGCCTGTCGACCCGCTTCCCGACCGAGGTCGTTCCCGGCGTCACCAGCATGGTCTGCAGCGCCGCGCTGCTGCCGCGCCCGCTGATGCTGCGCGACGACGTGCTGTCGGTGATCCCCGGCACGCTGGACGAGGCGGCGCTGGTCCGCGCCCTGACCGCTGCGGATGCCAGCGTCGTGATGAAGCTGGGCCAGAACCTGCCGAAGGTCCGCCGGGCCATCGCCGCCGCCGGGCTGGCCGAACGCGCCTGGTATGTCGAGCGCGCCAGCATGGACGAGCAGCGCTTCATGCCGTTCCTGGAGGCGCCGGACAGCGCCCCCTACTTCTCCCAGATCGTCATTCCGGGCGAGGGCAAGCGCGGATGAGCGACGCGCAGACGACTGGCTGGCTGAAGGTGGTCGGGCTCGGCCCCGGCCCGGAAGAGTGGCTGACGCCGCAGGCGCGGCACGATCTGGCCGAGGCGACCGACCTCGTCGGCTATTTCCCCTATGTCGAGCGGGTGCCGCCGGGGCCCCAGGTTCGCCACGCCTCCGACAACCGGGTCGAGCTGGACCGCGCCCGCTTCGCTCTCGATCTGGCGGCGCAGGGCCGGCGGGTCGCGGTGGTGTCGGGCGGCGACCCCGGCATCTTCGCCATGGCCGCCGCGATCTTCGAGGCGCTGGACGATCCGGCCGCGCCGGACGCCTGGCGCGCCGTGCCCCTGTCGGTCGATCCCGGCGTGTCGGCGATGCAGGCCGCCGCCGCGCGGGCCGGGGCGCCGCTGGGGCATGATTTCTGCGCCATCTCGCTGTCCGACAATCTCAAGCCGTGGGAGGTGGTGCTGAAGCGCCTGCGTCTGGCGGCGGAAGCGGATTTCGTCATCGCGCTCTACAACCCGATCTCCCGCGCCCGGCCCTGGCAGCTCGGCGCGGCGTTCGACGCCCTGCGCGAAATCCGGAGCGCCGGAACCCCCATCGTGCTGGGCCGCGCTGTCGGCCGGCCCGACGAGGCGCTGACCGTCACCACGCTGGGTGAGGTGCGGGCGGAGCAGGCGGACATGCGCACCCTCGTCATCATCGGCGCGTCCCACACCCGACTTGTTCCGCGCGCGGACGGCGGACGCTGGGTCTACACGCCCCGGCATTACCGGGGGTGAGGATGGGTGCGATGGCAGTGCTGGCGGAGATGCCCGTGACCAACCTGCCGCGAGTAACCCTCTCCCCCCCGGGGAGAGGGCTGGGTGAGGGGGGCGCGGTGCAGGACTTTAGCAAGGATTCTGCCGGGTTTCCCCCTCACCCCAACCCTCTCCCCGGGGGGGAGAGGGGGAATCAGTGGGAAGGAAAGTCAGCCCATCCCCTCCAGCCACTCCAGCGCCGCCTCGACGTCGGGCAGCTCCGCCACGCCGTTGCCCGCCGGCCGCTGCACCATCACCACCGGCAGCCCCAGCTCCCGCGCGGCTTCCAGCTTCGCGTCGGTGGCACGGCCGCCGCTGTTCTTGCTGACCAGCACCTCCACCCCATGCCCGCGCATCAGCGCCAGTTCGCCCTCCACCGTGAACGGTCCGCGGTCGAGGATCAGGCTCATGCGCGGCAAGGCCGGCATCGGCTCCGGCGGGTCGACAGCGCGGATCAGGTAGCGTTTGCCCGGCATCGCCTCGAAGGCGGCGACCTCCTGCCGGCCGATGGTCAGGAACACGGCGTCGCCCAGATCGGACAGGGCGGCCGCCGCCGCTTCCATGTCGGGCACGCCGATCCAGCGGTCGCGCGGCCCGGCCACCCAGGCCGGACGGGTCAGCCGTCGCAGCGGAACGCCCGCTTGTGTGCAGGCCGCGGCGGCATTGGCGGAAATCCGCGCCGCGAAGGGATGGGTCGCGTCGATCGCCGCGCCGATGCCCTCGTCGCGCAGATAGGCGGCGAGCCCCTCCACCCCGCCGAAGCCGCCGATGCGGGTCGGCAGCGGCGGCAGGACCGGGTTCCTGGTGCGCCCGGCCAGCGACACCCGGCCGTCGATGCGCGGATGGCCGGCCAGTCGCTTGGCAAGCGCCGTCGCTTCGGTCGTGCCCCCCAGAATCAGCAGCCTCGGCACCGGCTTCCCCTCCCCGTTCGTCAGGATCTCCGCCATGGATAGCATGGGAACGGGCCGCTGGCTCACCATCGTCGGCATCGGCGAAGACGGCTGGGACGGTTTGTCTCCCGCTGCCCGCGCCGCGGTGGAAGGCGCGTCCATCCTGCTTGGCGGTGTCCGCCATCTCGGACTGGTTGCGGTCGTTGCCGGACAGGAACGATCGGCATGGCCGTCGCCGCTGGCCGACGCAATCCCCGGCCTGCTCGCCCGGCGCGGGCAGCGGGTCTGTGTGCTGGCGAGCGGCGACCCCTCCTGGTACGGGGTGGGCGCAACCCTCGCCCGGTTCGTTCCGGCTGCGGAAACGACGGTGATACCAGCTGCGTCCGCCTTCAGCCTCGCCGCCGCGCGGCTGGGCTGGCCGGTGCAGGACTGTCGCTGCCTGACCATCCATGGCCGCCCGCTGGAGCTTGTCATTCCGCATCTGCAACCGAATGCGAAACTGCTGCTTCTTTCCTGGGACGGAACAAGTCCGGCAAAGCTGGCGGCCTTGGCTCGCGCCCGCGGCTTCGGAGCATCGCACCTCACCGTGCTGGAGGCGATGGGCGGCCCGCGCGAGAGGCGAATCGACGCCACCGCCGATGCCTGGAGCGAAGAGCGCGTCGCCGACCTCAACACCATCGCGCTTGAGTGCGTCGCCGCCCCCGGTGCCCGCATCCTGCCGCTGGCGCCCGGCCTGCCCGACGACTGGTTCGAGCATGACGGCCAGATCACCAAGCGCGAGGTCCGTGCCGTCACCCTGTCCTTCCTGGCGCCACGCCGCGGCGACCTGCTGTGGGACGTCGGCGCCGGGTCGGGGTCGATCGGCATCGAATGGATGCTGCGCGACCCGGCCAACCGCGCCATTGCCGTCGAGCATCATGACGAGCGCTTCGCCCGCATCCTCGCCAACGCCGCGGCGCTGGGGGTGCCCGGCCTGACGCTGGCCCGCGGCAAGGCTCCGGCGGCGCTGGACGGGCTGGAGCCACCCGACGCCATCTTCATCGGCGGCGGACTGACCGCCGACGGCGTGCTGGATGCCTGCTGGACCGCCCTGCCCCCCGGCGGGCGGCTCGCCGCCAATGCGGTGACGCTGGAAAGCGAAGCGGTGCTGATCGCGGCGCACAAACGGTTCGGCGGCGAGCTGGCGCAGGTCGCGGTGTCGCGCGCCTCGAATGTCGGCGGTTTCCGCGGCTGGCGCCCCTCGATGCCGGTCACGCTGTGGCGGGTGGAAAAACCATGGACGGCATGAGTTCAGACCGGATCCTGTTCGGCCCGGTCTTCGTCGGGCTGGGCTGCCGCCGCGGCTGCGGGTGGGAGGAGATCGCCGCCCTGGTCGCCGGCGCCTTCGACGAAGCCGCCCTGCCCGATGCGGCGCGCCGGCTGGCCGCGCTCGCCGCCCCGGCGATGAAGTCCGACGAGCCCGGCCTGGCCGAGGCGGCCCGCGCGCTCGGCCTGCCGCAGCGCTTCATCGAGGAGGACGCGATGCTGGCCGCCCAGGACCGCGTCCATACCCGGTCGGCCACCGTGCTGGCCGCCGTCGGTCTGGCCTCGGTCGCCGAAGCCGCGGCGCTGGCCGCCGCCGGGCCGGGATCGCGCCTGCTGCTGCCGCGCCGCTCCACCCCCCGCGCCACCGTGGCGCTCGCCTTGCCCGCCGTCGCCCTGCCCGGCGTCGCTGTGCCGGAGACCCGTTCATGACCGTCCATTTCATCGGCGCCGGACCGGGAGCCCCCGACCTGCTGACCCTGCGCGGCCGCGACCTGATCGCGCGCTGTCCGGTCTGCCTCTATGCCGGCTCGCTGGTGCCGCGGGAGATCATCGCCCATGCCCCGCCCGGCGCCCGCATCGTCGACACCGCGCCGCTGACGCTGGAAGAGATCGTCGCCGAGTTCCGGGTCGCCCATGCCGCCGGCCAGGAGGTGGCGCGGCTGCATTCCGGCGACCTGTCGGTCTACAGCGCGCTGGGGGAGCAGACCCGCGCCCTGCGCGAACTCGGCATCCCCTACACCATCACCCCCGGCGTGCCGGCCTTCGCCGCGGCGTCGGCCGCGCTCGGGCGCGAGCTGACCCTGCCGGAGGTTAGCCAGACGCTGATCCTGACCCGCACCGAAGGCCGCGCCTCGGCGATGCCGGCGAACGAGACGCTGGAGGTGCTGGGGGCGTCCGGCGCGACGCTGGCGATCCACCTGTCGATCCATGTCCTCGACCGGGTGGTCGAACGGCTGACCCCGCTCTACGGCGCCGGCTGCCCGGCGGCGGTGGTCTACCGCGCCAGCTGGCCGGACGAGCGGGTGGTGCGCGGCACGCTGGCCGACATCGCGGCGCAGGTGGCGGCGGCGCCGATGGAACGCACCGCGCTGATCCTGGTCGGCCCGGCGCTGGAGCATGAGGATTTCCGCTGCAGCGCCCTCTATGACGGCAGCCATGTCCGCCGCTACCGGGGGCTGGGGGAGTGAGGGGCATTCGGAACGGAGAAAGGCGCGTTCCCCACGATCCGTCCCTGGCGGTCGGTGATCAGAACCTCGACATCCACCGGCGCGCCCTCCAGCATCTCCAGCGCCGCACGTTGCGCCAGCGCCGCCACATGGTCGGCAAGCGGCAGGCCGGCAGCCTCGGCCATGCCCAGAACCTGAGCCGCGGTGTTGGCGCCGCGCGCCTGCCCGGCCAGCTCCGGCCCGGCGCCCAGTTCGGCCAGCCGGTCGGCCAGCCAGTCGAGATCGACGCTGTTGCGTTTGGAATGCAGATCCATCAGCCCGCGCGCCAGCTTGCCGAACTTGGCGAAGCCGCCGCACAGGGTCAGGCGCGGGATCGGCTGGCGGCGCAGGTATTTCAGCGTGCCGCCGGCGAAATCGCCCATGTCGATCAGCGCCTGTTCGGCAAAGCCGTAGCGCGCCGTCACCGCCTTTTCCGACAGATCGCCGGTGCAGGCCGCGACATGGGTCAGGCCGGCGGCCCGCGCCACGTCGATGCCGCGCTGGATCGACGCGATCCAGGCCGCGCAGGAATAGGGCACGACGATTCCGGTCGTCCCCAGGATCGACAGGCCGCCGAGGATGCCGAGCCGGCCGTTCATGGTGCGCCGGGCCAGCAGCTCGCCATTCTCCACCCCGACCTCGACCACCAGGTCGGCCGGCCGGCCGGCCCTGGCCGCCGCCTCCCCCACCGCCTCGGCGATCATGGTGCGCGGCACCGGGTTGATGGCGGGCTCGCCCACCGGCAGCGGCAGGCCGGGCAGGGTCACGGTGCCGACGCCGGGACCGGCGCGGAAGGTGACGCCGCTGCCGGGCGGGCCGTGCCAGACCCGCGCCCGCACCAGCGCGCCATGGGTCACGTCGGGATCGTCGCCGGCATCCTTGACCACGCCGGCCGCAGCCCAGGGGCCGTCCGCCCCCTCCCCCCGCTCCGTCACCGCCAGTGCGAAGGCCGGGGTCTGGCCGCCGGGCAGGGTGACGGCGACCGGATCGGGAAACTCCCCGCCGAACAGGGCTTCCGCCGCCGCGCGTGCCGCGGCGGTCGCACAGGTTCCCGTCGTCCAGCCGCGGCGCAAGGGTGTAGCATGCTCCGGCGTGCCGTCGCCGCCGTCCGCCTTCCCGCTTTCCAGCCCCGAGTCCGCGTTCATGTCGTTTGAGTCGTCCATTCCCGAAAGCGTCCAGGTCCCCTTCGCCCCCGGCAGCGTCTGGCTGGCCGGCGCCGGTCCCGGCGATCCCGGCCTGCTGACCCTGCTGGCGCTGCAAGGTCTAAGGCAAGCCGACGTCATCGTCCATGACGCGCTGGTCGGCCCACGGATCATGGCGCTCGCCAACCCGGCGGCAAGGCTGGAATTCGCCGGCAAGCGCGGCGGCCGTCCCTCCGCCCACCAGGACGACATCACCAGCCGCCTGATCGAGCTGGCGCAGGAGGGCCACCGGGTGCTGCGGCTGAAGGGCGGCGACCCCTTCGTCTTCGGCCGCGGCGGCGAGGAGGCCCAGGCGCTGGCCGCCCACGGCATCCCCTTCCGCATCGTCCCTGGCATCACCTCGGGCCTCGCCGGCCCGGCCTATGCCGGCATTCCGGCGACCCATCGCGACACCAACCAGGCGGTGATCCTGGCGACCGGCCATTCGCTGGGCGGCGGGCCGGATTGGCGGACTCTGGCCGCCACCAGGGTGCCGCTGATCCTCTATATGGGATGGAAGGCGCTGCCGACCATCGCCGCGGAGCTGATGGCCGGCGGGCTTGCCGCCGACACCCCCGTCGGGGTGGTGACCGAGGCGACGACCCCCAACCAGAAGAGCCTTGTCACCAGCCTCGGCACCTGCGTCGCCGATCTGGCGGCGAGCGGGCTGGAGCCGCCCGCCATCATCGTGATCGGCGAGATGGTGCGGCTGCGCCCGGCGCTGGACTGGCTGCCGGCACAGGCGGCGCTCGTTCATGGCTGATGGGCCCATGGCTGAAGGAGCGATGGCCAGAGGCCTGATCGTCGCCGCCCCGGCGTCGGGCACCGGCAAGACGACGCTGACGCTCGGGCTGCTGGCGGCCCTGCGCGCCCGCGGCGTCGCCGTCGGCGCGGTGAAATCGGGGCCGGACTACATCGACCCGGCCTTCCACCGCGCTGCCACCGGCCGGCCGAGCGTCAATCTCGACACCTGGGCGATGGGCCCCGATTTGCTGGACGGGCTGGCCGCCCGCGCCTCCGAGGGCGCCGATCTGCTGGTGTGCGAGGCGCTGATGGGGCTGTTCGACGGGGTCGCCGGCATCGGCGCCACCGGCACCGGCTCGACGGCGGAGATCGCGGCGCGCACCGGCTGGCCGGTCCTGCTGGTGGTGAACGCCAAGGGCCAGTCGCAGTCGGCGGCGGCATTGGTGAAGGGCTTCGCCACCTACCGCGACGACGTGACCATCGGCGGCGTCGTGCTGAACAATGTCGGCAGCCCGCGCCACACCGCGCTGGCCGGCTCCGCCATCGAGGCGCTGGGCATCCCGCTGCTGGGCGCCCTGCCCCGCGCGCCGGACCTGACCCTGCCCGAACGCCATCTCGGCCTCGTCCAGGCCGACGAGACCGAGGGGCTGGCCGGCCGGCTGGCCGCGCTGGGCCGCTTCGTCGCCGAGCATGTCGACCTCGACCGCGTCGCCGCGCTCGCCCGCCCGTCGCAGGCCGGACCCGGCAGCGACGCCCCGGCGCTGGCGCCGCTCGGCCAGCGGGTCGCCATCGCCCGCGATGCCGCCTTCACCTTCGTCTATCCGCACCTGATGGAGGGCTGGCGCGCCGCCGGGGCGGAGCTGCGCTTCTTCTCGCCGCTGGCGGACGAGCCGCCCCCGGAGGACTCGGACGCCGTCTATCTGCCCGGCGGCTATCCGGAACTGCATGCCGGCCGCCTCGCCGCCAACGGGCGCTTCCGCGAAGCCTTGCGCGCCGCGGCGGAGCGGATGCCGGTCTATGGCGAATGCGGCGGCTACATGGTGATGGGCGAGACGCTGGAGGATGCCGACGGCGTCACCCACCCGATGACCGGCCTGCTGGGCGTGCGCACCTCCTTCGCCAGGCGGCGGCTGCATCTGGGCTATCGCCGCGCCGAGCTGACGGCCGACGGGCCGCTGGGACCGGCCGGCACGCCGCTGATGGGGCACGAGTTCCATTACGCCTCGACGCTCGCGCGCGGCGGCGACGCGCCGCTGCTGACGGCGAAGACCGCCGACGGCAGCGAGTTGGGCGGGCTGGGCGGCCGGCGCGGGCTGGCGCTGGGATCCTTCGTCCACCTGATCGCGAGAGGGGTGAAATCATGAGTGAAGGTAAGGACGACGCCTTCACCGCTCCCGAGCGCGAGGCGCTCTACAAGGCGATCTTCTCCCGCCGCGACGTCCGCGGGCAGTTCCGGCCCGACCCGGTGCCCGGTGACGTGCTTGACCGCATCCTGCTGGCCGCCCACCATGCGCCGTCGGTCGGCTTCATGCAGCCCTGGAACTTCATCGTCGTCACCGATCCCGCCGTGAAGGCCCGCATCCATGCCGATTTCACCCGGGCCAGCGAGGAAGCGGCGGCGATGTTCGAGGGCGAGCGGCGCAGCCTCTACAGCCGCCTGAAGCTGGAAGGCATCCGCGAGGCGCCGGTCAATCTCTGCATCACCTGCGACCGCGAGCGCAGCGGCCCGGTGGTGCTGGGCCGCACCCACATGCCGGCGATGGATCTCTACAGCTGCGTCTGCGCGGTGCAGAATCTGTGGCTGGCGGCACGGGCCGAAGGGCTGGGGGTCGGCTGGGTCAGCATCCTGCACGAGGACGCGTTGAAAGAGGCGCTGGGGATTCCCGAGCGCATCGTGCCGATCGCCTATCTCTGCATCGGGCACGTCACCCATTTCGAGACGGCGCCGGAGCTGGAAAGCAAAGGCTGGCGCCGGCGCCTGCCGCTGGAGGAGCTGGTGTTCCGCGACCGGTGGGGGGCAGACAGGTGACTGCCGGCCACGCCCGCATCCACATCCTCATTCATCGGCTTCAGCGGAGAACGAGACCATGACCGCGGATATCCTCCCTGGCCCCGACCTGTTCGACCGGCTCGTCGCCGAAGCGCGGCCGGACTGGGCGGCCTATGTCGACCACGCCTTCGTGCGCGGGATGGGCGACGGCACCCTGCCGCAAGAGTGCTTCCGCCATTATCTGGTCCAGGATTACCTGTTCCTGATCCATTTCGCCCGCGCCTACGCGCTCGCCATCTACAAGGGGCGCGACCTGCGCGAGATGCGTTCGGCGCTCGGCGGGCTGAAGGCGATCCTGGACGTCGAGATGGATCTGCATGTCGGCTTGTGCGCCGGCTGGGGACTGTCGGCCGCCGAGCTGGAGCAGGCGGCGGAGGCCAAGGCGACGATGGCCTACACCCGCTATGTGCTGGAAACCGGGCTGCGCGGCGACCTGCTGGATCTGCATGTGGCGCTCAGCCCCTGCGTCATCGGCTATGCCGAGATCGGCCGCAGGCTGGCCGCACTGCCGGGCGCCCTGGACGAGAGCAACCCTTATCGCGTGTGGATCGCCGAATATGCCGGCGACACCTATCAGGAGGTGGCGCGGGCGGCGCGCGAGACTCTCGACCGACTGGCGGCCGACGGGATGACGCCGGCACGCTTCCCCAAGCTGTTGACGGTCTTCCGGCAGGCCTGCCGGCTGGAGGCGGATTTCTGGGAGATGGGAACGACGCTGGCGGGCTGAGGCAGGACGGGCTGAAGCGGGGGCGGGCTGAGGCGGGAGCCCCCGCCCCGGCCCTTTTCTACTCACCCCAGCGTGTGTTCCAGCAGGATCTTCGCCCCCAGCCCGATCAGCACGACGCCGCCGGCCATTTCCGCCCAGCGGCCGAGATGGCTGCCGGCGGCACGGCCGATTAGGACGCCGCCGAAGGCGACGGCGAAGGTCACCGCGCCGATCAGGGCCGAGGTCGTCACCATGTCGACATCGACCATCGCAAGGCCGGCGCCGACCGCGGCGGCGTCGATGCTGGTGGCGATGGCGGTGGTCAGCAGCGCCAGCCACTCGGACCGCGCACTCTTCACCGGCCTGCAATCATCCTCCGCCCCGTCGTCGCTGTTCATGACGGCGTTGCGCAGCATGGCGCCGCCGACCGCCAGCAGCAGGCCGAAGGCGATCCAGTGGTCGACCGACTCGACCAGGCTGGCGAAGGCGATGCCGATGCCCCAGCCGACCAGCGGCATGGCGAACTGGCAGATGCCGAAGGCGGCACCGACGCGCATCGCCTCGGGCAGGCCGGACCGGCGCGAGCAGGCGCCACGGCCGAGCGCCGCGGCGAAGGAATCCATCGAGAGACTGAAGGCGAGAGCGAGGGACGTGGCGATCATGGCTATTCCCGGGCCAGACAACGCAGTGGAATCGGACGGACCCCGGCTGGCCGCGGAGATGCCCGATCCACTGGTCTCGCCGGGTCGGCCCAATGGCCGCCGTGCGCGCCATGGCGGAAACGGCCGAAGGCCGGAACCGTCCAAGTCTGTTGACGCGAACCCCACCGGATCTGCTCGCCGGCGGGTGGCTACTCCCCAATGACGGAGGAAGTCCTACAGGCGCTGGGGGCTTCGGTCAAGCACACGTTTGCCGCAGGTGCGAGTTGCGGCCGCGCAGGTAGGTGGCGGCGACGGAACGGTCGTCGCCCAACGTCACCTGGATGAACAGTTCCTCCTCCAGGTCGCCCTCCACCGTCTTCATGCGATGTCGCATAGCCGGCGTCGCCGCCGGGTCGAGCACGACGAGGTCGGCCCAGCAGCCGGGCTCCAGGCTGCCGATCTCGCCGGCCATTCCCAGCGCCTCGGCATTGCCGCGGGTCATCCAGTACAGCGCCGCCAGCGCCGGCAGGTTGCGGCCTTGCAGCTGCAGCACCTTGTAGCCCTCCGCCGCGGTGCGCAGCATGGAATAGCTGGTGCCGCCGCCGACATCGGTGGCGATGGCGGTGCGCACCGGCCGTTCCGGCTTCGACAGGGCGTCGAGATCGAACAGGCCGCTGCCGATGAACAGGTTGCTGGTCGGGCAGAAGACGGCGACCGACCCGCTCTGGTGCAGCCGGATCATCTCCGCCTCGGACAGATGGATGCAGTGGCCGAACAGCGAGGTCGGCCCCAGCAGCCCGAAGCGGTCGTACACGTCGGTATAGTCGCGGGCACCGGGGAACAGGCGGCGCACCGTCGCGATCTCCTCGGTGTTCTCCGACAGGTGGGTCTGCATGTGGACGCCGGGATGCTCGCGCAGCAGCGCGCCAGCCGCCTCCAGCTGCGCCTCAGTCGAGGTGATGGCGAAGCGCGGGGTGACGGCGTAGCGCTGCCGGCCGCGCCCATGCCAGCGGGCGATGAGATCCTTGCTGTCGCGGTAGCCGCTTTCCGCCGTATCGGTCAGGACGGCCGGGGCGTGGCGGTCCATCATCACCTTGCCGGCGATCAGCCCGGCGCCGCGCGCCTCGGCCTCCGCGAACAGGGCGTCGACCGACTGCGGGTGAACCGAGCCGTAGACCACCGCGGTCGTCGTGCCGTTGCGCAGCAGCTCGTCCATGAAGAAGGCGGCATTGGCGGCGGCGTGGGCCGGGTCGGCGAATTTCTGCTCCTCGATGAAGGTGTATTTTTCCAGCCAGTCCAGCAGCTGCGCCCCGTAGGAGGCGATGACCTGGGTCTGCGGGAAATGGATGTGGGTGTCGATGAAGCCCGGCAGCACCAGCCGGCCGCGATGGTCGTCGACCGTGACGCCGTCCGGCACCTGGCCGCGCAGCGCGGCCCAGTCCCCCACCGCGGCGATGCGGCCATCGACCCCGACCAGCAGCAGCCCGTCCTCGTGATGGCGCAGGGCATCGAGGTTGCCCGGCCCCACGGGCGCGCGGTGGAAGCTGAGCAGGCGTCCGCGGATGGCGGCGGATACGGGGGCGGCAGATGGAGAGGCGGCGGGCTGGTCGGTCATGGGGATCCGGTTCGATGACGTCGATAAGAGGGAGGGTTACTTGATGTCGCCCGACCACGCAGCCAACACCGCACGTTCCTGCGGCGTGATGCCGGTGATGTTGGCGGGCGGCATGGCGTTGCTGAATCCGGCCTGCAGGCGGATCTCTCCGGCATGGCGGCGGATGCCGTCGCCCTCCAGCACGACGCCGCGCGGCGGGGTGGCGATGCCCTCCCACACCGGTTGGGCGGCATGGCACATGCTGCAACGGGTGGAGACGATCTCCTCCACCTGAGCGAAACCGACCTTGGCCGGCAGCGCGGCGCTGTCGCCGCCGCTCCCCGCCGGGCCCAGGGTGCTGAGCCAGACGCAGGCGAGCATGCCGGCGGCGGCGACGCCCCAGGTCCACCAGGGAGTCGGCTTGCCGGCATGGCGGCTGTTGAAGAAATGGCGGATCGCCGTGCCCACCACCAGCACCAGCGCCACCATCACCCAGTTGTAGCGGGTGGAGCTGACCAGCGGGTAATGGTTGGACAGCATCAGGAAGACGACCGGCAGGGTCAGGTAGTTGTTGTGCAGCGAGCGCTGCTTCGCTTTCTTGCCCAAGGACGGGTCCGGCGTCTCGCCGCGCAGCATGGCGGCCACCGTCCTGCGCTGGTTGGGGATGATCAGCATGAAGACGTTGCAGGCCATCATGGTCGCCATCAGTGCGCCGACCTGCAGCATGGCGCCGCGTCCGCTGAAGATCCGGGTCATCGCCCAGGCGGTCGCCACCAGCATGACGAAGCCGGCCAGCGCCAGCGCCCCGTCGTTGCGGCCGAGCGGTGACTTGCACATCAGGTCGTAGGCGACCCAGCCCGCCGCCAGCGCGCCGACGCTGATCGCCACCGCCTGCCAGTGGGTGAGCGCCAGCACGTCCTGGTCGATCAGGAACAGGTCGGCGCCGCGATAGTACAGCACGCACATCAGGAAGAAGCCGCTGAGCCAGGTGGCGTAGGATTCCCACTTGAACCAGGTGAGATCCTCGGGCAGCTGCGGCGGCGCGACCATGTATTTGGTCATGTGGTAGAAGCCGCCGCCATGGATCTGCCAGGCATCGCCCGCCGTGCCGGCTGGCGCCCCCGCCCGCCTGCGCAGCGAGGCGTCGAGATGGATGAAATAGAAGGACGATCCGATCCAGGCGATGGCGGTGATGACGTGCAGCCACCGCGCCAGGGCGTTGATCCATTCCCACAGGATGGGCTCCATCACACGCACGCTCCTTCCGGTCAGGTCGATGACCTGACTGTAAGGCGATTGTGCGGGTGCGGAAAACCGCTCGTCCATCCCAACAGCTTCAAAAAATGACGAAAGATCGGGGGTACGGCCGGGGGGAACTCTGTCAGGGACCGGGCAGGAGACCTTTCGCCCCCGCACTGAAGCCGATGGACAGAGTGACGCAGCCAAGCTATATCAACCCCATCCAGGGTGAGTAAGCACTCACTTATCACCAGCGAGTGTTCCACCCTCCGATGGCTCCACGCCTCGACAGCAACGCCCGCAAGCGGGCGATCCTAGACGCCGCCTTGCCGCTGTTCGCGCGCAAGGGCTTTGCCGCGACCACCACCAAGGAGATCGCGCAGGCCGCCGGCGTGTCGGAGGCGCTGATCTTCAAGCATTTCCCGACCAAGGCCTCGCTGTACGAGGCGATCTTCCTCACCTGCATCGACGACGATCCGGAATATGACCGGCTGGTGGCATTGCCGCCGGGCACCGCGACGCTGGCGCAGATGATCCAGGGGCTGGTCACCCATTTCGTGATCGAGGTTCCCGCCGATCCGGAAGAGCGGGCCCGCCATCGCCTGTCGATCATCAGCCTGCTGGACGACGGCGAGTTCATGCGGCAGGTCTATGAAGGCATCCGCAGCCGCTTCCTGCCCTGCTTCGCCGCCTCCATCGCCGCCGCCACCGCCGCAGGCGACCTTGTTCCGGGACCGATCGACACCGAGAACGGACTCTGGCTTGCCGAGCATCTTTGCGGGATGATGGCGACCGTCTGCCTGTCCGGCGGCGCGGTCGTCCCCTACCCCTGCGGCCGTCCCGACCTTGCGCGGCAGGCCATCTGGTTCATCCTGCGCGGCATCGGCCTGCGCGACGAGTCGATTGCCGCCCAGGAACGCGGCGGACGCTTTCCCTTCGTGCCATTCGCCCCGCCGCAGGACGGCGGGATCCACAATGACGAACCCACACCCGAGAGACCGGAGTAGCCGATCGTGACCCTGGACCATTCGCCAAAGACCGAGACGTCATTCGGGCACCCGGCGGCCGAGCCGGGCCACGGGGCGTCGCCGCCCCCGCCGCCGAAGCATCCGCGCAAGCCCGTCACCCGTGGGCGGCTGACGGTTCGCATCGTCATCATGCTGGTGGTGCTGGGGCTGCTGGGCGCGGCGCTCTACGGCTTCAACACCTTCCGCGCCAAGGCGATCGCCGACTTCTTCGCCAACAACAAGCCTCCGCCCACCCCGGTGGCGCTGGCGGAGGCGACGGTGCAGACCATCCCGAAATACCTGTCCGCCATCGGCACGCTGCAGGCGGCCCGGCAGGTGACGGTGGCCCCCGAGGTCGCCGGCCGCGTCGACCGCATTCCCTTCGAATCGGGCGCCCGCGTCAAGGCCGGCGACCCGCTGGTGCAGCTGAACGACGCCACCGAGCAGGCCGACCTGCTGGCCCAGCGCGCCCAGGCGCGGCTGGCCGAGCTGAACCTGGAACGCTACCGCGACCTGCGCCGCAGCCAGGCCACGCCGCAGAGCAACGTCGACCAGTATCAGGCGCAGCTCGACGAGATCAACGCGAACATGAAGCGGACCCAGGCCCTGATCGGCCAGAAGCTGATCAAGGCGCCGTTCGACGGCGAGCTGGGCATCCGGCAGGTCAATGTCGGCGATTACGTCAATCCCGGCGCCACCATCGTCACGCTGACCGACCTGTCGCAGCTCTACATCAACTTCACCCTGCCGGAGCAGTCCTTCACCAGGCTGTCGGTCGGCCAGGGCGTGCTGATCAACGTCGATGCCCTGCCCGGTCGCGATTTCGAGGCGAAGATCACCACCATCGAACCGCAGGTCAGCGTCGACACCCGCGCCGTCAAGGTACAGGCGACCATGGACAACCGCCAACGCCAGCTGCGGCCGGGCATGTTCGCCAATGTCCGCGTCGTCCTGCCGCCGCAGCCCGACACGCTGATCGTGCCGGAAACCGCGATCGACTACACCGTCTACGGCGATTCGGTCTTCGTCGCCACATCGCAGAAGACCCCCGACGGCAAGGAGCAGCTGGTGGTGGAGCGCAAACCGGTGAAGGTCGGCGACCGCCTCGCCAACCAGGTGGAGATCCGCAGCGGCATCAAGCCCGGCGACCGCGTCGTGGTGTCGGGCCAGCTGAAGCTGGCGAACGGCGCCGCCGTCGTCCCGGCGGAGAGCAATCCGCTCACCCCGCCGCAGACCCTGCCGCAGAACTGAGGCCGACCCCATGGGCAGTTTCACCGACATCTTCATCCGCCGGCCCATCCTGTCGGTCGTGGTCAGCCTGCTGATCCTGCTGATCGGGGCCCGCGCGATGCTGGAACTGCCGATCCGGCAGTATCCGCAGTTGCAGAACACGGTCATCACCGTGACCACCAGCTATCCCGGCGCTTCGCCGGAACTGATGCAGGGCTTCATCGCCACGCCGATCGAACAGGCGGTGTCCTCGGCCGAGGGGCTCGACTACCTGACCTCCTCCTCCACCCAGGGGCAGAGCGTGGTCACCGCCTATGTCCGGCTGAACTTCGACCCCAACGTCGCGATGACCGACGTGATGGCGAAGGTGCAGCAGGTGAAGTACCAGCTGCCGCGCGAGGCCAACGACCCGGTCATCCTGAAATCGACCGGCGAGACGACCTCGATCCTCTACATGGGCTTCTCCAGCCCCGAGCTGTCCGGGGCGGCGATCTCCGACTATCTGACGCGCGTGGTGCAGCCGGTGCTGTCCACGGTGGAGGGCGTCGCCCGCGCCCAGATCCTGGGCGGCCAGACCTTCGCCATGCGGCTGTGGCTCGACCCGGTCAAGATGGCGGCGCGCAACATCTCCCCCGCCGACGTCTCGGCGGCGATCACCGCCAACAACTACCAATCAGCGCCCGGCCAGACCAAGGGCGTCTTCGTCGTCTCCAACGTCACCGCCAACACCGGCCTGACCGACGTCGAGCAGTTCCGCGAGATGGTGGTGAAGGCCAAGGACGGGGCGCTGGTGCGCATGCGCGACATCGCCACGGTCGAACTCAGCTCCAAGAGCTTCGACGCCAGCGTGGCGATGAACGGGCAGCAGGCGATCTTCATCGGCGTCGACAGCACCCCCACCGGCAACCCGCTGAACATCGTCGCCGACATCCGCAAGATGGAGTCCGAGCTGCGGCGCAACCTGCCGCCCAACATGGAGATGGAGATCGTCTACGACAGCACCCGCTTCATCCAGGCCTCGATCGACGAGGTGGTGAAGACGCTGCTGGAGGCGGTCGCCATCGTCATCGTCGTCATCTTCCTGTTCCTGGGCAGCTTGCGCTCGGTGCTGATCCCGGTGGTGACCATCCCACTGTCGATCATCGGCGCCGCCAGCTTCATGCTGGCGCTCGGCTTCTCGCTGAACCTGCTGACGCTGCTGGCGATGGTGCTCGCCATCGGCCTGGTGGTCGACGACGCCATCGTCGTGGTCGAGAACATCCACCGCCACATCGAGCAGGGCAAATCGGCGGTCGCCGCGTCGCTGCTGGGGGCGCGGGAGATCGTCGGGCCGGTCATCTCGATGACCATCACGCTGGCGGCGGTCTATGCCCCCATCGGCCTGCTGGGCGGGCTGACCGGCGCCCTGTTCCGCGAGTTCGCCTTCACGCTCGCCGCCGCGGTGATCGTGTCGGGCGTCGTGGCGCTGACGCTGTCGCCGATGATGTGCTCGGTCATCCTCAAGGAGGGCGGCTCCCAGGGCCGTTTCGCTGCCTTCCTCGACCGCCAGTTCGAGAAGCTGGCCGACTGGTACGAGCGGCGCCTGCACGGCACGCTCGACTATCGCGCGGCCACCCTGCTGTTCGCCGTCGGCATCCTGGCCAGCGTCGGCTACCTGTTCGCCAACACCATGTCGGAACTGGCGCCGGAGGAGGACCAGGGCATCCTGTTCGGCATCTCCAAGGGGCCGCAATACGCCAACCTCGACTACATCGACAGCTTCGGCAAGCAGATCGACGACACCTTCGCTTCCTTCCCCGAGACCGATACCCGCTTCGTCCTGACCGGCATGCCCACCCTGAACCAGGGCTTCGCCGGCATGATCCTCAAGCCGTGGGACGAGCGCGAGCGCAGTGCGTCGGAACTCCAGCCGCTGGCCCAGGCGGAGCTGAGCAAGGTGACGGGCATCAACGTGTTCCTGGTGTCGCCGCCGGCCCTGCCGGGATCCACCGGCGGCCTGCCGGTGCAGATGGTCATCTCCAGCCCCGGCGACTACCGCACCATCTTCGACGCCATCGAGCGGATCAAGGACGCCGCCACCAAGAGCGGCATGTTCATCATCACTGACAGCGACCTGCAATATGACAGCCCGGTCGTCCGGCTGAAGATCGATCGCGCCAAGGCGGCCGATCTCGGGCTGACCATGCAGTCGGTGTCGAGCACGCTGTCGGTGCTGGTCGGCGGCAACTACGTCAACCGCTTCAACCTGAACGGCCGCTCCTACGAGGTCATCCCGCAGGTGCCGCGGGCCGACCGGCTGACGCCGGACTCGCTGACCGGCTACTACGTCACCTCCGGGTCCGGCGCCCAGATCCCGCTGTCGACCGTGGTGTCGGTGGATACGGCGACCGAGCCCAACGCCCTGAACAAGTACAACCAGCTGCCGTCGGCCACCTTCTCGGCGGTGCCGATGCCGGGCGTCTCGATGGGCCAGGTCGTCGATTTCCTGGAGGAGCAGGCGCGCACCCAGCTGCCGGCCGGCTTCAACCACGCCTACCTGTCGGAATCGCGGCAGTTCGTGACCGAGGGCAGCCAGCTGATGGTCACCTTCGCCTTCGCGCTGGTGGTGATCTATCTGGTGCTGGCGGCGCAGTTCGAATCGCTGCGCGACCCGCTGGTGATCCTGGTGTCGGTGCCGATGTCGATCTGCGGCGCGCTGCTGCCGCTGTTCTTCGGCCTGTCCACCATGAACATCTACACCCAGGTCGGCCTGGTGACGCTGATCGGCCTGATTTCCAAGCACGGCATCCTGCTGGTCGAGTTCGCCCGCGAGATGCAGATCAACGAGGGCGTCGACCGCCGCACCGCGATCGAGCATGCCGCCCGCGTCCGCCTGCGCCCGATCCTGATGACCACCGCGGCGATGGTGGTCGGCCTGCTTCCGCTGCTGACCGCGGCCGGTGCCGGCGCGGCCAGCCGCTTCTCCATCGGCCTCGTCATCGTGGCCGGCATGCTGATCGGCACGCTGTTCACGCTGTTCGTCCTGCCGGCGGTCTACACGCTGCTGGCCAAGGACCATTTCGCCGCCTCGCGCTCCACCCGCGCCGAGGAGCTGCGCAGCATGACCTGACGCGCCGCAAGCCGCGTCCCCCTCGAAGCAGGCTCCTCCCGACCCGGAGGGGCCTGTTTTTTTGTCCATGTCCGCCGGATGGCTCACCAATTGGCCGGGATCGGCAGGGTTTCCCCTTCCTCGCGGCGGAGCATCCAGACCATCCAGCGCTCGGTATGGATCAGGACGCGCCGGGTCTCGATGCAATCGCAGCCGCGGCTGTGCTCGCGCAGCAGGCGGATGGCGCGGCAGATGGCGGATTGCGGGTCGGCGGCTCTTTCAGGCACGACGGGATCCTCGACGATGGAAAATGCCGTCGACACTTACCGAAGCGGGCGCAACCAAAGCGTGATATTTCTTGGTCGCCGTCGCCGTCGCCGTCGCCGTCGCCGTCGACACCCGATGCCGAAGCATGTGGGCACCCCTTGCGTCCCGCGGTGCTGCTGGCCGAAATGTCACACGTACCGTACGATGCGGAGAATTCACCCTTCGCCCCCGCCGTTTTCCTTCCGACAGCGCCGAACCGGAGCCCGCCATGAGCGAACCGCAAGCCGACCTTCTGGACGAGGAGCAGGTGTCCCTGCTGCTGGAGGTGCTGACCGCCGAGGACTGGGACGCATCGGTCGCCGGTTTCACCGACAACGGGCGCAAGACCGTCGACAGGCTGATCGCCCAGGCCAGCGCCGGGGAGCCGCACGACCGCACCGCCCACACGCTGAAGGGCACCGCGCTGAACCTGGGCGCCGCTGCGCTCGGCCGTCTGGCGAAGGAGCTGGAACACGCCCCGTCCGCCGACGTTGTCGCGCAGGCGGATCACCTCTGCGACCTGCTGGAACGCTCGCTGGCCGCGCTCCGCACCTGCAAGCCGATCGACGTCTGATCGGATAGCCGGTGCACCCGGCCGCCCCGAACAGGCATCCCCTCCCCCCACGTTCGGACAGGTGGCCACGGCACAAAACCTGCCCTGCGCCGTTGTCCATCCAGGACCACGAACAGTGAGGCGACATGAGCGAGCTCGCGGACGATCTCGACCGGAAGACCGGCCTCGGCACCGACAGGGTGCGCACGACGGTGCGGGAGCCCCTGGGGGCGGCCGGGTTCAAGCCCATGGATCTCGGCGACGGCTGCCATGCCTGGTACCGGCGCGCCGACGACGGCAGCCATGCGCTGATCTCGCACAACAACGCGCTGGACGGCGACCCGGCGGTCAAGGATTGGATCGTCGGCCAATATGGCGAACGCGGCGGCTTCGTCGAAGTCGGCGGCCTGCCGCTGTCGCGTGCCCTGGAAGGGGCGGACACGCTGCCCTCGCCGATGCGGCCGGACGGCTCGCTGGTGGAGGCGCTCTATCCGTCGCTGCAACAGGCGCTCGACGATCTGGGCTGATGGCGATCCAGGTTGATGGCGATTTAGGGCGATGTGTCCGGCCGGGGTGATATCCGGATACGCTTTGTGGATGGCCCTATGGGCGATGACCAAGGTCGGAGTGGACAAGCGGTGGGTTGAACGGAAAAGCTCACCCCGGTTGCCGCATGGGGACATCGCCCCCATCTGCAGTCCGACCGCCGCCCAAGACCTTCCCGCCCAGACCCTCAGCGAGCCGTTCGCCCATGGAAGCCGACCACTCCAAGCCGTTGCGCATCCTGCTCGTCGAGGACGAGCCGCTGGTGGCCATGGCCATCGAGGATTCGCTCGAAGTGCAGAATGTCGGCGTGATCGGCCCGGCCGGCACGGTGGCCGAGGCGCTGGACCTGATCGCAAGGGGCGGCATCGACGCGGCTCTGCTCGACGTCACCCTGCGCGGCGAGCGGGTCGACAGCGTCGCCGATGCCCTCAGCGCCCGCGGGATCCCCTTCGTCTTCACCACCGGCCATGGCGTCGCCGGCCTGCCGAAGGGCCACCAGGACCGCCCCGTCCTGACCAAGCCCTTCCGCGAGGTCGAGATGAACGACGCCATCGACCGTCATTTCCGCGGCATGACCTGAACACTGAGCCTGGACCGGGCCAGTCAGCCCGGTTGGCCGTCGGCGCGCGGGGACAGCAGGACCGGGGCATAGGCGGCCAGGAACAGGGCGAAGGCCGCGACCCAGGCATAGCCCGACCATTGCAACGCCGCCCACACCCACTCCACCGGCAGCAGCGGCGACAGGGTGCGGAGCGCCGCCGCGGCCGTCAGCAGCCCATAGGCGGCGACCGTCGCCCGCGACACCACCAGCGGCCGGCCGGTGTGGCCGAGCGAGGCGCGGCTCATCACCGCCAGGATCAGCGTCGCGAAGGCGCCGACCGTCATCGCATGCGTGCCCGCCGCCGCCGGCAGCCCGGCCAGCGCATGCAGCCCGCGCAGCAGCAGCGCCACCGGCACCCACAGATAGCCGACATGCAGGCTCCACAGGATCGGCGAGCGCCAGGCCCTCCAGCCCTGCCAGCCGGCCAGCCGCACCGCATGGGCGGCCGCCGCGGCGAGCGCGATCAGCCCGGTGACGACCGACTCCGCATCCACCATCGCCGCCGGGATCAGGGCCAGCGTCGCCAGCAGGGTTGCCCGCTCCACCAGCGGCCAGGACCGCACCGCCATGCCGGCCTTGCCCAGCCCGTTGCGGGTGAAGGCCGGCAGGATGCGCCCGCCGATTACCGTCACCATCATCAGCACGATGCCGAGGCCCAGCGCGAAGCCGGCCTCCACCCCGCCGGACAGCAGGTCGAGCCATTCCAGATGGATCAGCAGGTTGCCGGCGGTCAACAGCCCCAGCAGGATCAGGAAGGCGCTGTTGCGCCATTTGCCGGCGGCCACCAGCGGCCGGGCGAGCGCCACACCGAGCGCCGGCAGGAAGGCGAGGTCGAGGACCGCGGCCAGCGCTCCGGGCATCGCCACCCATGGTCCCACCCAGGGGAAGACCGCGATGCGGCCGGCCAGCCACAGGGCGGCCAGCACCATCAGCGGCACGCCCGACACCGCCCTGGTCCCGGTCCAGCTCGGCACCGCCGTCAGCAGGAAGCCGGCGACCGCCGCCGCGATCATGCCGAACAGCATCTCGTGGGCGTGCCAGGCGCCGGCGCCGACCGCGCCGTCCGGCCATTCGCCGGTGACCAGCACGCCCAGCCACGCGGCCACCAGGCCCATGGCGGCCAGGCCGCTGAACAGGAAGAAGCAGCGGAAGCCGTACTGGAACAGGATCGGGATCGCGGGGCCGGCGTCGCGGCCGGCAAGGCTGGGTGAGGACATGGAAGGGGACTCCCCCGGAACGGGTGCGGAAATGCAGGATCGCCGGCAAGCCTGGGTCCGGACGCCGCCGGCCGCCTTGACGAAAGTCAAACGCATTCGCAAGCTGGCGCCCCACCCCGTCCCCGCCCCGTCCGTTCCGGTCCGATGCCCCGTCCCGACAGCCTGTCCCTGCGCGAGGCGCGCCGCGTCGCCATCGCCGCCCAGGGCTTTTCCAACGCCGTCCCCGGCCCGGCCCCCGACAGCGCTTCCGAAACCGCTTCCGAAGGGCTTGCCCAGGTGGAGGCACGCCGCGCGCGGCGCCTGATCGGCCGGCTCGGGCTGGTACAGATCGATTCGGTCAATGTGCTGGTCCGCTCGCATTACCTGCCGCTGTTCTCACGGCTCGGGCCGTACGAGGCGGCGCTGCTCGACCGGCTGGCCTATGGCGGCAAGCGGCGCTCGCTGTTCGAATATTGGGGACACGAGGCCTCGCTGATCCCGGTGGAGCAGCAACCGCTGTTCCGCTGGCGCATGGCGCGGGCCGAGCGCGGCGAGGGCATCTATGGCGAGTTGGCCCGCTTTTCCGCCGAGCGCCGACCCTACCTCGACGCGGTGCTGGCCGAGGTGGCGGCGCGCGGCCCGCTCGGCGCCTCGGAACTCAGCGAGGCCGGGCGCGGGGCCGGCGGCTGGTGGGGCTGGAGCGACGGCAAGCGGGCGCTTGAGTTCCTGTTCTGGGCCGGCCGCGTCACCACCGCCGGCCGCCGCGGCTTCGAGCGGCTTTATGATGTGCCGGAGCGGGTGCTGCCGTCCGCCGTGCTCGACATCCCCACGCCGGAGGAGGCCGAGGCCCAGCGGTCCCTGCTGCGGATCGCCGCCCGCGCCCATGGCGTGGCGACCGAACGCGACCTGCGCGACTACCACCGGCTCGACGTCGCCGACGCCCGCCTGCGCATCGCCGAACTGGTGGAGGCCGGCGAGCTGCTGCCGGTGACGGTGGAGGGGTGGGACCGCACCGCCTACGTCACCCCCGACCTGCGCGTGCCGCGCAAGGCCCCGGCCCGCGCCCTGCTGTCGCCCTTCGATTCGCTGATCTGGGAACGGCAGCGGACCGAACGCCTGTTCGGCGCCCGCATCCGGCTGGAGATCTACACCCCCGCCCACAAGCGGGAGCATGGCTATTACGTCCTGCCCTTCCTGATGGACGAGCGCATCGCCGCCCGCGTCGATTTGAAATCCGACCGCAAGGCCGGCATCCTGCTGGTCCAGGCCGCCCACGCCGAATCGCACGCCCGGCCGGATGCCGTCGCCCAGCCGCTGGCGGTGGAGCTGCGCCGTCTGGCCGTCTGGCTCGGGCTGGAGCGGGTGACGGTGACGGGCGGCGGCGATCTGGCGCCGGCCTTGGCAGGAAAAATTAGTTATTCTTAACGTGGATTTCTGTTCATTGATAGATATAGTAAGCTCTTTTTGAATAGACGATGCAGCATTTTGCAAACGAGGATTAATCGTGATTAACGAATCTTATCCCTGGAAAGAGGGGCTCCTCCGTGACGCCGCTCTTCTTGAACGCTGGGCAACAAAAGATAGAAGGTCATCACAGAGGGGATTTCTTTTTGAAAAAAAGATATTTATTTCTGCTTACTCTATAAGAAAGTTGTTTGAATCTGGAAAAGTATGCACGGAACTTCATACTAAACTATTGAAATGCAGAACTTTCAAGGCTTTATGTAGCAATCAATCGAGATGGAATTGTCATAAGATAGAAGAAAATTATGATTTGGAGTCAGAAACAGAAAAATATGTTAGCGCAAGCTCTATTATCAACCAAATAATTCACAGTTTTTCTTTTGGATTCGAATTAAATGATTTAAATCATATTGAAGGATTTTTTGTTTCTTCTCATCAAGGAAAGGGGCGATTTCTGTTTTTATTACACATATCTGACTATCTAGACTTCATGAAAGAAGTCGGAAGCGACTATCCTGATTATATTCATGAATATCATAATCCAGAAGATGGAAACATCTACTCGTTAAGATGTTGCCCAAAACATACAAATCACGATAAATTTATTAAGATATGAAACTTAGAGTTTTCATTTCTAAACTCTATTCCAAATGATTGAGCGGCAGCCGGGTCTCGAACTTGACCTCCTTCAGGGTCACGCTGGATTTGACGTGCGACACTGCGGGAATCGAGAAGATGCGTTCGCTGAGGAAGCGGCCGTAATCCTCGGTGGTCGGCACGACGATGCGCAGCAGGTAATCGGCCTCGCCGGTGACGGCGAAACATTCCAGCACCTCCGGCATGCCGGCGATGGCGGTCTCGAACTGGTCGACAGCATTCTCCTTGTGACGTTCCAGCGTGACATGGGCGAAGACGCACTCGCCGAGCCCCAGCTTGCGCGGGTCGAGCTGCACCGTGTAGCGGCGGATGACGCCGATGTCCTCCATCGAGCGCACCCGGCGCCAACAGGGCGAGGCCGACAGGCCGACGGTGTCGCCCAGCTCCTGCATGGTCAGGCGGGCGTTCTCCTGCAGGGCCGCCAGGATCCCCTTCTCATGCCGGTCGAGCTTGATCGCCGCCATTCCGCCGTCCTCTTCTCCGCCGACCCGATGGTTTCCGCTCCAAACATAAGCCGGGCTTGCGGCCGGTTCGAGCCCTCCCGTGCAACCATTCCGCCCGGCCGGCGTTGCTTGCCCCAGGACCGGACGGCAACGGGCGGCAAAGGCGGGGGACGAGGGCTTGTTCGACTGGATCGTGAGGATGGTGGAGCAGACCGGCTATGCCGGGGTGGCGCTGTTGATGTTCGCGGAAAACCTGTTCCCGCCGGTCCCCTCGGAGCTGATCCTGCCGCTGGCCGGCTTCACCGCGGCACGCGGGGATCTGCAATTCGTCCCGGTGGTGATCGCCGGCACGGCCGGCGCTGTGGCGGGTGGACTGTTCTGGTACCTGATCGGCCGCTGGATCGGCTGCGACCGGCTGGGGTCACTACACGAAAGTGATCAGATTGTCCGGGATCTGAGAACAGAAATGGAACTCATGCTGCAAGGAGCGACTGCATCCTTCGCAATGGCCTGAGACCGGATTCCGGCAGGGGATCGACTCCCCAGACATAATCGCCGGTGAGACCGACGTGCTCCCATCCCAGAGGTGCGACATGCCGCATCAATTCCGGAGTGACAGCATGCCCTTGGCTTGCCAGCTCGACGAAGGCAGCTTCGAGATAGCGTGTGTTCCACAGGATGATCGCCGACACCAGCAGGTTCAGCCCCGATGCGCGGAAGACCTGGTTCTCGAAACTGCGATCGCGCATTTCACCCAGACGATTGAAGAAGATCGCTCTGGCCAGGGCGTTTCGGGCCTCCCCCTTGTTGAGACCGGCGTTGGCGCGTCTCCGAAGTCCGGGATCACGCAGCCATTGCAAGGTGAACGCTGTCCGTTCGATACGGCCCAGCTCTCGCAGGGCCAAAGCCAAGCCATTTTGCCGTGGGTAAGCCGAGAGTCGCCGCAGCATGGCCGAGGCCGTCGTGGTTCCTGAATGGATTGAGGTTGCCAGTCGCAGCAGCTCCGCCCAGTTGGCGGTGAGATGGTCGATGTCGATGGTTCCGCCGACCAAAGGCTGCAGAATGGCCGGGGCCTCTCGGCCGGGCAGCAGGTAGAGCCGCCGGTCCTTCAAATCACGAATGCGTGGGGCAAAACGGAAACCGAGCAAGGCACACAACCCAAACACATGGTCGCTCGCGCCGCCGGTATCCGTGTAGTGCTCCTCGATGGCAAGGCCACTCTGGTGATGAAGAAGGCCATCGATGACGTGGGGCGCCTCGCTGGCGGTCGCGGCGATCACCTTGGTGTGGTAAGGGCCGTACTGGTCGGAGACATGGGTGTAGAAGGCGATGCCCGGCTCGTTGCCGTGATGGGCGTTCACATCGCCGATGGCTTCGCCGCGGCCGCCGGCGCGGTAGAACTGCCCGTCGGAGGATGATGTACGACCATCGCCCCAGACGGCGGCCAGGGGCAAGGCCCGATGCGTGTCGATGATGCGGGCGAGCGCCGCCATGTAGGTGTCGTCGCGGACGTGCCAGTCGTGCATCCAGGCCAGTTGCCGCATGGATGATCCCCGGCAGGCTTCCGACATCCGTGACAGGCCGAGGTTGATGCCGTCAGCCAGGACAGCGGTCAACGCCGCCGCCCGGTCGTCGGCGGGACGGCCGCTGCGCTGGTGCGTGAAGCAACCGGAGAAGTCGGTCCAGCCGTCCACCTCCAGCAGAAGGTCGGTGACCTTGATCCGGGGCATGAGATCGTAGGCGCGGCGGCCGAGTTCCTCGGCCTCTGGTGGGGTCGTGTCCCGGATCGGCGTTACGCGGAGTTCACCGTCGGACAGATCGACGTCCTCCAGCAACCCCTTCCCAGCAAGGCCCGCCACTTCGGCGGCGATGCGGTCCAGTTCGGCGCCCCTTTCGGCAAGATGCCCCTCGGCGTTGCGTGGAACGGCCACGGGCAGCGCCCCCTCTTCCCGAAGAATGTCGAAGGTCGGACGCGGCATGAGGCAGCTTTCGAAATCCCGGTATTGGCGGCTCCCCTCGACCCAGACGTCGCCCGCCCGCAACCGGTCGCGCAGTTCGGACAGCGCGCAGATTTCATAAGCTTTCCGGTCGATGCCCTCCTTCTTGATGACGAAGGGGCGCCAGGACCGGCGGATGAAGCCGGTCGGCGGCTTATCGGGCAGGGTGGGGCGCCCGGCGGCGTGCATGACCCGAATGACGTCGAGCGCCCGCAGCAACGGCGTCACCGAGGAACTGCCGAGAAAGGTGAAGCGGTTGAGCAGCGTGGGGGCGAAGGCCCGGACGGTGGCGTAGCGGCCAAGCATCTCGGTGCGTGGATCGGCGGCCTCCGGCTTTGCCAAGGCTTCGCTGTCGGTGTCGCATTTCATGAAGCGGAACCAACCGACACCTTGGTCGACGGCTTCGAAGGGATCGGTTCCGGCCTCCCGCGCACCAATCACCGCCTTGCACGCGGTCAGCAGCACCCGCAGTTGGGTCTGGGTGTCGCGGACGGAGCGCAGGGTGTTTTCCGCCGTCCGGCGCTCGGCCTTCCGCGCCAGACTGCCGATCAGCTTGTCGAACATCGACAGGGTGACGTCGGTCAGATCCATCTCCAAACGGATCGCGGTGGCAGTGAGAACGGCCCGTCGGCGCGAGGTTGCCAGATCCTGAAGGTGTTGCGGCGTCATCCGCAGGCCTTCGGCGGCGAGGCGCTCGAACGCGACCTCCGGCACACGGGCGCGCAACGCCCGGTCGATGCTGAGACCCTTCAAGGCGGTGAGGCGCTCGATGACCGCCAGCATGTTGCGGGCAGTGGGGCCCGCCGGCACACGGCGCAGCCAGGCGAGCATCGTCGTTTCGGTGTCGGCCCAGGGGGTCAGCAATCGGTCCAGTGCGTCGGTCGACCGCTGATCGATTCCCTCGACGAGCGCGCGGTGCAGAATTCGTTCGGCCCGGCCGCGGGCTTGGTGGAGCATCAGCTCCAGGATCGCGGCCGAAGGGATCAGGATGCGGCGGCGGCGGAACTCATCGATGAGGGTCGTCGCCAGAATGATTGGGTCTCGCGCTATCTGTGCCTTGGAGGTCAGCCAAGCGGCGAGATCACGGAAAAGCGTGCGGTCGAAGGCGCGATGCCCGGTTCGTGCCATGATCGCGGCGACCTGCTCGCGCCGGTTCTGGTCGCGTCGGCTGTAGGCGATGAAGTCGTCCGGTTCGGCGGCCACCTGCCGGGCCACGAACTCCAGCAGCGCGGTGGGTGGGCGCTCTTCCGGTCCGGGAATCCGCCCCGGATGATGGAGATAGCAGAGCAGAACCGCGCAGCCCAGGCGGGTGTGCGGCGTCCGCCGGAGGGCAATGATATCGAGGTCGTCCCGGCCGAGGGTGTAGTGGCGCACCATGGCGCGCTCATCGTCCGGGACCGCCAGAAAGCTCGCCCATTGCTCCTCGGTCAGCAGCCGCCGACGCGCCATACTCATCCCCTCCGTTCGTGTCGGCGGGACCATAGTGAAACCGAGGCTGCGCTGTCACGGTACACCCGAAAGGAATGAGGAAGCCTGAAAGTCGCGCCAGCCCCTTTCTGCGACATCGGCCGGACACCCAGACAGCTCCTTTTCGCGACAGCCGTTCAGTGGCGTACCAGCAGGTCCAGCGGCACCTGGAGCGCGCCGGCGATGCGGGCCATCGCGTCGAAGCTGCCAGGCTTTTTCCCGTTCTCAATCTCGGACAGGTAGGACGGAGCCACGCCGGCGGCTTCCGCCAGTCCGCGGGCCGTGAAGCCGCGATGCTCGCGGAGCACCGTGACCGGGTGCTCTCCATCAAGGATGCGCTCCGCGACCTCGAAGGGAAACGCCTCCGTCTCCCCCGCAGCGAGCCGTGCCTTTACGGCTTCGGCGTCGGCCAAGTCCTGGGCATCCGTCACCAGATCGGCCAGGGCCTCGAAGTCGGCCCGGCTGAGGGTGACGCTGTCCGCCGTCTCGGCGATCGGCGTGATGGGCAGAGCGTTCATCGATAGACCTCCTTGCGGTTCCCGACCTTCAGCACCGTGACCAACAGCGCATCGCCGTCGATCTGGTAGACGGCCCGCCAGTCGCCGTGGCGGATGCGGCCTTGCCCGCCGCCGAAAGCCTTCGCCCAGGGATGCGGGTCATAAGGAGCGGCGGCGAAGGTCTTCAACTTATCCCGCAGCCCGGCCGCATCGCCCTTTGGCATGCGGAGCAGAACCTTCAGCGCAGTGGCTTCGATCACGAGCTTCATGCAGCTATGATCGCTGATAGCGAATTACCCGTCAAGCTGCTATTCGCTAACGGCGAACCGCTCCTTTTCGCGACACCGTTTCTGACATCGAATCTACGCCGCGCATCACCGCGGCCACCGGTCTGGCTGAGCGCGAAGCGGCGGTTTCCATGGTCGAGGCCATCCCCGGCCGCCACTGCATCACGGTGGGTGCCGACAAGGCTTACGACACCAAGGATTTCGTGGCGAACATGCGCAGCCTGGGCGCCGCTGCGCATGTCGCGCAGAACACGAGCAACCGCCGCTCGGCGATCGACGGCCGGACCACCCGTCACCCCGGCTACGCCGTCAGCCTGAGAATCCGCAAACGGATCGAGGAGGTGTTCGGCTGGATCAAGGGAGCCGGCTTGCGCAAAACGCGTCATCGCGGAACGGCCCGCGTCGGTTGGATGTTCACCCTGACCGCCACCGCCTACAACCTGATCCGCCTGCCCAAGCTGCTGGCGGCGGCATAATCACGCCCGAAGTCCGCCTCAACGGCGGCTACGGGCGTCTCGGAGCGCGAAAAGGCACTCCATTCCGACAAAAACGGGCGTCGGAAACCCCATTTCCAAGCCTCAGCCGAGGAAAAAAGCCGGAATATGTTCGTTTTTCCGTGTCCTGCTAAGAAGGCACTTCACCCTTGCAGTCTCCTCCTGCCCTGCTCGCTGGCCTACCACCGACGCAAAGGCCTCGTCGAGCTAGCGGAAGCCGGTATGGCGGCGACCATTGGGCATGGTCATGGCGCCGTTTTGCTGATCTGCATTTCCACGGTGAGGCCTGAACGTGATGGCGCCGCTGACACCGCCACGGATGTTCCGAGGTGCCCAGCTATATTTTTAAATTGTATTGCTTATTTATTTTTCATCAAAAAAGTTGATACAACATGATCATTGCTATTACTAGATGTAACAACCTATGTTCTTGTCGTGATGGGTCGGTCGATCCATCAAGTTAACGACACCATCATTGGCTTTCGCGCATGACACGCCAAGATGCCGATCTGGAGAATGAAATGTCGATCGATATCCAATTGAACGCGGTGTTCAAGGTCGGTAATGCGATCTACAACGCCAGCATGAGCGTTCCGGCCGCGACACCGACCAAGGACAGTCCCTTCATCTTCGATGTCACCAGCAAGCCGGCGACCGACGGCGATGACAAGGAGGCGAGCGTCCTGACGGTTGCCATCGGCGGTTCCGGTTTCGTCTATGTCGCGGTGGCGCCGCCGCAGGATCTGATCACCGCCGCTGCCGGCGACATCGTCCAGTCCCTGAACGTGGTGGTGGCGGAAGGCGAATACGACAAGGTCAAGAAGACCTTCAAGGCGGCGGCAGCCATCGAGGGCAATTGAGAACCGTAAAGCCATAGCGTCCTGCATGGCGGTCGGAGTCACGCCCGGGAGCGGTTCCGGTTCTTCACGATCCGATCCCGATGTGGCGTTTCTCTGCGGCGTTCCTGTGCGGCGTATCGATCCCGCGATCCGGCCGGGTCGCTTGCCGCACACCCGCCTCCTCGTTTGAAAATTTGCGGAAAGAGCCCGTCCATGCAGATCGGCATCAGCGCAACCTTCCAGTTTTTCAAGGTTTTCAGCAAGAAACTGGAAGCGTCGACCGTCTGCAAATTGTCGATATCGAAGTCGCACAGCCTGATCTATGCCGAAATGAGAGATCTCGACATCGTCGAATTGCTGGACGAATCCTTCGATCTCGAATTGGACGGGGTTTTCCTCAAGGTATCCTCGGCGGGCTTCTTCACCTTTTCCGCCACCGGCGGCGGCTCTCCGGAAACCACCCTGCGAAGCGCCTTTCCCCAGTCGCCGGTTCCCGCCTCCGTCGCGGCTGTCACCCGGCCGGTCACCGGCACCACGTCCTTCTGGCTGACGGTCGCGCTGACCGATCCCGATGCCGACGGCGGCCTGTTCTACAGCATCGCCGACATCGGAATTTCCAAGGCGAGCTCGATATCCCTGTCGGCGACCTTCGCCAAGGACACCAAGGCCGCAACCGCCATCCGCAATGCGCTCTACACCGCCAGACTGGATGGTTCGGTCAGCCTGTTCGACATTTTCACCTTCCGCGACATCGCCGTCACCTACAGCATCGTGGAGGGGAAAAAGCTCTCCGTCAGCGGTTCGCTCGACGTCTCCCTGTTCGGCAGCCACTTCACCTTCACCGGCGACATCCAGTCGGACAGCGCCAGGAAGGTCGTCACCGCCGATATCGCAGCGGTCGGGAACGTCGATCTCGCCTCGCTGTTCGATGGCGGTTTTCCGAACATCTCGTTCACCGGCCTCCGCTTCAACCTCCATTATCCGTACGGGCGGAACAAGAGCGCCGCCAAGTTCATGATGCGGGGCAACTGCGATTTCGCCAGCCTCCAATTCACCGGTCTCCTGTATCTGGAGGGCACGAAGCCGACATTGGCCAGCGTCGTCTTCACCCGGTCGGCGTCCATCAGCACCCTGTTCGACCAGTGCATCGAGAACGCATCCTGGCCCTCCGATCTGGTCGACCTGACCCTGCTGGCAGGCAGCCAGGTCTACTACAACGCGACACGGGACCC
Organism: Azospirillum thiophilum; assembly: GCF_001305595.1. NCBI lineage: Bacteria > Pseudomonadati > Pseudomonadota > Alphaproteobacteria > Rhodospirillales > Azospirillaceae > Azospirillum > Azospirillum thiophilum. Next base: position 592,371 of record NZ_CP012404.1, read on the forward strand.
GCTGACCCTGACGCTGTCCCATGACGGAACAGCCCCGACGCTGCTGCCGGCTCCCGCCGGCGCGGCCGGCCCGCTTCCCGGCGGTCCGAGGAGCGTCACCTACCGCGAGGGCTTCAACGTCGCCGCCTCGTTCGTCCTGACCTTGCTGAAGGACATCGAGATCGCCGGTACCCTCCTGGTCAACGACGAGGGCGTCACCGCCAGGATCGAGATCGCCAAGCCGATCGACATCTATGTCCTGTCGATCACCCGGCAGGGCGACCGCAGTCTCGGCCCCGTGCTGTCCTTGAACACCAAGGGCAGGACAGGATCGCTCGGCTTCGCCGGGTCGCTGCTGTTCTTCCAGGAATCCTTCGGCGTCGCCGCGACCGTCGCCGCCACAAAGAGCGCGGCTGGGAGGCTGAAGATCGAGGCCATCCTTTCCCCGTCCCGGGACTACCTGCCGCTTCTGCACGCATCCGACCGGCTGTCCTTCAGCTACAGCGCCGACCAGGGCTTCAAGGTCGATCACTGGCCGGTGTTCGAGGCGGTCGAGGACATCATTGATTTCTTCAGCACCCTGAAGGAGTTGTCCAGCGCGAAGGGCGGCAACGGCATCTGCGGCAAGATCGTCGACATCATCACCGACAAGCTGCTGGGCCAGACATGGTCCCTGTCTCCCACCTTCGCCTCCGACAGCACCAGGGGCCTCAGCCTGAACCTCAGCATTTCCTACAGCCTGGCCTGCGACGGCAACGCCTTCGCCACCGTCACGCTGAAGGACGCGCTGGTGATCCCCATTCCCAACAGCGTCAGCCTGGACTCCTCCAGTCCGCACTACCTGTGGACGGTCATTGGCAAGGCCATCGAGGGCGCTGCGGAATCGATCGTCCAGGCCCTGCTGAACGACACGGAATCGATCGCCAAGTTCCTGGCGCTGTTCGCCGGCAAGGAGGCTGCGGAGTATGCCGCGACCCTGATCTGCCAGAAGCTGGTCGATGCGGCGCTGGACGCTGCCGTCGACGCCGCCCTTGCCGCCCTGGCCGACGCGGCCGCCACCGCGGCCGGTCCTGCCGCAGCCATCGCGGCGATGGGACCGGCCATCGCCGCCGCCCTTGCCGCCGCCGGCAGCCAGAGCCGTCCCGACGGCGATCCGCCCGCCGCACCGGGCAACCTCGCCGTCACCGTTTCGGGCGGGGTGGTCACCGCCCGCTGGATGCCCAGCAGCGGCGCCCAAGGCTATACGGCCACCCTCTCCGGCCAGGACGGCAAGCCGATTGCCGCCAGCGGCATGTTGGATTACCGGGCGCGCTCCCATTCCTTCGACGTCCGGCCGGAAGCTCTTCCCGCCCACTGCACCATCACCGTCACGGCGACGGGCGACCACGGAACCGGCCCGGCGGCGACCACGGCGGTCACCTATCTTGCCGCTCCTGCCGGCCTCGTGGCCGGGCCGGCGACCGTTTCCGACGGGGGCACCAGCCTGGAGGTCACCTGGACGGGCGTCGACGGTGCCACGTCCTACGCATTGACCGCGGCCGGCCTGGCGACGCTCCACCGGACCGGGCCGGCAACCGCCGCCACGCTGACCTTCGGCCCGGACGAACCGGCTGGCACCTATGTGGTGACGGTCGTCGCCACCGGCGGTGCCGGAACCGTGTCGAGTCCGGCATCCGCGCCGCTGACCCTGACCCGCCTCGGCATCCCCGAGGGGCTGGCTGCCACTGTCGATGACGCCGGCACGGTCGCCCTGCGCTGGACGGCCGTCGCCGGCGCCTCCTTCTACACGGTGACCGCCGCCGGGCCGGTAATGCTGAGCCGAACCGTCACCACCGCCGAAACCACCCTGGCCTTCGGTCCCGACGACCCGGCCGGCGATTACGTGGTGACCGTCGCCGTAACCGGGGAGGAGGGGACCGTCGCCGGCCTGCCGTCCGCGCCGCTGACTCTGATCCGGCTTGGCACGCCCACCGGGCTGATCGCCGCTGCGAAGACCACTGCCGATGTCGCGGCGCCCGCCATGATCGTCGCCAGTTGGGAAACCGTCGCCAATGCCGGCTCCTACCGGCTGATCCTGACCGCGCCGGACGGCACAATTACCGCGGTGCCGGTGGTTGCTGCCGAGGGTGATTCCCAGTCCGGCGAGGTCATGGTGCCGGCACCGGCCGGCGGAGCATGGACGCTGGCGGTTCAGGCATTGCCGCCCGACGGGGAATCCTCGACCGTCGCCGGTACGCTGTCGACCGTCGTCCCCTTTACCGGCCTGCCGGCTCCCACCGGATTGACCATTGTGAGGAGCGTGGCTTCCGATCCGCCCGATGTTGCGGCGGAGGTTCGCTGGAGTGCTGTCGCCCAGGCCACGTCCTATACAGTGACCGCTGTGGGGCCGGCGACACTCAGCGTCACCGTCTCGGCTGCCGAGGCCGTGCTGAGCTTCAACTCCGATGAACCGGCCGGCGAGTATTCAGTGACGGTCACCGCCAAAGGCGGCGAGCAAACCCTTCCCAGTGCGCAATCCGCCGCATCCGCCCTGGTCCGGCTCGCCACTCCCGTTCTGCTGCAAGTCGAGCGCTCTCCCACGGCTTGCGGTGTCATGTGGAACACTGTCGCCGGTGCGGAAGCCTATTTCCTACTTTTGACGACCCCGGACGGAAAGAGCGTGACCGAGACGATCGCTGCGGCCGATACGCGTTATCAGCGTTACGGCAAGTCGCTGAATTTGGAGGCCGAAGGCGACGCCTGGACGGTCGCCCTGCAAGCCTTGCCTGCCGACGACGCGGACCGGGTCGTTGGCAGCCCGTTGAGCGCGCCGGCGACCGCCTTGATCGCTCTGCCGGGAGGGCCGGTCAGGATGGTACGCGACCGCAAGAAAGAGGGCGATCCCGCTGCCTGCGGCCGGGAGGTGATCACGGCCTTCCCGCCCCTGCTTCCCTATGGCCTGGCCAAGGCGATGGATGTCTCTGCATACCGTACCGACGACATTCGTACTGCACTGCGGGCGGCGTTTCCGTCGATTGCCTCCGAACAGTTGAACGAGATCATCCGCCGGCTCGCTCCGCCGACCTATGACCCCTTCGATCTGATCGAAAATTGCCGGGCGCTTGGGATGAGTGCTGCCGATTGCGGCCGGCAGATGATCTTGCTGCATGCAGACTACTACTTCGGCGCTCTGATATTGGCGATGTTCATGGCCGGGTACGGTCAGGATGAGGCCAGGAAAGGAGTGCAGGCAGCCTTTCCCACGATCACCGAGGCCGAAATGGCTTCGGCTATTGCTCAAGTGTATCCCAAAGCGGATTCCGATCATTCCGGTTCGTAACCGGCGGCTGAAGAAGATCATGCCCCGAGGAGTGGTGTAGGATCTGGGTCGCTCATCAGGTTCTCCGGCCGGTCTGGCCGGATGGTCAGGCGGCCACAGCGGGCAGGCTGACGATGGGATCATCGCCGAGCGGGGCGATGGTTTCCAGCGTCATGTAGCGTGCCCGCTGAACGGCCCATTCATCGTTTTGCTCCAAGAGGATGGCGCCGATGAGCCTCGTAATCGCTTCCTCGTTGGGAAATATGCCGACAACCTCGGTGCGCCGCTTGATCTCGCCGTTGAGACGTTCAATCGGGTTTGTCGAGTGGAGCTTGGCCCGATGCTCCCTGGGAAAGGTCATGTAGGCCAGGACGTCTTCTTCCGCCTCGTCCATCAGGGTGGCCAGCTTCGGCAGCTTGGCCCGGACCTGATCGGCCACTTGCCGCCACTGCGTGCGAGCAGATGCCGCATCGTCCTGGGCGAAGGCCGTGGCGATGAAGGCCGCCACGACACGGCGTCCGCTCTTGCCGGCGTGGGCGAGCGCTGTCCTGGAGAAATGGACCCGGCACCTTTGCCACGTCGCCTGGAAGACCCGGGTGACGGCGGCCTTGATGCCGCCATGGGCGTCGGAGATCACCAGCTTGACGCCGCTCAGACCACGGCGCTTGAGCTTGCGTAGGAACTCGATCCAGAAGGTTTCCGCCTCGGACGGGCCGATGTCCATGCCCAGCACCTCGCGCCGGCCGTCGGTGTTGACCGCCACCGCGATGGTCACGGCGACCGAAACGATGCGTCCGTTCTGGCGCACCTTCACGTAGGTGGCATCCAGCCACAGGTAGGGCCAGTCGCCCTCGATGGGACGGCCGAGAAAGGTCTTAACCCGCTCGTCGATCTCGGCGCACAACCGACTGACCTGGCTCTTGGAGATGCCAGACATTCCCATGGCCTGGACCAGATCGTCCACCGAGCGCGTCGAGATGCCCTGGATGTAGGCCTCCTGGATCACCGCCGTCAGCGCCTTCTCAGCCATCCGCCGCGGCTCCAGAAAGCCGGGGAAGTAGGAGCCCTTGCGCAGTTTGGGAATGCGCAGCTCGACGGTGCCGGCTCGGGTTTCCCAGTCGCGATCGCGATAGCCGTTGCGCTGAACCAGTCGCTCGGCCGACCGTTCGCCATGACCGGCGCCGGTCAGGCCCTGCACCTCCAACTCCATCAGCCGCTCGGCAGCAAAGCCGATCATCTCGCGCAGAACATCGGCATCCGCGCCCTTCTCAAGCATCGCGCGAAGCGCCATCATCTCGTCGGTCATCGTGGTCACCCTTCGGTCGGGTTGAGGTGTGGTGACCAGACTCTATCGAAGAACCGCGATGACCGCCCCGCTATGGATAACCGGCCCGCCTACGCCAGCCATCGGAGGGCGCTACGGCGGGCCGGTTCCCCACAGCTCCTACACCACCCCGTGGGGCACGACCCGATCCGGGGGCTGCGGCCGGGCTTGCCGCGGGATGAGGCGTGGGGGATGGCGCAGGAAGCCTTGCGCTTGCTCGTCCCTCACGCGCGACGGCGGGGGCGGAGCGTGCTTTTGTCCTTGACCTATGTGGCCAAGGCCTTGCGGGTCACGGCCCCGCCAGGGGCGCCGGACCCGGTGCCGGCGGACCTGGACAGCATCCTGCACGCCGCCCGCCGGGAGGCGGCACCGGCTGTTTGCGGAGAGTAAGGGACGCGCGGCGCGTCCCCTATTCGCCACGCCCGCCCTGTCACTCCTGGAACCGCAGCGCGATGGCCTTGAAGCGGTCGGCGTTTCGCAGGAAGGCGTCCGCCACGTCGGGATCGAAATGCCGCCCCCGGCCGTCGGCGATGATGCCAGCCGCTTCCTCGTGCGGCATCGGATCCTTGTAGACCCGCTTCGAGATCAGGGCGTCATAGACGTCGGCCAGCGCCATCAGCCGGGCCGACAGCGGAATCTCCTCGCCCTTCAGGCCGCGCGGATAGCCGGAGCCGTCCCACTTCTCGTGATGGGACTCGGCGATCTCGCGGGCGAGGTGCAGGAAGGACGCGGTGCCGCCGCCCAGCATGGCTTCGGCCTGTGCGATCGCCGCGGCGCCCTGCGTGGCATGGCTCCTCATCACCTCCCATTCCCCGGCGGTCAGCTTGCCCGGCTTCAGCAGGATGGCATCCGGAATGCCGACCTTCCCGATGTCGTGCAGCGGCGCCGATTTGAACAGGAGGTCGATCATGTCGTCGGTCAGCACGGCGGCGAAGCGCGGGTGACCCTGCAGTTCCTCCGCCAGCGCCCGGACATAATGCTGGGTCCGCCTGATGTGGGCGCCCGTCTCGTTGTCGCGGGTTTCCGCCAGCGAGGCCATGGCGACGATGGTCACGTCCTGGATGGCCCGCATGTCGGCGGTGCGCCGCTCGACCTCCGCCTCCAGGTAGCGGGTCTTGTCGCGCAGGAAGTCGGCCGCCGCCTTCAGGTTCAGGTGGTTGCGGACACGGGCCTGCAGGATCGGCGCGCCGATCGGCTTGGTGATGTAATCGACCGCTCCCAGCTCCAGCCCGATCCGCTCGTCCTCCTGCTCGGCCAGGGCGGTCAGGAAGACGACGGGAATGTCGCGGGTCGCCGGATCGGCCTTCAGGTCGCGGCACACCCGATAGCCGTCGATGTCCGGCATCATGATGTCCAGCAGGATCAGGTCGGGACGGGGAACCGTGCGGGCGATGCGCAGCGCCTTCTCGCCGCCGTTGGCGACCTTGACCTTGTAGCTGTCGCGCAGCAGGGCCGACATCAGGGCCAGATTGTCAGGCGTGTCGTCGACGACCAGGATCACGGGGCGGTCGCCATTGGACTCGTTGTTCACTGAACTCTCCAGAGGGAAGCGGCCGTCCGCAGGGAGACCGCAAAAGACATCGTCATGCCGGCACTGCCGGCTCCGGCGCGGGGTGGAACGGCAGGGACCGGACCAGCTCCAGCGCCTCGTCGAAATCGAAACGCTCGACCGCGCCGGCCAGCCGGCCATAGGCGTCGCGGCCCAGGGCGGCCTGCAGCGCCGTCCCCTCCTGCCGGAGCAGGGATTGCGCCTCGGGATCGTCCTCGGCCAGCATCGTGGCGAGCCGGTGCAGGAGTTCTCCGCATTCGGCCTCCATCCCGCCGGCGATATCGATGCCGGCCGCTGCAGTGTTCGGCCCGCCCGCCGCCGCCGCTTCCGGCTCCGGCTCCGGCATCGCCCGGTCGATCGCAACCAGCACGCGGGCCAGTTCCTCCCCCAGGCGGACCAGCGGCTGGGCACCGCAGGCCCCGGCCCGGACCAGGCTCTCGACGACCGCCGCCGCGTCGGCCAGCGCCATGGCGCCGATCTGTCCGGCAACGCCCTTCAGGCTGTGGACCAGCAGTTCCGCCCCGGCGGCCTCGCCGGCCTCCAGCGCCGAGGCCAGCCGCTGCCCCGTGTCGCGCTGATCGCTTTGGAAGCGGCCCAGCATCGAACGGTACATGGCGGCATTGTTCAGGACACGCTTCAGCGCGGACGCGGCGTCGATCTCCGGGGCCAGCCGGTCGAAGGGCGGTGGAGGCGGGAGGAGTGCCGCGGCCCGGCCCGCCGGCGCGGCCGGCGGCAGCGGCGCCGCCGGTTCGGCGGCTGCCGGCGGCCGGAGCGCCCAGCGGCCGACCATCGCATAGAGCTCTTCCGGGTCGATCGGCTTGGAAAGATGGTCGTCCATGCCGGCCTCCAGGCAGGCGCGGCGGTCGGCCTCCATCGCGTTGGCGGTCATGGCGACGACCGGGACGCCGGCCAGACCGCCGTCGGCACGGATGCGGCGGGTGGCTTCCAGCCCGTCCATCACCGGCATCTGCATGTCCATCAGGACGAGGTCGTAGCGGTACGCCGCCAGCCGGCCGAGCGCCGCGGCACCGTCATCCACGATGTCGGGACCGGCGCCGGCACTGGTCAGCAACTCGCGCACCACGTCCTGGTTCAGCGGATTGTCCTCCGCCACCAGGATGCGCAGTCCGGCGAGGCTGCGCGCGGCGGCATCCTCCGGCAGCTGGGGAATGAGTGCCGCGGCATCCACCACCATGCCCAGGGCGCGGGTCGCGGCGTCGAGCAAGGTGCTGGGGTTGACCGGCTTGAACAGGACCTCCTCCACCGCGGCCTGGGCGGCGCGGTGCATGATCTCGTGGCCGCCATAGGCGGTGACGAGCACGAAGGCCGGCATCGCCGGTCCGTCCGACAGGCGGCGGATCGCCTTGACCGTTTCCAGCCCGTCGCGTCCCGGCATGCGCCAGTCGGCGAACACGATGTCGAAGGGCCGGCCGGCGGCGACCGCCGCCCGCACCAGCTCCACCGCCCGGTCGCCGCCCTCGGCCTCCTCCACCTCGAAGGTCATCGAGCGCAGCATGTCGCCGATGACGGCGCGCGTGCTGTCGTTGTCCTCCACCACCAGTGCGCGGCGGCCACGCATGCCGAGGACGGGAAGCGGCCGCGGCCCGGCGTCCGCCGCCAGACCGAGCGGCACCTCGAGCCAGAAGCTGCTGCCCTCGCCGGGGCGGCTGTCCACGCCGACGGTGCCGCCCATCAGCTCGGCCAGCCGTTTGCAGATGACAAGGCCGAGGCCGGTGCCGCCGAAGCGGCGGGTGATCGACACGTCGGCCTGCTGGAAGGGCTGGAACAGGCGGGCGCGCGCCTCCTCCGACAGGCCGATGCCGGTGTCGCTGACGGTGAAGCGCAGGACCATGCCGCTGCCCTGCCCGCTTCCGTCCTGCCCGCTTCCGCCCCGCCCCACATCGCGGACGGTCAGCTTGATCTCGCCGCTGTCGGTGAACTTGATGGCGTTGTTGGCATAGTTCAGCAGGATCTGGCCGAGGCGGAGCGGGTCGCCGACCAGCCGCGACGGCAGGTCGGTCCCGACATCCAGGACCAGTTCCAGGCCCTTCGCCGCGGCACGCTCCACCACCATGTCGGTGACGCCGCGCAGCACCTGTTCCAGGTCCATCGGGATCGCCTCGATGGCGAGCTGGCCTGCCTCGATCTTCGAGAAATCCAGGATGTCGTTGATGATCGACAGCAGCGAGCGCCCGGCCTGGAGGATCTTCGCCGCCTGGTCGCGCTGGCCCGGCGCCAGGCCCGACCGCAGCAGGATGTGGGCCATGCCCATGATGGCGTTCAGCGGCGTGCGGATCTCGTGGCTGACATTCGCAACGAAGGCGGATTTCGCGCGGTTGGCGGCGTCGGCCCCGCGGACGGCATCCTCGAGCTCGCGCTGGACGCGCTTGCGCTCGGTCACGTCGCGGACGATCCCGGTGAACAGCAGCTCGTCGCCCAGCCGCACCTGGCTGATCGACAGTTCCAGCGGAAACTCCTCGCCGGTCTTGCGCCGGCCGGTGGTCTCGCGCCCGATCCCGATGATCCGCGCCTCCCCGGTGTCGAGGAAATGGCGCAGATAGCCGTCATGGGCCGAGCGGTCCGGCTCCGGCATCAGCATCGAGACGTTGCGGCCGACGACCTCGTCGACCCGGTAGCCGAACATGCGGGCGGCGCTCGGGCTCCAGCGCTGGACGATCCCGCGGCTGTCGATGGTGACGACGCCGTCGACCACGGTGTCGAAGATCGCCTGCAGGCGCGCCTCGCCCGCCTTCGCCTCATGCTCCAGCGCGAGCCGGCGGCCGACCTCCTCGCGCAGGGCGCGGGAGGTCTCGACCTGCTGCCCGGCGAAGGCGGCGGCCATCGTCGTCATCGCCATCGAGACCGCGAACACCACGATCAGGATCGCCAGGGTGGTGGGCGGCAGCGACATCCCGACCCCGTCGGGGTTGGGCGTCGGAAAGAAGACCGCGGCGGACATGGCGGTATAATGCATGCCGGCGACCGCCGCCCCCATCACCGCCGCCGAGGCCAGCATGGTCAGCGTGCGCTGCCGGGTCGAGGTCGACCGCCCCGCCTGCCGCCGGATGCCGAGCGAGACGAAGGCCAGGGCCACGGCGACCACGACCGACACCAGCACCATGCCTGCGTCATAGCGCAGGAAGCCGTCCAGCCGCATGGCCGCCATGCCGGCGTAATGCATGGCACCGATCCCCGCGCCCATCAGCACCGCGCCGACGCACAGCTCCTTCAGCCCGGCCTGCTGCGGCCGTCCGATCACCGTCAGGGCCACCGCGCTGGCCAGCATGCCGGGCAGCGCCGACAGCATGGTGGTGCCGACATCGTAACTGACGCCGCAGGGCAGCGAGAAAGCCAGCATCCCGATGAAATGCATCGACCAGATGCCGCCGCCCATGCTGACGGCGCCCGCCAACAGCCACACCGCCCAAGCGAGCCGGCGGGCGGTGGCCAACCGCTGGGCGATCATCAATGCGCCCAGCGACGCCAGCATCGCGACGAAGACGGACAGGACGATCAGTCCGGGGGCATGGGTCCCGGCCATCGCCGTCTCCAGCGGACTGGGTGGAGCGGGCCGGAAGAAGGCATCGAGCCAGAGGGTCATTCAGCGGAGCCGGACGGAGCGATTTTAACCGAGCGGATTAGTCGGCTAAAATTGTAGGTATCCGTCCGTTTCCGTCAACCGATGCTTTTTGGAAGCACCTACGCAAAAAGGCATGCATGTGCCCCCGTTCTCCCCCTCCCGTGCGGGAGGGGGAAGGACAGGCCGGTCAGGCGGCGTCCTCCTTCAGCACGCCGCGGCGGATCTGGTCGAGCTCGATGGATTCGAACAGGGCCTTGAAGTTGCCTTCGCCGAAGCCCTCGTTGCCGATGCGCTGGATGATCTCGAAGAAGATCGGGCCGATGACGGTCTGGGTGAAGATCTGCAGCAGCAGGCCCTGGCCCTCGGTCGGCGCGCCGTCGACCAGGATGCGGTTGGCACGCAGGCGCTCCAGATCCTGGTCGTGGCCGGGAACCCGGGCGTCAACGCCTTCGTAATAGGTGTCGGGCGTGTCCTGGAACGGGGTGCCCAGGCCGCGCATCGTCTCCACCGTGCGGACGATGTCGTCGGTGCCCAGCGCGACATGCTGGATGCCTTCGCCGCGATAATCGCGCAGATACTCGACGATCTGCGACTTGTTGTCGGCGGACTCGTTGATCGGGATGCGGATCTTGCCGCAGGGACTGGTCATCGCCTTCGACCGCAGGCCGGTCAGCTTGCCCTCGATGTCGAAATAGCGGATCTCGCGGAAGCCAAACAGGCGGGTGTAGAAGCCGGCCCACTCCTCCATCCGGCCGGTGTGGACATTGTGGGTCAGGTGGTCGATGTAGGTCAGGCCGGCGCCCTTGGGATGCTGGTCCACCCCCGGCAGCGGCACGAAATCCACCTCGTAGATGCTGCCGCGGTCGGCGTAACGGTCGACGAGATAGATCAGCGAATCGCCGATGCCCTTGAGGGCGGGGATGTTCAGCTCCATCGCCCCGACACGCGTCTCCACCCCCCAGGCGCCGAGATCCAGCGCGCGGCGGTAGGCGAAGGCGGCATCGGCGACACGGAAGGCGATGGCGCAGATCGACGGACCGTGCAGGGCGGCGAAGTTGCGCGGAAAACCGGCCGGCTCGGCATTGACGATGAAGTTGACGTCGCCCTGGCGGTAGAGCGTCACGTCCTTGGACCGGTGGCGGGCGATGGCGGTGAAGCCCAGCTGCTCGAACAGGCGCCCGAGCGCCTCGGTGTCCGGCGCCGTGAACTCGATGAACTCGAATCCGTCGGTCTTCATCGGGTTTTCCCACATATCGGCCATGGTCGCGTCTCCGGGTGGATGTGATGCGGTCAGTATGGCTGACTGTTGATGGAAATAGCTTTCAAAGCGACGCGGCCAGACCTATGATTTTGGCAGGATTCCTCATATCTGGCCGTCTGACCGGAGAAATTTTCCGTTGTCTGCTTCCCTGTCGGAAATCGACGTCAAAATCCTGATTGCCCTGCAGGAGGATTCGCGCCTGACCGTGCAGGAGCTGGCGGATCGCGTCGGCTCCTCCCCCTCCTCCTGCTGGCGGCGGCTGCGCTCGCTGGAGGAGACCGGGGTGATCCGCCGCTACACGGCGCTGGTCGATCCCAAGGCGGTGTCGGTCGGCGAATGCGTCTTCGCCCATGTCACGCTCGACCATCATTCGGCCGAGACCGCCGCCGTCTTCATCGAGGCGGTGCGCAAGCGGCCGGAAGTGCTGGAATGCTACGCGGTGTCGGGCGATGCCGACTATCTGCTGCGGGTCGCGGTGACGGCGATCGCCGACTACAACCGCTTCCTGGAGGAGTTCGTCTTCCAGTTGCCCTTCCAGGTCCGCATCCGCTCCAACTTCGCCCTGAAGGAGATCAAGTTCGAGACGGCGCTGCCGTTGGGAAGCGGGGCGCCGTAGCCGTCCCGTCCCGTCTCCCGCCCCTACCCCGCCACCCGCCGCTTGGCCCGCATGGCGGCCGCGGCGGCTGCGGGATGCGGGCCGGCGATGCGGTCGAGCAGCAGGTCCAGGCCGGTCCGGCTGGTCTCGTAGGCGACGCGGGCGCGGGTCAGCGTCTGTGCCGACGCGACAGCAAGCGCCTCGCGGTCGTCGGCCCAGGCCGCCAGGATCGGCAGCGCCGCCTTCACGAAGTCGGCGTCCTGCGGCACCAGCCCGTCGGCCGGGATGTCAGAGCCGATGCAGCCGCGCTCGTAGGCCAGCACCGGCACGCCGGCGGCCATCGCCTCGAACAGGACCAGCGGCTGCGCCTCGTTGCGGTAGCGGGTGGGGAAGACGAAGACGTCGATGTCGCGGTAGAAGGCCTCCTTGGCCTCGCCATGGACCGGGCCGTGATATTCGACCGCGCCGTCGAAGGCCATCAGCCCGGCGGCGACCATGGCATCGTCCCTGGGCTTCAGCCCCGGCCCGGCCAGCACCAGCCGGGCGTCGACGCCGTCCTGCTGCAGCGCGCGCAGCAGGGCGAACAGCGTGTCCAGCCCCTTGTCGGCGCACAGGTTCGACAGATGGCCGATGCGCAGCGGCCCGTCGCGCCGCGGGCGCAGGGCGGCGGCGGGGACGGAGAAGATGGCGTTCGACATGGTCATGCAGGTCCGCGCCGCCGGATAGACCGACTGGAAACGCATCTGCATCGCCGGGCACAGCAGGACATGGGTGCAGCCGGCCCCGGCGATCCGGGTCAGCAGCCGCATCCGCCAGGTGGGCTTGGCAATGGTGGCGAAGGAATGATGGTGCAGCACCCGCTCGTAGCCGAGCATCCGCGCCGTGCCGGCCAGCGCCGCGGTGTAGAGCGCGCCCCAGCCGGAATCGACCGGCATGTAGAACCGCCGGTCCGGGCGCCGGATGCCTCCGAACAGCCGGCCGACCGTGCCGAACACCCGCCCCGCCTTGCGCAGGTGGTAGGCCGCGCCGCCGCCGTTCCAGCCCGGCGACAGGTCGGCGACCTCGACATCGCCGCGCCCCCGCATCCGGTCGCGCAGACGGTCCAGCACCAGGGCGGTCACCCGGCTCATCCCGTCCACCGGCGGCGGCAGCCGCCCGGAGACGACCACATGGGGACGCGCGTTCGGTTCCATCGTCAACTCCCGGTCAGGGCCGCCCCGGCGGACGGGCCGTGTCGGCCCCCCTCCGGTTCGGCGGAATAGTCGGACGCAAACTCCGCATCGGCGCTGCGCTCCGCCTTCGGGCCGCCCAGCGCCACCACCGCCTTCTCCACCGACAGGGCGAAGAAGCTGGCATCGGCCAGCGCCTGGAAGGGCCGGCCGTTCAGGCTCAGGCGGCGCCACTCCGCCTCGTCCCCCGCCACCGACAGCATGTAGCGCGCCAGCCCCTCGGGGTTGTCCGGCTCCACGATGTGGCCGTTCAACCCGCTGCGGACCAGAACGTCACGGGCGCCGCACTGGTCGGACAGAATGGTCGGCACCCCCATGGCCAACGCCTCGTTCACCACCAGCCCGAACTGCTCCTCCAGCGACGGCAGCAGCAGGCACAGCGTCGACCCCAGCGTCTCGGCGATCCCCTTCTCCTGCAGAAAGCCGCGGAAGACGACCTGTCCGTCCAGCCCGCGCCGCGTCACCTCGGCCCGCAGTTCCGCATCCAGGGGACCGGAGCCGCAGAGGTGCAGCGGACGGGCGGACGGGCCGGCCAGCCGCCGGTAAATGTCGTAGGCTTCGACCGCCCGGAACAAGTTCTTCTTCGGGACGAAGCGCGCGATGATGGTGAAGTGCCGGTCGGCGAAGGGTACTCCCCCCGGGGCCGGCTCCATCCCGGACAGGCGGCGGATGCGGTCGAGCGACAGCGTGTCGTACCCGATATAGAGCCGCTCCTTCGGCAGCCCGAGCAGGCGGAAGTAATCCACCGTGCGGTGGCTGCCGCCGATCCCCGCCTGATAGGGGGCGTAGAAGAAGCTTTTCACAATCTCGCGCCACAGGATGCGCGGCTTGTCGTCGTATTTGGACGCGTTCATGTTGATGACCTTGCGCCCCGTCAGCCGCATGGTCAGCGCCAGTGCGAAGACGTCCGGATCCTCGTAATGGCACAGGAAGACATAACGGGCGTCGACGCGCCGGCATTCGCGCAGCAGGGCGCGGTAGACGGCGGCCCTGGACAGGTCGGCCTTGGACCGGCCGGGGAACAGGGTGATCTTGCGGAAATTCTGCCCGGCCCCCGTCTGGTCCCAGGCATAGGTATGCGATTTCGACCCGACCTCCAGTCCGATCACGTCGTAGACACGGCCCAGCCGGCGGCCGACCGCCTCCAGCCGGTCCATATGGTAGGGGCCGAACATCTCCCAGCTGAAGACCAGGGCGGGCTTCTTCATGCTGCCTCTCCCAACAGAAGACGGGCGTAGCGGTCGAGCACCACGGCGCGGGTGGCATGCAATTCGACCCAGGCGCGGCCGCGGCGGCCCATGGCGGTGGCGCGGGCCGGGTCGGACAGCAGGGCGGCCACCGCCTCGGCCATCGCGCGCGGCTCCTCCGGCGGCGTGCACAGGAAGGCACCGACCTGCGCCTCCAGCGTGGCCAGCGCCGACCCCGGCAGGCAGGTGCTGACGAAGGGGCGGCCGGCGGCGAGGATGGTCACCGCCTTGCCGGGCATGGCGAAGGCCGCGCCCTCCGGCCGCTGCGGCACGAGATGGACGTCGCCCTCCGCCATCGCCTCGTTCAGCCGGTCCTTGGGCGCCAGCGGCTGGAAGACCACATTGGCGAGCCCCATGGCGGCGGCGCGGGACTTCAGCTCCTCCTCCAGCCCGCCCTGCCCGCGCAGCAGGACGCGGGCCTGCGGCATCAGCCCGGCCAGATGGCCGGCCATGTCCAGCACCTGTTCCAGTCCCTGCTTGCGGGCGAAGGCGCCGCTGTAGAGCGCGGTCGGCGGCTGGTCGGGCCGCGGCAGCGGATGGACCGCATCGGCATCGACATGCGGCGGGATCACCATGATCGGCCGGGTGACGCCGAGGTCCTCCAGCACGCCGCGCATCGGTTCCGACAGGACGACGATGGCGTCGGCGCGGTTCAGGGCGGTGCGCTCCATGGCGCGGATCGCCTTGACCGCCGCCTTGCCGCCCATGCCGAGCGCACCGGCAAGGCCGGACTGGATGTCGTGGACGATGGCGATGTGCCGGCCGCCGGGCGCCCTGAAGCGGTCGGCGAGCGCCACCGACAGGATCGACGGGCAGAGCGACAGCACCGCCTTGTGCCGGCCGACCCGGCCGCGGGCCAGCACGGCGACGAAGCCGGCATGCAGCACGCCCTCATGGATCAGCCGGGCCTTCATGCCGCCGCCGGCCGGCGGGATGGTGCGCAGCCGCTCGATCAGCACCCCGTCCACCGTCAGGCTGTCCTGCGACCCGTCGGCGTAGCCGTCATAGACCCTGTTGCCGGGATAGTTGGGCCGCGCGGTCAGCACCGTGGTTTCGGTCCCGGCCGCCGCGAAGGCGGTGGCGAGGTCGGTCATCATCGGCGCACTGCCGGCCGGCTCCGGCCAATAGCTCTGCGCCACCAGCAGCAGTTCCTCCGGAACGGGCACGTCCGACAGGGACGGCATCGCCGAGGCGGGATCGGCCGACGGCCGGTTCCTGACCGGCTGCCGCAGTTGGATGGACTCGTCCGGCATCGGGGCTTACTCCGCCGCCTGCCGGGGGGGCGCCTGCCGGGGGGGCGCCTGCCGCGCACCGCGTTCGGGGGCGGCGTTCTCCAGGAACCACGTATAGGTCCGGCGCAGCCCCTCCTCCAGCGCGACCTTCGGCCGCCAGCCGGTGGCGGACAGGCGCGACACGTCCATCAGCTTGCGCGGGTGGCCGTCGGGCTTGGTCAAATCGTGGGTCAGCGTGCCGGGATAGCCGACGGTCTCGCGGATCAGCGCGGCGAGATCGGCGATGGCGATGTCGTCGCCCGGCCCGACATTGATGATCTCCTCGCCGTCGTAATGGTCCATCAGGTGCAGGCAGGCGTCCGCCATGTCGTCGACATAGAGGAACTCGCGCCGCGGCGTGCCGGTGCCCCACAGCGTGACCGTCGGGTCGCCCGCCATCTTCGCATCGTGGAAGCGGCGGATCATGCCCGGCAGCGCATGCGAGGTCTCGGGCTCGAAATGGTCGCCGGGGCCGTAGAGGTTCGACGGCATGGCGCAGATGGCGTTGAAGCCGAACTGGCGCCGGTAGGCCTGGGCCATGACGATGCCGGCGATCTTGGCGACGGCATAGGGCTTGTTGCTCGGCTCCATCGGGCCGGACAGCAGCGCCTCCTCCTTGATCGGCTGCTCGGCGTATTTCGGGTAGAGGCAGGAGGATCCGAGGAACAGCAGTTTCTTGACGCCGGCGCGCCAGGCGGCGTCGATGACGTTGGTCTGGATCAGCAGGTTGTCGCGGATGAAGTCGCCGCCGAAGCGGTCGTTGGCGAGGATGCCGCCCACCTTCGCCGCAGCCAGGATCACCTGGTCGATGCCCTCGCGGTCGAAGAAGGCGCGCACCGCCGCCTGATCGGTCAGGTCGAGCTGCGAGCGGTCGCGGATCACGAGGTCGGTATGCCCGGCCTCCGTCAGCCGCCGCAGAATGGCGGACCCGACGAGGCCCCGGTGGCCGGCGACGAAGATACGGCTGTTGCGGTCCATGCGGGCCGTCTCCTTGAATGGTCTTGTGCGAGCAGTTGCCGCCCGTTTCCCCCACCCCGACCCTCCCCCGCTGGGCGGGGGAGGGAGATTGGCGCATGTTTGGGAAAATGGCGGCAGTCCCTCCCCCGCCCAGCGGGGGAGGTTAGGTGGGGGCAAACGGCGCCCCTACTCCGCCGCCTGCCCCATGCGCCCAACCTCCGCCCCCAAACTCTCCCGCGCGCGCCCGGCATACCACTCCACCACGCCGGGCAGGCCGGCGGAGAGCGGGATGCGCGGGGTGAAGCCCAGCGTGGTCAGCTTGGCGATGTCGGGGCTGCGGCGGTCGGTGCCGCCGGGAGCGGCCGGGCCGGGCATCACCTGGGCCTCGCGGCCGAGGCAGGCCACCGTGCGGCGGGCGAGGTCGGCGATGGTGACCTCCTCCGGGTTGCCGATGTGGTAGATGCCGAGATGCTCGCCCTTGCCGACCACCGTCACGATGCCGTCGACGGCGTCGTCGATGTGGACGAAGGCGCGGGTCTGGCGGCCGTCGCCCTGGATCGGGAAGGGCACGGCCCCGCTCGGGTGGGAGGCGATGGCCTCCACCGCGCGGCGGGAGAATTCCGGCACCACATGCTCCCAGCCCATGTCGGGGCCGTAGACGTTGTGCGGGCGGAAGATCGCCACGCGGTCGAAGCCGTTGCGCCCCCAGTTGATCGCCAGCAGCTCCGAGATCAGCTTGGAGCCGCCGTAGCTGTAGCGGGCGTTCAGCACGTCCGGCACCACCAGCGGCACGTCCTCCGGCGTCGGCACCACGGGCGGCGTCTGGTAGGCCTCCGAGGAGGACGCCACGACCAGATCGCCGACGCCGCCGGCGCGGCAGGCGTCCAGCACGTTCAGCATGCCGCGCACGCCGACGTCCAGCACCACCTCCGGCTTCTCGTAGAAATGCCGGGTGCCGTTGACGGCGGCCAGATGCAGCACGCCGTCGACGCCGCGCACCGCGCCCTGCACGGCGGCCGGGTCGCGGATGTCGCCCTGGACGAACTCGACGTCCTCCAGCACGCCGGCAAGCCGTCCGGTGTGGCCGCGCGAGTTGTCGTCGAGCACGCGGACCCGGTGGCCGTCGCGGACCAGCCGGTGGACGAGAGCCGCGCCGATGAAGCCGCTGCCGCCGGTGACGAGATAGTGTTTCATGGAAATGGAGTCCCTTCGGGCCGCGGGGTCAGGCGACATGCGCGTAGCGGGCGGTGCCGTGGCTGCCGAGCGCGACATAGGCGGTCCCATCCGGCAGATCGACGTCGCGGCTGTTGAAATTGTTCCAGAAGTCGTAGATCACCCCCGGCCGGTCCATCCGCTCGGCCAGATCGGGCAGCGGCATCGAGGTGAAGACCGGGTGGTTGTTCAGGATCACCGCAAGGTTGGCGCCCGACACCGCGTCGGACATGTTGGCCGCCGGCTCCAGCCCGAAGGAGCGGATGTCGTCGGGGCGGACCACCGCGTCGAAGCCGCGCAGGCGGGCGGTGGGGAAGCGCCGACGCAGTTCCTCGAGCACCGGCCTGGCCATCGTGCCGCGCAGGTCGTCGGTCGCCGGCCGGCCCTTGAAGGCGAGCCCCATCAGGCTGATGGTCGGCACCTGCGGGAAGCCCTGCATCGACTGGGCGAGCTTGCCGAGGAAGTCGGCGACCTCGGCCGGCTGGCTTTCGTTGACGCGGCGTCCGGCGGCGGTGATCGCCATCTCCACGCCGGCCTCGCGCGCCGCCTCGATCAGGATATGGGGATCCTTCTCCAGGCAGGGACCGCCGACCGGGCCGGGCAGCGGCAGGTTGGTGCGCGGATAGCCCAGCTTGCCGGCGCGCGCCACCTCGACCGCCGAGATCTCCATGGCGTTGCACAGCTTGGCGATCTCGTTGGAGAAGGCGAAGGTCACGTCGCGGTAGGTGTTGTCGACCAGCTTGATCAGCTCCGCCGTCTCCAGGGTGGAGACCTTGACTGTGGTCGGCGTCAGGAAGCCGAAGATCTGGGCGGCGCGGGTGGCGACGTCCATGCTTTCCGCCCCGATGATCTGCGGCAGCTGGTTCAGCTCCAGCAGCGCCTGCCCCTCCAGCGTGCGTTCCGGGCAGAAGGCGATGTCGAACCGCTTGCCGGTCGACCGCAGGATCGGCGCCACGACGTTGCGCGTGGTGCCGAGCTTGACGGTGGAGCGCAGGATGACGAGGTCGCCGTCGTTCAGGCAGGCGGCGACCTGACGGGTCGCCGCCTCGATCATGTCGGTGCGGACCCGGCCGTCCTTGCCGAGCGGCGTCCCGACCGTGATGATGAAGACGCTGGCCTTGTCGCAGCCGTCATGGCTGCGGCTGAAGGTGAAGCGGCCGCGTGCCGTCACATGGCGCAGCTTTTCGGTCAGGCCCGGTTCGTGGAAGTGGGGATTGCCCCGGCCGAGCTGTTCGAGCACGTCCTGCCGCACCTCGACCCCATGCACCTGGAAGCCGGCGTCCGCCATCGCCACCGCCAGCGTCAGGCCGACATAGCCGAGCCCGAGGACGCAGACGTTACGATCGGGAAAAGTCTTGGGAAGCATCGTCGCTCCTGCCGTTTGCTGTGGACCCGCCGCATGGAGCGGGCCGCCCGTGAGTTTGAAGACGCCCTGCCTGCCCTGCCGGCGGAAACGCCGGAGAAGATGCAGGTGGAGATACTGCGAAATTCGAAATTGTTTTATTGTTGTGACTTCGCCGTGATGCTGAAGTAACCCGTTTCCGACGTTGTGCAGCGCGAAGTGTTTCAGAAATCACCATCCCATGAAAAGACTATGATTGCCGGTCACGGCCGTATTAATGGTACTAACCCCGGCCGCTATCGAATGAATGCTTGGAGGCACCAACAGAGACGTTCGGAAGTGGTGCAATGGGCACAAAGAGATTCGCTGTCCGGTACAGGAAGTCCTGGTCTGCAGGAATCGGGGGGCGCCGTCACCGTCCCGCCCCCAAGATGCTCCGTCAGGCGGTGGCGCTGGCCAGCCGGCGCAACCGTTTCGGGCGCACCAGACCGGTCAGCACCGCGACCGCCGCATAGACCGCCACCATGACGACGCTGCCCAGCACGAAATGCACCAAGGGCGGCGCACGGTCGAACAGCGGGGCGGCGAAGCGGTCGAGCGCCAGTGCCGCGGCGATGGCCATGCCGGCGCACAGCAGCGCCCGCGCCGCGATCCCGCCATACAGCTCGCCGACCGCCCGGCGGTGGATCCAGGCGATGGCGACCGTGGCCGCCAGCTCCGCCGTGAAGGTCGCCATCGCCGCACCCTCGATCCCGTAACGGGGGATCCACCAGACATTCAGCAGCGCGTTCAGCGCACCGCCGGACAGCATGGCGATCATGTAGCCGGTCTGCCTGTGCCAGACGAGCAGCGGGTTGCCCAGGATCATGTTGGCGTAGACCACCGCCGAGGCCAGCATCAGCAGCCGCAGCGCCAGCGTCGCCGGGGCGTAGGCATCGCCGAACAGCGTGCCCAGGATGACCGGCGCCAGGGTTAAGCCGCCGGCGACCACCAGCCCGCCGACCGCGAGCATGACCGAGGCATAGGCACGCATCCGGTCGCGCATCGGCCCCAGCTCGCCATAGGCCGCCGCCAGCTGCGGCAGGAAGGCGTTCATCACGATGTTGCCGACCAGATTGGCCAGCGTCTGGATCTTCACCGCCGCGCTGTACCAGCCGACATCGGTATGCGGGGCGAGGAAGCCCAGCATCACCACGTCGAGATGGGTGAAGATCGCCCAGGCGAAGACGCCGACCGCCATCGGCGTCGCGGCGGCCAGGATCTCGCGCCAGACCTTCAGGTCGACCCGCGGGCGCAGCGTGCCGAAGTCGCGGCGGAAACGGCCGATCATCACCAGCGCGTTGACGGTGATGGATCCGCCGGTGATGGCGGCGGCGGTGATGGCATCCTCAGGGCCGCGCACCAGCAGGAAGACGAGCAGCATGGATCCGATGGAGGTGCCGATCTCCCGCGTGGCGATCACCCCCATCTTCTCGGTCGCCTGGTAAACAAAGTCGAGCACCAAAGCGTTCCCGAGAAGCTGGACCGCCTGCACCAGAAGAACCGCCTTCACCGCCATCGGCTTGTCCAGCGACAGGATGAAGGCGGCATAGAGCGCGCCGACGATCAGCGCCAGCACGGTGCGCAGGGTCAGCACATGCTCCGACAGCCGGGCCGCCTGGTCGCGGTCCCGCGCGATCTCCCGGATGGCGTAGGTGGACAGGCCCATGTTCACGAACAGCGCCGCATAGGCCATCAGCGAGGTGCCGAAGCCCAGCACGCCGAAGCTGTCCGGACCCAGCACCCGGGCGGTCCAGGCGGCGGTGACCAGCCCGCTCGCCATCGTCGCCGCCTTCGCGGCGGCCAGGGCCCGGATGTTCTGGAAGATACGGCGGCCAGCGGTCATTCACGGGCTCATCAATGGTGGAAAGCTCACGGAACACGGAAGGGAGTTCCTCAATTCGCGTAGTACCGGCGATAGCCGTGGTAGCGGCCGCTGTCGGGGAACTCGTACTGGGCATGGCGGCGGGCATCGACCTGGCTGAACAGCACGCCGACCACCTCGCCGCCGGCCTCCACCACCTCCTTCAGCCCGGCCATCGCGGTACCGCGCTTGGTCAGGCCCCAGCGGACGATGAAGACGGTCTGGTCGGCCAGCGCCGCCAGCAGCTTGCCTTCCGACACCGCCAGCACCGGCGGCGAGTCCAGCACGACGCGGTCGTAGTTGACCGACAGCCGCGACAGCAGCTGATGCATGCCGGACGACCCCAGGCTGTCCTGCGGCAGGGCCCGGCCATGGCCGGCGGAGATGACATGCAGGCCGGTGCGCGGATCGACCTGGATCGCCTCCTCCAGCGCCACGGTTCCCGCCAGCACCTCCGACAGGCCACGGTCGTTGGACAGGCCGAGCATCTCGTGCAGGCATTTGCGCCGCAGGTCGCAATCGACCAGGATCGTCCGCTGGCCGGCGTTGGCGCAGGTGCGGGCGAAGGCCGCGGCGACGGAGCTCTTGCCCTCGCCGGGAACCGACGAGCTGAACAGGATCACCCGGTGCCGCCCGTCCGGATTGGCGAGCAGCAGCGAGGTGCGCAGGTTCTGCATCGACTCCGCGAAGGCCGAGACCGGCTTGTCGACGATGTAGCTGGCCGGGGCTCCGCCGAAGCGCGGGATGCGCGGGACGATGCCGAGGCTGCGCACGCCGGTGGCCAGTTCGAACTGGTGCGGGCTGCGGAAGCCGCCGTCGGACCGTTCGCGCAGCATGGCCAGCAGCACGCCGATCGTCCCCGACGCCACCAGCGCCAGCAGCAGGATCAGCTTGCGGTTGGGCTGCGACGGGTCGAGCGGGATCGACGCCTCCGACACGATGCGGGCATCGGGCTGGCGCATGTCGGTCTGCGCCGCGATCTGCTGCGAGCGGGTCAGCAGCGATTCATACATCGCCTGGGCGGTGCTGGCGTCGCGTTCCAGCGTGCGCAGGCCGACGGTCGCCTGCTGCTGCTCGTTCTGCCTGGCCTCCGCCTGGTCCAGGCTGGCCTTCAACGCCTGCTCGCGGCCCTTCGCCATCTCGACCTCGTTGCCGAGGTTGGCGACGATCTTGCCGACATCCGCCCTGATCTGGCCCTGCAGGTCGCGCAGCTGGCTCTGCAGCGCCTGCAGCATCGGGTGCCGGTTGCCATAACGGTTGGTGGCGTCGGCGATCTGCCGCTGCAGATCGACCTCGCGCTCGCGCAGTGCCTGGATCAGCGGCGAGCCCAGCACCTCGCCGACCGCCGATGCGCCGCGCGGCGAGTTGGCCATCGCCGTGACGTCGCGCAGCTTGCTCTCCGCCTCCTGCCGCTTGGTGCGGGTCAGGATATAGTCGGCGTTGAGCTGGCTCAGCTGCTGGCCGACCACCGTGCTCTCATTGGTCGAGGAGACGGTCAGCCCATGCTGGGTGCGGTATTTCTCCACCGCGTCGCCGGTGGTTTGGGCCTCCTTGCGCAGGTCGCCCAGCCGCTCCTCCAGCCATTGGGTGGCGCGCTTGGACGCCTTGAACTTCTCGTCGAGCTGGTCGACCAGATAGAGGTCGGCCATGGTGTTGGCGATCTGCGACGCCTTGCGCGGATCCTCGCTGTCGAAGCTGACGGCGATGACGTAGGAGCGGCCCTGCGGCCGGACCGAGGTGTTGTCGAGCACCGCGTTGACCACCGAGGTCATCTGGTTGCGCTCGATCTCGTCGGGCGACAGCGGCACCTCGCCGGACTGTTTCCAGCTGTCGGGGATCCAGTTGCGCGGGTTCATCGCCACCAGCCAGCCCGGCGGCGGCGGACGCAGTGCGGCGTTGAATTCCGGATCCTTCGTCAGCCCCAGCTTCGTCACCACCTTCTCGGCGAAGGCCGGCGATTTCAGGATCGCGACCTCGCTCTGCAGCGCGCTGATGTCGGGGGTCATGTCGGACACCACGCCCTCGAAATTGAGGACGGTGTTCTTGCGATGCTCGACCATGATCAGGGTTTCGGCCGTGTAGAGCGGCGTCATGCGGAACGCGACCAGGGCCGCCAGCCCGGTGCCGAACACGATCGCCATGCCGATCAGCAGCTTGTGCCGCCGCAGCAGCCCGGTGGTCCGGCGCACCGCGCTGGCGGCGCTGGCCGACAGGTCGTAGGATACGGAACCGGCCCCCCGCCGGGTTTCAGGGGTATGACGACGGGGCTGTTCCTGAAGTTCCTGGGTGGCCAAAGGGTCCTCCTCGCGTAACGACCAGAAGCGCGGCCATAGGATCGACCGTTCGCCCGACCCTCCGTTCCGGCCAGCGGCTGCTGTCCGGCGGTCGGGCTCGGCGGTTCGTCCGATTGGCTGAAACGCAGTGTTAGTCCAGCCGTTGCATCGGCCATCCAGCGCATGCGGCGAGCAAGGGGCGCGCAGTGGGTAGTCTTCCTGGCCCTGTTGCAGTGCAGTATGGACCGTCGCAGCCGGACGGGGGATGATGGGGCCTACTCGAAAGGACAGGGATCATGACGCGCGAACGCACCGGTTGGGCCGCGGAAATGCCTGGGCTTTTCCCCGCATTGGCAAGGCTGGAGCCGGATCAGGCTGCCTATCTCGGCACTGCAGGCCGGCGGGTGGAGGTTCCGCGCGGCACCGTCCTGTTCCGCGCCGGCGACCGTTGCCACACCTTCCTGATGGTTCTGGACGGCGCGGTGCGGGTGCAGATGACCTCGGAGACCGGGCGGGAGATCGTGCTGTACCGCGTCGCCCGCGGCGAGACCTGCATCGTCACCACCGCCTGCCTGCTGACCGATGCCCCCTATGGTGCCGAGGCGGTGGCGGAGACCGACATCGACGCGGTGGCGCTGGCGGCCGGCCCGTTCCACGAGCTGGTGGCGCGCTCCGCCGCCTTCCGCGACTTCGTCTTCGCCTCTTTCGGCACCCGGCTGACCGGCATGATGATGCTGATCGAGGAGGTCGCCTTCGGCCGCATCGACCTGCGCCTCGCGCGGTTCCTGGCCGACCGCCGCGACGCGGCCGGCGGGCTGGACATCACCCACCAGGCGCTCGCCGTGGAGCTGGGCACCGCGCGCGAGGTGGTGAGCCGCCAGTTGAAGGAGTTCGAGCGCCGCGGGCTGGTGGCCTTGTCGCGCGGCCGGATCCAGGTGCCGGACCCGGCGGCGCTGCTGGCGCTGGCGGAGGAGCGGTGAGGGCGGCGGCGGTTCGATGCCGGGACGTGCAGGGGCTGCTGCCCGGACCTGCCTCCCCTGTGACTCCGTCACAGACGGCAAGCCCAGCCGCGGCATAAACAATAGTCATGCGGGGACGAGCGTTTCCCGTGCCATCGCCTCAACATGACGGGTGCCGCCATGAATTGCCGCAACATGGGACCGGTCGATCGCGCGTTGCGCGCCATCGTCGGGCTGATCCTGATTTCGCTGACCGTCGTCGGCCCGCAGACCCTGTGGGGACTGGTCGGGCTGGTGCCGCTGCTGACCGCCGTCGCCGGCTTCTGCCCGGCCTACACGCTGCTGGGCATCAAGACCTGCCGGACGGAAAACCGCATGGTCTGATGCCGCCATATCACGGACATGCCGAAACGGCCCGCCCCCCTGGCGGGCCGTTCGCATTCCGGCGGAAGACGCCGACGGAAGACGCCGGCCGCGGTCAGGCGCGCGGGGCGTGCTTGTTCAGGATGCGCTGGAGCGTGCGGCGGTGCATCTTCAGGCGGCGCGCGGTTTCCGACACGTTGCGCTCGCACTGCTCGAAGACGCGCTGGATGTGCTCCCAGCGCACGCGGTCGGCCGACATCGGGTTTTCCGGCGGCTGGGGCAGCGGGCGGCCGTCGGCCAGCAGGGCCGATTCCACGGCGTCGGCGTCGGCGGGCTTGGGCAGGTAATCGACCGCGCCGGCCTTCACCGCCGCGACCGCGGTGGCGATGTTGCCGTAGCCGGTCAGCATGACGACGCGGGCGTCGGGACGGGCGTCGCGCAGGGCCGACACCACGTCCAGCCCGTTGCCGTCGCCGAGCCGCAGGTCGACCACCGCGAAGGCGGGGGCCGATTCCTGCGCCACCTCGATGCCGAGCTGCACGCTGTCGACCGCCACCACGTTGAAGCCGCGCTTCTCCATGGCGCGGGCGAGCCGCGTGCGGAAGGGGGCATCGTCGTCGACGATCAGGAGGCTGCGGGTGACGTCGCCAGTGAAGGTCAGTTTGACGGCATCGCCCGACAGCAGGTCATCGGTTGTTTTGAGGGTGTCCACCGCAAAACCTCATTTCTTGGCGTTGATGGTCTTCCAGCGCACGGAAATCCGCGCGCCGCCGCCCGGCGTCTGATGACCGCCGGCATGCGGGTCGGCGGGCGGGATGCCGGCCGGCGGGTTGTTGGCGTACTGCACGGTCGCGCCGGTCTTCTCCAGCAGCGTCTGCGCGATGAAGATGCCCAGCCCCATATGGCCGCCGCCCGCCTGGCCCTTGGGGCCTGAGCGCTCGCCGCGCACCGACAGGTACGGCTCGCCGATGCGGCCCAGCAGATGGGGCGGGAAGCCCGGCCCGTCGTCCATCACCGTCACGGTGACGCCGCGGCCGTCCCAGGCGGCGGCGACCGTGACCTTGTGGCGGGCGAACTGGTGGGCGTTCTGGATGAAGTTGCCGATGCCGTGGATGATTTCCGGGCTGCGGCGCAGGAAGGGTTCGTCGACCTCGCCGACCGGGTGCGGCTCCACCGCGAAGGCGATGTGGCCCAGCCGGTGCGGGGCGGCGGCGGCCTCGATCAGCGTGGTCAGCGGCAGCCGTTCGAACGGGTCGCCGCCATCGGCCTCGGGCTTGCGCGCCAGATCGGCCAGGATCTCGCGGCAGCGCATCACCTGGCTCTGCAGCAGCTCGACATCCTCGCCATAGGGGCTGTCGGGCGGCAGGTCGCGCGCCAGCTCCTTCGCCACCACGGCGATGGTGCCGAGCGGCGAGCCCAGCTCGTGCGCGGCGGCGGCGGCGAGCGCGCCCAGGGCGCCCAGCCGCTGTTCGCGCGCCAGCGCCACCTGCGAGGCGGCGAGCGCATCGGCGAAGCGCCGCGCCTCGGCGGCGACGCGGAAGACGTAGCCGGCGATGAAGACCGCCGACACCGTCAGCGACAGCCACACCCCGAAGGCGTAGAGCGGCGCCATGGAGCGCACCGGCTCCTCCCACGGCAGCGGGAAGTGCCACAGGGCGAGCGCGGTCAGGCAGATCAGGTTCAGGCCGGTCAGCAGCACCGTGCTGTAGCGCGACAGGATCGCCGCGCCGACGGTCATCGGCGCCAGCAGCAGGATGGCGAAGGGGTTGCTGAGACCGCCGGTGAGGTACAGCAGCAGCGTCAGCTGCAGCATGTCGTAGCTGAGATACAGCGCCGCGTCGCGGTCGGCCAGCCGCAGCCGGCCGCCCTGCTGGGCCATCGCCACCACGTTCAGCAGGGCAGACGCGCTGATGGCGGCCAGCACCGGCCCCAGCGGCAGCGGGAAGCCCAGCCCGAGGCTGACGAAGCCGACCGCGGCCAGCTGGCCGATGACCGCGACCCAGCGGATCAGGATCAGCGTGCGCAGCGTGATGCGGCCGTCGGGCTGCGCCCATTGCGGCGGCGGCGAGGCCGGGATAGGTCCGGCCAATGCGCCGGCGAGCGTCATCATGACAGATGCCCTCGGGACGGATGCCCCTGGCGGTTGCGGCGGTTGCCGCCATATTCTGTGCCCATGACCGAACGAACCATGCCGCAGCATCCGGCCATCATTCCCTCCCCTGCCCCCTCCGCTGTCCCGGCCCCCGCCCCGGCCATCCGGGCCGACGGGCTGACCAAGCGCTTCCCGACGCCCGGCGGCGGGCAGGTCACGGCGGTCGACGCCATCGGCTTCACCGTGGCGCGCGGCAGCGTGACCGGCCTGCTTGGCGGGAACGGCGCCGGCAAGACGACGACCATCTCGATGCTGCTCGGGCTGCTGCTGCCGACGGCCGGGACTGTGGAGATCCTGGGCGTCGACATGGCGCGCCATCGGCATGCCGTGCTTCCGCGCATGAACTTCTCCTCCCCCTACGTCGAGCTGCCCCATCGGTTGACGGTGCGGGAGAACCTTACCGTCTATGCCCACCTCTACGGTTTGACATGCGTCAAAAAGCGCGTCCAAGAATTGGCCGAGCATCTTGACCTGACCCGGTTTCTCGATCGTCCGTCCGGCGGCCTGTCCGCCGGGCAGAAAACCCGCGTCGCCCTGGCCAAGGCCCTGCTGAACGACCCGGAGCTCCTGCTGCTCGACGAGCCGACCGCCTCGCTCGACCCCGACACCGCCGATTGGATCCGGACCTATCTGGAGCGCTACCGCGCCCGCACCGGCGCCACCATCCTCCTGGCCTCCCACAACATGCTGGAGGTGGAGCGGCTGTGCGACGGCGTGCTGATGATGCGGCAGGGCAGGATCGTCGACCGCGGCGCGCCGTCGGCCCTGCTCGCCCGCTACGGCCGCCAGACCCTGGAGGAGGTGTTCCTGGACATCGCCCGCGCGCCCGACGGCTCGCTCCTGGCCGGGGAGACGGCCGGGCAGACGGCCGGGGAGACCGCCGATGCCGCCGAATGAGCCCATGAGAGATCCCATGAATGACCCTTCGGTCCATCCGGCCATTCCCCGCGCCGATTTCTCGCTACGCCGGATCGCCGCCATGGTGCTGCGCTACTGGTACCTGCTGCGCGGATCCTGGCCGCGCATCCTGGAACTGGCCTATTGGCCGACCATGCAGATGATCCTGTGGGGCTACATCAACCAGTTCATGGCGTCGGGCAGCGGCGGGGGCAGCGGCTGGGTGGCGCAGGGGGCCGGCGTGCTGGTCAGCGCGGTGCTGCTGTGGGACGTCCTGTTCCGCGGCCAGCTCGGCGTCTCCGTCTCCTTCCTGGAGGAGATGTGGTCGCGCAACCTCGGCCACCTGTTCGTCAGCCCGCTCCGCCCCGGCGAATGGATCACCGCGCTGATGACCATGAGCCTGCTGCGCACGCTGATCGGCGTGCTGCCGGCGGCGCTGCTGGCGATCCCCTTCTTCGGCTATTCGGTCTTCGCGCTGGGCCTGCCGCTGGCGGCCTTCTTCGTCAACCTGATCGTCCTGGGCTGGTCGCTCGGCCTGCTGATCGTGGCGCTGATCCTGCGCTACGGCATGGGGGCGGAGGGGCTGGCCTGGATCGTCGTCTTCATGCTGGCCCCGGTCAGCGCGGTCTACTATCCGGTGTCGATCCTGCCCGTCTGGCTCCAGCCGGTCGCGCTGGCCCTGCCGTCGGCCCATGTGTTCGAGGGCATGCGGGCGCTGATCTTCGACGGCATCCTGCGCTGGGACCATCTGGCCTGGGCCTTCGGCCTGAACGCGCTCTACATGGCGGCGGGCGTCGCGGTCTTCCTCTACGCCTTCCGTCAGGCGCGCATTCGCGGCGCGCTGCTGCAGACCGGGGAGTGATGCCGGCGCTATCGACTCAGGAGCGGGCGCCCGGCGCCAGCAGCGGCCCGACCCAACGCGCCAGGAAGGCGTCCGCCGCCGCGCCGGCCACCGCCGGCCTTGCGGCCAACAGCAGCTGCAGCAGTGCCGTATGCAGCTCCGTGCAGGCCGACAGGTCGACGCGCGGCACCGCGGTCGCCTCCAGCCATTCCGCGAGCGGCAGCGCCTCGTCCACCGTGCAGGCGGCTTCGAAGCGGGCGAGATCGTCGTCGTAGCGGATCGGCATCACAGCAGCTCCCTCAGGTCGAGCACCAGGATCAGCCGGCCGTCCCCCAGCACCGCGGTTCCGGCATAGCCGCGCAGGCCGCGCAGCACCCCGCTCATCGGCCGCAGCACCACGTCGGCACGCTCGCCGACATCGTCGACCGCGACGGCGACCGGGCCGTCCCCCATCTCGGCCAGCAGCACGCAGTCGGTCCCGCCTTCTCCCGGCCCGTCCCCCAGCTCCTCTTCCGGCTGGCCCAGCAGGCGGCGCAGGCGGACCAGCGGGACGACGCGGTCGCGCAGGACGACGCTTTCCGCCCGCTTCACCGCGCGGATGGCGGTGCGCGGCACGCGCTGGACGCCGCCGACCAGGGCGACCGGCACGCCGTAGAGCGCCCCCGCCGCCTCCACCACCACGACGCGGGTGATGCTGAGCGTCAGCGGCAGGGCGAGCCGGACCCGCGTGCCGGCGCCGACCGTCGAGGCGATCTCCACCCGGCCGCCGGCCCGTTCCACCGCGGCGCGCACCGCATCCATGCCGACCCCGCGGCCGGACAGGTCGGAAACACCGGTCGCCGTGCTGAATCCGGGGGCGAAGACCAGCCGCAGCGCGTCAGTATCGACCAGGGCCGCGGCGGCCTCCGGCTCCAGCAACCCCTTGGCCACGGCGGCGCGGCGCATCGCGGCGGGGTCGATGCCGCCGCCGTCGTCCGAAACCTCGACCACCACGCCGTCCTTGTCCTGGAAGGCGCGGATGCGCAGGGTGCCGGCGGGTGGCTTGCCGGCGGCGGCACGGCGCTCCGGACCCTCGATGCCGTGGTCGAGCGCGTTGCGCACCAGATGCAGCAGCGGCTCGCCCAGCATGTCGAGAATGTCCTTGTCGGCCTCCGTCTCCGCCCCCTCCAGCACCAGCTCCACACTCTTGCCCAGCCGGCGGGCGGTGTCGCGGACCAGCCGGGGCAGCGGTTCGAAGACCCGGGCCAGCGGCAGCAGCCGCAGCCGCAGGGCGGCATGGCGCAGGTCGCCGACCAGCGTGTCCAGCCGGGCGGAGAAGGATTTCAGGTCGCGCCCGAACTCGGCCCCCGGACCGGCATCCGCGGCGCGGCGGACCAGCGGCCCAAGCTGTCCCTTCACCACCGACAGCTCGCCGACCAGCGTCATCAGCGCGTCCATCCGCTCGGGCTCCACCCGCAGGGCGCGGCGCGCGGCCGGCGGAGGGGCGGCGGCGGCGGTCGGGACCGGGGTCGGCTCAGGCCCGGCCTCGACGTCGCCGGCAAGGAACCGGCGCAGGCCGTCGCCATCGGTGCAGGCGGCCTCCAGCCGGCGCCGGTCCACCCGCCGGCCGAGCGCCGCCTGGATCGCCGTCACCGTCCGCAGCACCGCCGCCCGGCGGGCATCGCGTTCGGCCGCGCCGCCGGGCAGGTCCAGGATGTGCGCCTGTTCCGCCAGCATGGCGTCGGCCAGCGAGGCCGGCGTCGGCGCGGGCGCGGGCGCCGCCAGCACCACCGCACCGGTCCGCACCTGGTCGGGCACGCTGCGGAAGGCCGGCGCCACCGCCTCCGGCACAGCACCGCTGAGCGCCCGGAAGCGCAGCAGGCAGCGATGGGGATCGATCTCCGCCGGCGGCGGCAGCGGCTCCGCCGGGTCGATCCGCAGCAGCCGCAGGTCGGGCACCCGGCGGAACAGCGCCAGCGGGTCGTCGCCGGTGAAGAAGCAGTCGGGATCGGGCGTGTAGTCGATCGCCGTCAGCACCCCCTCGCCGGCCGCGCGCCGTTCCTCCGCCGTCAGCGCCGCCAGCCAGGGGAAGCCTCCGGTTCCATCGTCCCCGGCCGCCCCCTCCGCCGCAGGCGCCTCCCCGCCGCCCGACAGCGCACGGGCCAGCGGCTCGGCCGCGTCCGCGGCATCGGCGGGCAGCGCGCCGCCGTCTTCCAGCGCCGCCACCCAGCGGGCGCACTGGTCGAGCGCACGGAACAGCCGGTCGGCCAGTTCGGGAGTCATGCTGCGCCGGCCGTCGCGCAGCAGCGACAGCACGTCCTCCCCGGCATGGACCAGCCGGGTGAAGGGCGCCATCTCGAACAGGGCGCTCGCCCCCTTCAGGGTGTGGAAGGCGCGGAACAGCTCGTCCACCGCGGTACGGTCGGCCGGGTCGCGCTCCAGCGCCAGCAGCGCGGCGCCGGCGGTCTCCAGCAGGTCCTGCGCCTCGACGATGAACTGGTCGAACAGCTCGTTCATGGCGTTCCCTCCGGGCTCGCGCCATGTCCGCCCGTGCCGGCGGGGCTTTCTGCCGGAGGGCCGGCGAGCGGTCGGCCGGTCAGCAGCCGGGCCGCCTCCACCAGCATCTCCGGCCGCGGCGGCTTGACGATGTACCAGTTGGCGCCGGCCAGCAGCGCCTGCTCGCGGTCGCTGTCCTTCGATTCGGTGCTGATCATGATGGCCGGCACGTCGCGCAGGGCCGGATCGCGGCGCAGCACGCGCAACATGGTGTAGCCGTCCATCTTGCGCATGTTGACGTCGACGATCACCAGATCGGGCGGGGCGGCCATCGCGCGTTCCAGCCCCTCGATCCCGTTCACCGCCTCGTCCACCACGAAGCCGTCGGCCTCCAGCACCCGGCGGCCGAAGGCGCGCACGGTCACGGCATCGTCGACCACCAGGACGCGCGGCCCGCCTGCGGTCTTTGGGCCTGCGGTCTTGGGACCTTCGCTCATTGTGCCCCTCCGTCGGCCGGCTTCTGGTAGAGGATCGCGTCCGGGAAGCGGCGCGGGACGAACAGCGAGGACATGCGGCTCATGCTTTCCGAATGGCCGAGGCAGACGAAGCCGCCCGGCGCCAGCGCATCGTGGAACATGCCCGCCGCCTCCCGCCGGCCCAGGTCGTCGAAATAGATCAGCAGGTTGCGGCAGAAGATGACGTCGATCCCGCGGAACGCCCGCGCCTGCTGCGGATCGGCGATGTTGACCAGCGAGAACTCGACCGACTCACGCAACTCCTCCACGATCCGCCAGCGCGGCCCGCCGCCCTCGGCGGCCCCGCGCCAGGGCTGGAAATATTTGGCGCGCAGATGGGCCGGCAGCCCCTGCAGGGCGCGCTCGTCATAGACGCCCTCGCGCGCGCGGTCCAGAACCGCGCTGTCGATGTCCGACGCCAGCAGCTCGATCTCGTAATCGTCCACCCGCTTCCAATGCTCCAGCAGCATGATGGCGATGGAATAGGGCTCCTCCCCGGTGGCGCAGCCGGCCGACCAGATGCGCAGCCGCGATCCTTTGGGCCGTCCGCGCACCAGCTCGTCGAGGGCTGAATTCACCAGGCAGTCGAACTGGTACTTCTCGCGGAAGAAATAGGTCTCGTTCACCGTCATCAGGTTGACGAGCCGCTGAAGCTCCTCTCCCGACGCCTGGAAGCGCAGCAGGTTCAGATAGGCGCGCAGGCCGGCCGCCCCGACCGCCTGTATGCGCGACGCGACGCGGCGGTCGACGAAATAGCGCTTGGCCTCGGTGAAGGACAGGCCGGTGCGTTCGCGCAGGAAGTCGCACAGCGTCGCATAATCCTCCGCGGACAGGCCTTCGGATTCGGCGCCGGTCACGCGATCATCCACCGCGGAAGCTCGAGCGGGCCGCGTCGACGGCGAAGGCGACGAAAGGGTCGTCGGGGAAGCGGCGGGCCAGGATCTCCAGGCTCGACAGTGCTTCCGGACTGCCGGCCTCGGCCAGCGCCTCCACCGCGGCGAGGCCGACATTGACGTCGGCGTCGCGCTCCAGCACCGCCGCCAGCCACTCCCCCCGGCCGGAGCCGGAGGCCGGGCCAGGGCCGGGCTCCGGGCCGGGTCCAATCGCCAGCCCGCCCAGCCCCTGCACCGCGAAGATGCGCAGGTCCGGGTCGGCATGGCCGAGCAGCGGCAGCAGGACCGAAGCGGCGACCGCCGCCGGCATCTGCTGCAGGCTCTCCAGCGCGGCATTGCGCAGGGCGGCGTCCTCGCGGTCGAGGAAGGGGACCAGGGCCGCCGCGGCCTCGGGCGTGGCGATGCGGGCGAGCGCCGTCAGCACCGCCTCGCGCACGCCGGCATCGCCCTCCTCCTCCAGCCGGCGGGCCAGTGCCGCGACGGCATCCGGCTCCGGCGCACGGCCCAGCGCATGCGCCGCGTCGCGCCGGACCGACGGGTCGGCATTCCCAAGCGCGGCCAGCGGATCGGCGAGCGGATCGGCCGCCGCGGCACCGGCCCGGACATCCTCCGGCGGAACGGCCGGGCTCGCGCCCGCTTTCTTCTTCACCAGCCCCATGCCCCGTATCCTCCCTAGCCTGTCCGCTGGTCCGGCCGCCGATCAGGCCGCCGTGCGGCGGGCATCAGCCAGCGGACCAGCTGGCCGGCGATCCGGTTCGACGGCAGCACGATGCCGGCGCCGCCGCGGCGGATCAGATCCTGCGGCATGCCGAAGATGACGGCGCTGTCCTCGGACTCCGCGATGGTCCGGCCGCCACGGCCATGCAGGTCGGCCATCGACGCCCCGCCGTCGTCGCCCATGCCGGTCAGCAGCACGCCGACCAGCCGGTCGGCCGGCAGCAGCCGCAGCGCGCTCGTCACCAGCCGGTCGGCGTTCGGATGCCAGGGCCGGTCGGGCGACGCCGGGACGCAGACCGCCTGCAACCGTCCGCCGCGCCGCGCCAGCTCCAGGTCGGCGCCGCCGCGGGCGATGCAGACCATCCCCGGCTCCAGCACCGTCGCCCGCGCCGCCTCCACCACCCTGAGCGCGCACAGCTCATCCAGCCGCCGCGCCAGCGTCGCGGTGAAGGCGGCCGGCATGTGCTGCGCCACCACCACCGGCCAGGGAAAATCCGCCGGCAACAGCGGCAGGATGTCCTCCAGCGTGCTCGGCCCGCCGGTGGACACGCCGATCAGCACGACGCCCTCACCGCCCAGCGCCTCCGCCGGGGACGGCGGCGCATCCTGCGGCGATGGGGGGGCGGGGGCGGCGAAATCCTCCCCGGCGATGCGGGCACGCGCCAGCCGCAACCGTTCGCGCAGGCCATGCACGCGGCGCGGGCGCGAGGAGGCTGCGGCGCGCACCGTCTCCACCAGCTCCATGCCGATGCGGCCGATGGCGCCGGCCGCCGGCTTCTGGACCGCCTCCACCGCGCCCAGCCGCAGAGCCTCCAGCGTCTCCTCCGCACCCGCGCCGGTCAGGGCGGAGACCATGACCACCGGCTTGGGATGCTCCACCATGATGCGGGCGAGGCAGGCCAGCCCGTCCATGCCCGGCATGGTGATGTCCAGCGTCACCACGTCGGGGTCGAGGACGGGCAGGCGCGCCAGCGCCTCCTCGCCGGTCGCGGCGGTCTCCACCCGGAAACCGGCCTCTCCCAGCAGGTCGGCGATCCGCCGCCGCATCAGCGCGGAATCGTCGACCACCAGCACCGTCGGCTCAGGCCTGCCCATTCACTGCCTCACCCTGGGGAAACCGGCAGGGCCGGACCGTGCAGGTCGGCAAGCCGGTCCATGTCGAGCAGCCCGTCGGCGTCCATCAGCAGGATCAGCCGCGCCGCACCGCCGGCCGTCTCCAGCGTGGCGACCCGGCGGATCAGCCGGCGCTGCGCCGCCGACACCGCGGGCGCCGGGCCGATCCGCTCCGCCGCTACCGTCAGCAGGCCGGACAGCCCGTCCACCAGCAGCCCGACGCGCGCCGCGTCCGCCCCCTCGCGCCCGACCGCCACCACCCGGCCACGCTCCGCCCCGGCACTCCGCCCGACCCTTGCCCCGGCATCCAGGGCGGGCAGATGCAGCAGCCGGCGCTGGTCGATCAGCGGCAGCACCTCGCCGCGCAGGGTCAGTACCCCGGTGACGAAGTCGGGGGCGTTGGGCAGCGGCGTCACATGGTCGGGCCGCCGCAGCACCTCGCGCACCACCGCGACCGGCAGGCCGTATTCCGCCCCGGCGAGCCGGAACACGACGAAGCGCTCCGCTCCCGCCACACCGTCCCCAGCCCGCGCCGGCTCCATCGCGATCCCTTCCCCGTTCCCCGCCCCGTTTCCCTCGGCACCCAGCGCGGCGCCATGGCGGAACAGCCGCTCCGCCGACAGCACCGACACCAGCCGCCGTCCGCCGTCGACCCGGGCGATGCCGTCGAGATCCTCGAACTCAGGCTCGCGGGCCAGCAGCGGCGGCACCGGGTCGATCAGCGCGCGGTCGAGCCGCAGGATCTCCCGCACCTCGTCCACCAGCACGCCGACCGGCGCCCGCCCGTCCCCGGCGCGCACCACCACGACGCGGCGTCCGGCGGCCTCGCCGGGAGCATTCCCATCCGCCGCCAGCCCGAACAGGGCGCGCAGGTCGACCAGCGGCAGCAGCCGGTCGCGCACCGCCATCACCCCCAGCAGATGCGCCTTGGCCCGCGCCATGCGGGCGACCTCGTGCGGGGCCGGCAGCACCTCGCGCACCCGGTCGACCGGCAGGGCGAACTCCTGCCCGGCGACGCCGAAGACCAGCAGGGCCGGCGCGTCTCGCGCGCCATCACGCCCCGAAGCCGGCCCAGAAGCAGACGTTCCGACGTCGGCCGGTCCGGCCGACGGCCGCAGCGCCGGCCTGTCCGCATCCTCCACCATGTCGCCGAACTGGCGGTCGATCAGCGCGTCCAGCTTCAGGATTGTGGCGGGACCGTCGCGCAGCACGCCGTCCAGCATGGCGGGGTCGAGCCCGCCATCCTCCTCCGTCACCGGATCGATGCGGCCGGGGGCCGTGCGCAGGATTCCGGCCATGGCATCCACCCGCAGACCGACCGGCTGCCCGCGATGCCCAACCAGGACGACGCGGGTTTCGCGCGTGCCCCGTCCAGCGCCCCGCTGCCGGCCACCGCCCTGCCGACCGAGCGCCAGGGAGAGGTCGAGCACCGGCACCGCCTCGCCATGCCACTGCGCCAGCCCGTCCAGGCTGGGCGGTCCCAGCGGGATGCGCACCAGATCCGGCAGGCGGATCACCGCACGCACATCCGCAAGCGGCAGCGCCAGCCGCAGGTCGCCGACCGTCACCGTGACGAAGGCGAGGGCGCCGTCCGCGCCGGGACCGGCGGAGGCCGTCGGGCGGCGGGCCGTCACGCCGCGCCCAGCAGGCTGTCGGCCATCGCCGCGATCTCCTCGATGGCGGAGGCCAGCTCCTCGGCGCCCTTGGCCTGCTCGCGCGCGGCCTTGGCCGCTTCGGTGCCGGCCAGATTGGCGGCGGCGGCGGCGGTCGCCACCTGTTCGACGCCGACGCGGGTCTCGCGCAGCGCGCCGGTGGTCTCCTCGGCGGCGTCCAGGATCTCCCGGCTGCCGGCGGTGACCACCCGCAGCTCCTGCGCCCCGGCGGTCAGGGTGACGCCGAAGGCGCGGTGCCGCGCCGCTTCCGCCACCGCGGTCGCCGACACCTCGTCGATGTCGCGGCGCACCCGCTGCATCTGGTCCTGGATGTCGCGGACGATGTCCTTCACCCGCTCGGCGCTCTCGGCGCTGTCGCCGGCCAGCTTGCGGATGTCGCCGCTGACCACGGTGAAGCCGCGGCCATAGTCGCCGGCCCGCGCCGCCTCGATCGAGCCGCTGACCGCCAGCATGCCGGTCTGGATGGCGACGGTGGCGATGGCGTCCACCACCTTGTCGATGCGCCGGCCGATCCGCTCCAGCGTGTCGAGCCGGTCGGCGGCGCGGCGGGAGGAGTCCACCGCCTCCATCATCCCGTCGGCCAGCCGG
The DNA here is from genome assembly GCF_001305595.1 of Azospirillum thiophilum. NCBI lineage: Bacteria > Pseudomonadati > Pseudomonadota > Alphaproteobacteria > Rhodospirillales > Azospirillaceae > Azospirillum > Azospirillum thiophilum. The sequence goes on from NZ_CP012404.1 coordinate 628,577, forward strand.
CCGATGGTGTCGCGGGTCTCGACCAGCAGCCCGTCCATGCCGCCGCAGCGCTCGACCGACTCCCGTGCCCGCGCGGCAGCCAGCGTCGAGGCGGCGTCGATCTCGGCGATGGCGGAGGCCAGCTGGTGGGTGGCCGCGCTCTGCGCCTGGGCGCCGCCGGAGATCTGGCCGATCGCCGTCATGATCTGGGCGGCGGCGCGGTTGATCTCCTCGATGGCGGCCGACAGCTCCTCCGCGGCCGATGCCAGCTCGTCGGCGGTGGCGGCGAGGTCGGCTGTGCCCTCCAGATCCTCGGCCAGTTCCGACAGCTGGCCGGCGGCGCGCCGGCTCTGGCCGAGCGCCACCGCCTGCTCGCCGGCGGTCCGCAGCGCCTCTTCCGCGGCGGCCGACTGCTCCTCGGCGCTGGCGGCGATGGTCTCGGCCCCGCGCAGCGCCTCGCGCGCCGCCTGGTCGGCCTCGACCGCGGCGCGGATCGTCTCCTGCGAGCCCTGGACCAGCGCCGTCATGTCCGACCGCATGCCTTCCAGCTTGCGGGCGATGGTGCGCCCGCGCTCCACCTCCACCTTGGCGGCATCGGCGGAGTCGACGATGCCGGCGGCGATGTCGGCGACCGCCGCCTGGATCTCGCCGACCATCGACTGGATGTCGTTGGCGCTGCGTTCCGACCGTTCGGCCAGCGCCTGCACCTCGTCGGCGACGACGGCGAAGCCCTTTCCGGCATCCCCGGCCCGCGCCGCCTCGATGGCGGCGTTCAGGGCCAGCAGGTTCGTCTGGTCGGCGATGGCCGCGACGCTCTGCACGATGGCGCCGATCTCCGACGCGCGGGATTCCAGGTCGCGCACCAGCCGGACCGACGCCTCCTGCCGTTCGGCCGTGCGGACGATCCCCTCGACGGAGGCGAGGATCTGGCCGCTGACGTCCTTCAGCGTGCCCTGCAGCGCCTCGACCCGCAGCACGGCCTGCTCGGCGGTGCTGCGCGAGCGGGTCAGCAGTTCGGACGCGCGGCCGATCATGCGCTGCGACTGCTGGGTGGCGCCGGCCGATTCCTCGGCCCCGGCGGCGATCTGCTCCATCGCCCGGCGCAGCTCCTCGGCAGCCGCGGCGGCCTGGGCGACGCCGCTCGCCAGCTCGGTGGAGGCTGCGGCGAGGCCGCTGGCGGCCTGCCGCCGGCGCGAATCGGCGCGTGCCCGGCGGCGCTGCGGGCTGACGGCCCCGCCGCCATCCGGTGCCGGGGAGGCGGCCGGGGGATGGCCGGGCGCGTCCGCGGGTTGGCCCGGACCGGCTTCGGCACCGCCGCCGGCCTTGGTCCGGGCGGTGTGCGCCGTGTCGATCTTCGTCTTCTTGATGAGTGCCATGATGCTTCCCGTCTTCTCTGCCGGTTTTCCGGCCTGTATCCCTCGCGCCGGTCCCGCCTGCCGGTTCTACGCGACGACCCGTCCGATGTAGCGGCCGAGCGTGGCCTGCAACGCCCCCGCCGACCCGGAGTCGAGCAGCAGGACGACGCGTCCGCCCACAACGACCCCGTCGCCGCCCGGCAGGGCGGTGCGCAGGTCGATGTGGAAGAGCACCGCGGCTCCACCATCTGTGCCGGCCGCGATCACCGCCCGCGCCGGGGCGCAGGCCTGCAGGATGTCGGCGGCGGCGCCGCGGAACAGCGCGGGCAGGCCGGTGTCGACCGGCTCGCCCAGCAGGTTGGCGACCAGCGCCAGCGCGCTGTTCAGCACGACGTTGCCCAACTCCGCCAGCACCTCGTCCTCCAGCGCCGGAACCTCGTCCGCCGGGACGTCGGCGGGCAGCGCCGCCCGCGCCAGGGCCAGGCTGCCCTGCTGGGGGAAGACCAGCAGGGCGCAGCCGGCGAACAGGCCGCCAAGCTGTTCCGACACGCCGACCAGCGGCGGCGGCAGCGCCCGGTCCAGCAGCCCGGCCACGTCGGCCGGTGGCACCATCTCGACCGACGGAACCGACAGAGTCACCAGCCCGCCCAGCATGCGGCCGAGCGCGGTGGAGGCCTTGCCGATGCCGATGTTGCCCAGCTCGGCCAGCGCATCGCGCTCCAGCTCGCTCAGCATGGGGGGTGCGGTCACTCCTGCTGTGCCTGATCCTGGGGAGTTTGGCGGCGCGGCAGCGCGGTCGAGTTCAGGAAACGGACCACCTGTTCCTCCTCCAGCGGCTTCGGCATGAAGGCGGCGCCGACGGCGCGGATGCCCGACACCACCGCGTCTTGCGCGTTGGCGGTGATGACCGCGATGTGGACCTGGGGGTGGCTCCGGCGCAGCTTGGCCGCGGTGTCGACCCCGTTGTCGCCGGGCATATTGTAATCGATGATCGCAACGTCCACCGGCGTGTCCTGCAGCGTCCGGAAGAGTTCGTCGCCGTTCGCCGCCTCCACCACCGACCAGTCCGGCTTGTTGCGCGAGACCATGGCCCGCACATGCATGCGGGAAAGCTTGCTGTCATCCACAACGATTACAGTCTTGCTCAAGATATAAGCCTTTTGGGTAGAGTTCGACGCAGGGCGCCGAAATTTTTACAAGTATACAGGATGCCCGGCAAGGCGCCAGCCTCCTCGATAATCGGCCGGGCTTGATCGCCGGGCTGGCGTTGCATTTTCACGTCGGCATTTGCAGGCGAAGCTGCCGGGCCGATCATGCTATCGATGCGGGACCGGCGGCCCCTGCCGCATCCGTTTCCAATCATCCTCCGATCCGGCCTCCCGTTCCATGCCGCCACCCGCCGCGCCGCCCGCCGTGAAAGCCCGTCTGGCCGCCCTCCTGGGCAAGGCGCTGGCCTGTCACCGCGCCGGCGACCTGGATGGGGCGGAGCGCGGCTACCGCGCCATGCTGAAGGTCGACGGCGGCCACGCCGACGCGCTGCACCTGCTGGGCGTGCTGCACCACCAGCGCGGCCAGGACGCCGAGGCGGTACGGCTGATCGGCCGCGCCGTCGCCCGGCGCGCCGGCGTGGCGGAGCAGCACGCCAATCTCGGCCTCGCCCTCCACGCGCTGGGCCGGCTGGACGAGGCGGAGGCGGAGTATCGCCGGGCGCTCGCCCTGCGCGACGCCTATCCGGAGGCGCACAACAGCCTGGGCAGCGCCCTGCAGGAGCGGGACCGGCTGGCGGAAGCCGCCGCCCACTACCGCCGGGCGCTGGAACTGCGCGGCGACTATGCCGAGGCCTGGGCCAATCTCGGCACGCTGCTGCGGGCGCAGGACGATTACCAGGAGGCCGAGGCGGCGCTGCGTCAGGCGCTCCGGCTCGATCCCGGCCATGCAACGGCGCTGACCAATCTCGGCGTCGTCCTGAAGGAGACCGGCCGCGCCGCGGAGGCGGAAGCCGCCCATCTGGAGGCGCTGCGCCTCGCTCCCGAAGACGCCGAGACGATGGTGAACCTCGCCCTGCTGCGCGAGGCGCAGGGCCGCGGAGGCGAGGCGGAGGCACTCTACCGGACGGCGCTCGGCCATGCTCCCGGCTTCGCGCTGGCGCGCTGGAACCTCGCGCTCAGGCTGCTCGGCCAGGGCCGGCTGGCGGAAGGGCAGGAGGAGTATGAGGCACGCTTCGCCTCGCGCCGCGTCTCGGCCGGGCGCAGCTTCGCCCTGCCGGCCTGGGATGGCTGGGCCGGCGAAAGGGTCGGAAAGGCGTCCGGCCGCCGCCTGCTGGTCTGGCGCGAACAGGGGCTGGGCGACGAGCTGATGTTCGGCACCGCCCTGCCCGACCTCGCCGCCCGGCTCGGCCCGGACGCGCTGGTGGTGGAAGTCGATGCCCGGCTGGCCGGGCTGGTCGGCCGCGCCCTGCCCGGTGTGACTGTGCGGGCGCAGACGGCCGATCCCACCGATGCGGGCGCGCATCTGCCGATGGGCTCGTTGCCCCGGCTGCTGCGCCGCAGCCTCGCCGATTTTCCCGTCCGCCGGTCCTGGCTGGCGCCCGACCCGCAGCGGGCCGCCGGCTGGCGGGACCGGCTGGCGGCGCTCGGGCCGGGGCTGCGGGTCGGCATCTGCTGGGGCAGCCAGAACATGGCGGGGGAGCGCAAGGCCTCCTACACCACGCTGGCCGATTGGGCGCCGCTGCTGGCCCTGCCCGGCCTGCTCCCGGTCACCCTGCAATATGACGGGCGCGAGGCGGAGATCGCCGCGGTCGAATCCCGCCTCGGCCTGCGCATCCACCGCTGGGCCGGCACCGACCTCAAGAACGACCTGGAGGGGGTGGCTGCGCTGATATCCGGTCTCGACCTCGTGGTGACGGTGGCGAGTTCGGTCGGTGAGATGGCCGGCGCCCTGGGGGTTCCGGTCTGGCGCTTCGGCCCGGCCGGCGACTGGACGGCGCTCGGCACCGCGGTACGGCCGTGGTTCCCGTCGATGCGGCTGTGGAGCGCCCGCCCCGGCGAGGCGCTGGCCGATATGCTGGTGCGGATGGCGGCGGAGATCGGCCGGCTGGCGCCTTCCCCTGCTCCGCCGTCCGCCCCCTCCATCGCCGATCTGCTGGCCGAGGCGCAGGCCCTGCACCAGTCCGGCCGCTGGCCGGAGGCGGAGACGGCCTACCAGCGCATCCTCGACCGGGGGGGCGAGGTGGCGGCGGCGCTTGAGGGGTATGGAACGCTCGGCCATCAGGCCGGCCGGCCCGACATCGCCGTCACCCTGCTGACCCGCGCCCTGGCGGCGGAACCGACCGCCGGCCGCCACAAACTCCGCGCCCTGGCCCATCAGGCGATGGGCGCCACCACGGAAGCCGAAGCCGACTGGCTGGCCGCCGCGACGCTCGACCCGGCCGATGTCGAGGCGCTCGGCAATCTCGGCGCCCTGCGCCTGACCCGCGGCGCCGCGGCCAAAGCGGCGGATGCGACCGGGGCGGCGTTGCGCCACGCCCCCTTCCATGCCGGGCTGTGGACCAACGCCGGTCTGGCCCGGCAGGCGATGGGTGGCGACGGGGCGACGGCCTTCCGGCGGGCGCTGGCGCTCGACCCGGCGTTGGCCGAGGCCTGGACCGCCCTGTCCGCCGAGGCCTTGCGCGATCCGGATCATGCCGCCGCGGCGGACCGCGCGGCCGGGCGGGCGCTGGCCCTGCGCCCCGGCGACCCGGCGGCGGCGGGCAATCGCGGGCTGGCCGCCCTGGCGCTCGACCGGCCGGCGGAGGCGGTGGCGCATCTGCGCCTCGCCCTGCGCGGACAGCCGGGCGATCCGCACATGCTGGGCAACCTCGCCCTGGCGCTGGAGCGGGCCGGCGACGGCAACGCCGCCGGGCTGGTCCGGTGGCGGGCGATCCTGCTCGCACCCGGCAATGGGGACGGCTGGGCCGGGCTGGCCGACCTGCGGCAGCGGCAGGGCCGCATCGATGCGGCGCTGAAGGGCTGGGGCCGCGCGCTGGCGCTGGAGCCGCGGCGGGCGGACTGGCGCTACAATCTGGGCAACGCGCTGCACGCCGCCGGCCGTTTGGCCGAGGCGGACACAGCATACCGGCAGGCGGTGGAGGACGACCCGACCCTGGCGCTCGCCTCCTTCAACCGCGGCTATGCGGCGCTGGCGCGCGGCGACCTCGCCACCGGCTGGGCCGGGCTGGAGGCACGCTTCGCCGCCGGGCAGGCGTTGCCGGACCGCCGCTTCCGCATCCCGGCCTGGGACGGCGGCGACCCGAAGGGCATGAGCCTGCTGGTCTGGCGCGAGCAGGGCATCGGCGACGAGCTGATGTACAGCGCCTGCTACCCCGAGCTGATCGCCCGTGCCGCGCGGGTCGTCATCGAATGCGAGCCGCGGCTGGTGGCGCTGTTCGCGCGCTCCTTCCCGCAGGCGCTGGTGCGCGCGGCGACGGAGGATCCGGACGATGCCGACCGCCATGTCGCGGCAGGGTCGCTGCCGCTGCGGCTGGGCTGGGGCTGGGGCGGCTTCCCGGCACGCGGCGGCTGGCTGCGGGCGGACGATGCGGCGGTGGAGCGCTGGCGGGAGTGGTTGGGTGGTTTGGAAGGTAACGTTTGCCCCCACCCTGACCCTCCCCCGCTGGGCGGGGGAGGGGATCGGACTTTTGTCGGTGTGCGGCGGCAGTCCCTCCCCCGCCCAGCGGGGGAGGTTAGGAGGGGGTCTGACTCCCCCCTCACCGTTGGCCTGTGCTGGCGCAGCGGCCTGCGCGGCGCGCTCCGCGATGCGAACTACGCCGCGCTGACCGGGTGGGCGCCGATCCTCACCCTGCCCGGCCTGCGGCTGGTCGCCCTGCAATATGACGAGTGCGAAGCCGAACTCATCGAAGCGGAAGAGACGTTCGGCATCGCCATCCACCGCCCGCCGCTCGATCTGAGAAACGATCTGGACGGGGCGGCGGCGCTGACGGCGGCGCTTGATCTGGTGGTGTCCGCCGGAACCTCGGTGGCCGAGATGGCCGGCGCGCTCGGCGTGCCGGTCTGGCGGATCGGGCCGGCGGCGGACTGGACCGCGCTGGGCACCGGCTGCCGGCCCTGGTATCCGTCGATGCGGCTGTTCAGCCCGAAAGCCGGGGAAACGCTCGGCGACGCGCTGTGCGCCGCCGGGCGTGCCCTCATGGCCCTCGGAATGCCGGCCCTCAGAACGCGGGAACGACCGCGTTCTTGAACTTGGTGAGGATGAAATCCTTCACCTCGGGGCTGTTGTAGGCCTTGACCAGCTTGGCGACCCAGGGCTTGTCCTTGTCGGCCTTGCGCACGGCGATGACGTTGGCATAGGGGCTGTCCGCCGCTTCGCGCGCGATGGCGTCCTTCACCGGGTCGATGCCGGCCTCCAGCGCGAAGTTGGTGTTGATCGCGGCGGCCGTCACGTCGTCGAGCGAGCGCGGCAGTTGGGCGGCGTCCAGTTCGACGATCTCCAGCTTCTTCGGGTTCTCGACGATGTCGATGGGCGACGCCTTCAGGGTGCCGCCGTCCTTCAGCTTGATCAGCCCCTTGGCCTGGAGCAGCAGCAGCACGCGGCCGCCGTTGGTCGGGTCGTTGGGAATGGCGAACTTGGCCCCCGCCGGCAGCTCCTCCAGGCTCTTGACCTTCTTGGAATAGATGCCGATCGGATAGACCACGGTCTTGCCGACGCTGACCAGATCGAAGCCGCGGTCCTTCACCTGGTTGTCCAGATAAGGCTGGTGCTGGAAGCTGTTGGCCTCCAGGTCGCCGCCGGCCAGCGCCTGGTTCGGGATGACGTAGTCGGTGAACTCCAGGATCTGGATGTCCAGCCCGTCCTTGGCGGCGATCGGCTTCACCGCTTCCAGGATCTGGGCGTGCGGGCCGGCGGTGACGCCGACCTTGATGGTCTCGGCAGACGCGGCGAAAGCAACAGCCATGGTGGCGGCACCGGCCAGCAATGACGCCAGCGAACGGAAGCGCAGCATCTCGAACACTCCTCGAATTTTTGGATCAGGATTTCAGATTGCGTTTGTTGACGCGGCGGGCGATCAGGTCGCCCGTCGATTGAACGATCTGCACCAGCACGATCAGCACGACGACCACCGCCAGCATCACCTCCGGCAGGAAGCGCTGGTAGCCGTAGCGGATGCCGAGATCGCCCAAGCCCCCGCCGCCGACCGCGCCGACCATGGCGGAATAGCCGACCAGGCTGACCGCCGACAGGGTCAGGCCTGCGACGATGCCGGGCAGCGCCTCCGGCAGCAGAACCTTGCGGATGATCTGGAACGGCGTGGCGCCCATCGCCTGCGCCGCCTCGACCAAACCGCGGTCGACCTCGCGCACCGCATTCTCCACCACCCGCGCGATGAAGGGCGCGGCGGCGACGGTCAGCGGCACGATGGCGGCGCTGGTGCCGATGGAGGTGCCGGCGATCAGCCGGGTGAAGGGGATGATCGCCACCACCAGGATGATGAAGGGGGTCGAGCGGGTCATGTTGACCACCGCCCCCATCGCCTTGTTGAAGGCGAAGTTCTGCAGCAGCTCGCCCCGGCCGGTGACGGCCAGCAGCACGCCGATGGGCAGCCCGATCAGCGTCCCGATCGCACCCGACACCGCCACCATGTGCAGCGTGTCGATCAGCCCCTTGATCAGCAGGTCAATGATTTGCGGGGAGAGCATGGCCCAACACCTCGACACCCAGATGATTCTCTTTCACCAGCGCGACCGCCGCGGCGACCTTGGCCTCGTCGCCCAGCGCCTCGACCACCAGCGTACCGAAGGGCGCGCCCTGGATCTCGTCGATCTGGCCGTGCCAGATGTTCAGGTCCAGCTCCAGCCGGCGGCTGATGGCGCTGATGACCGGCGTGGTCGCCTTCGCGCCGGTGAAGGTGATGCGCAGCACCGGGTTGCTGCCCGGCCCCGGCTGGGGCGACAGCCGGCCCTTCAGGCTGTCGGGGATGCCGCGGTTGATGACGGGATCGACGAAGCTGCGGGTGGTCGGGTGCTTCGGATGGGCGAAGATGTCGAACACCGGCCCCTGCTCGATCACCCGGCCGCCCTCCATCACCGCCACCTTGTGGCAGATCTCCTTGATGACGGCGATCTCGTGGGTGATCAGCACGATGGTCAGGCCGAGCCGCCGGTTGATGTCGCCCAGCAGATGCAGGATCTGCGTCGTCGTCTCCGGGTCGAGCGCCGAGGTCGCCTCGTCCGACAGCAGAACCTTCGGCTTGCTGGCGAGCGCGCGGGCGATGCCGACGCGCTGCTTCTGCCCGCCCGACAGCTCCGCCGGGTAGCGGTCGCGCTTGTCGGCCAGCCCGACGAGGTCGAGCAGCGGTTCCACCGTGGTCCGGATCTCCGCCCGCGGCATGCCGGCCAGCTCCAGCGGCAGCGCCACATTGTCGAAGACGGTGCGCGAGGACAGCAGGTTGAAATGCTGGAAGATCATGCCGATCGAATGGCGGGCGCGGCGCAGCTCCGCCGCCGGCAGGGCGGTCATCTCGACCCCGTCGACCGTCACGCTGCCCGAGCTGGGGCTTTCCAGCAGGTTGACCGTGCGCAGCAGGGTGGATTTGCCGGCACCGGACCGGCCGATGATCCCTAAGACCTCGCCGCGGGCGATGGAGAGGTCGATGTCCGCCAGCGCCTGCACCGGAGCGCCGCCGCCACGGGCGGCGTAGGTCTTGTGAATGTTTGTTAGCGTTATCATCTTTTGTTCGGCAAAGGGGGACGTCCAGCGTCCCCCAGCCCCTTCACCAGGTCGGAATGATGGAACCGTTGAACCGCGTTTCGACAAACTGCCGCACTTCGGGCGAACGATACAGCGCAATGAAGCGCTTGATCGTCGGGTCTTCCATGCGATCCTTGCGGACCGCCCACACCAGGTTCCATTTCGACTGGTCGTCTTCCAGGACCAGCGCCTTCCTGGGCTCCAGCCCGGCCAGCACGGCATAGTTGAGGGTGATGACCGACGCGTCCACGTCGTCGAGCGAGCGCGGCAGTTGGGCGGCGTCCAGCTCCAGCAGCTTGATGCCCTTGGGATTGAGGACGTCGGCGATGGTGGTGTTCAGCCCCGCCCCGTCCTTCAGCCCGATGACGCCGGCCTTGGCCAGCAGGAACAGGGCGCGGGCGCCGTTGGTCGGATCGTTGGGAATGGAGACGCTGGCGCCCGGCTTCAGGTCGGCCAGCGCCTTCACCTTGCCGCTGTAGACGCCCATCGGCACCACCACGCTCTTGGCGACGGACACGATGTCGTAGCCGCGCTGCTTGACCTGATTGTCCAGGAAGGGCTGGTGCTGGAAGTTGTTGGCGTCGATGTCGCCGGCCTGGAGCGCCGCGTTCGGCATGTTCCAATCGGTGAACTCGATCACCTGGGCCTCGATGCCCTCCTTGGCCGCCAGCTTGGCGGTGAACTCCAGGATCTCGCCATAGGGTCCGGCGGACACGCCGAGCTTCAGCGGGGCGGCGAAGGCAGTGGTTGCGGAGAGCAGTCCGGCGGCGACCGCCACCGACATCAGGATGCGCTTCATCGGGACTTTCCTCGGGGATTCTTGGCGGCGGAACTTGGCAACTGAACTTGGCGGCTAAACCTCACCGGCGGCGGGTGTCGGGCAGCCGGCTGTAATGCTGGTGGGCGGCGCGCTGGGCCTGGCCGACATTGCGGAAGACGCGGCGGTCGAGATCGCGGAAGGCCCAGTCGGACACGAAGAAGGTGAAGCCGCCGCGTTCGGCGACGACGATGCCGGCGGAGCGGCCCTGGACTTCGATGGCGTAGGCGTTGGCGTGGGACATGGCGACGGACTCCCCTCAGGGGCGCGGCCGGCGGCTCGGGCGTTGGAGCGCGGCGGGCGGCGCGGTGTCATTCGGATCGGCGGTGTTCGGATGGGCGCTGTGTTTCGGGCCGCAGCTCAGCGGCAACACAGGCCCCGGCGCATCATGCGGGCCGAACAGGCGATCCGAAGGGCGGATGGGGGAGCGGAGATTTGCAACGTCATTCCGGTCTCTCCTACTTGGCGAGATCCACGACCGGCATCGTGGCGCTTTAGCGTTTGGTGACGCGGCGCAAGCTGCAGGGGTCAAATTGCCGCGGGATGCCCCGGCGGGGGCGTCCATAGGATTTATCTACTCTTCGAATGGAGTATCGTCAAACAGATTTTTCAGGAAATATGTGGAATTGTATTTTGTGCTTTTTTTTAGTGTTAATTCTTGCCCAGCCCACGCCGACAGGTGACGCGCGCGTGGAATGTGCTATCTATCGCGTCGACGGCTCAGCCGGGGCGACGGCAACGGCCCCGGCGATCGATGCGAGGAGAGTGTTTTGTCCGCCGATACCAGTGCTCCGGGCTTGCCGGCCGCCGAGGTCCCTGTCGACGACCAGCTGGTGCTGGCCCTGCCCAAGGGCCGCATCCTGAAGGAGCTGCGCCCGTTGCTGACCCATGCCGGCATCCATCCGGAGCCGGCCTTCGACGACGACCGCAGCCGGCTTCTGCGCTTCGCCACCAACGTGCCGAATCTCAGCATCATCCGCGTCCGCTCCTTCGACGTGGCGACCTTCGTCGCCTTCGGCGCCGCCCATCTCGGCGTGGCGGGCAACGACGTGCTGATGGAGTTCGACTATCCGGAGATCTACGCGCCGCTCGACCTCGGCATCGGCGCCTGCCGCCTGTCGGTCGCCGAACCGGCGGAGATGATGGAGAGCGACGATCCGTCGCGCTGGAGCCATGTGCGCGTCGCCACCAAATATCCCGAGGTGACCAAGCGCCACTTCGCCGCCCGCGGCGTCCAGGCCGAATGCGTCAAGCTGAACGGCGCGATGGAGCTGGCGCCGACGCTGGGCCTGTGCCGCCGCATCGTCGATCTGGTTTCCACCGGCTCGACGCTGAAGGCCAACGGGCTGGTGGAGGTGGAGCATATCGCCGACGTCACCTCGCGGCTGATCGTCAACCGCGCCGCCTTCAAGACGCGGACGGCCGAGATTTCGCAGTGGATCGACAAATTCCGGGAGGCGGTTGATGCCCGTCAGGCTTGATGTTCGCGACACGGGCTTCGCTGCCGGCTTCGAGGCGCTGCTGCATGCCAAGCGCGAGGCGAGCGAGGATGTCCAGACGCTGGTCGCCGGCGTCATCGATCAGGTGCGCGCCCGCGGCGACGATGCGCTGATCGACTATACCGCCCGCTGGGACCGCCTGACCCTGACGGCGGAAACCCTGCGCATCGGCCGCGACGAGATCGATGCCGCGACATCCAAATGCTCGGCCGACACGCTGGAGGCGCTCGACCTCGCCGCCGCGCGGATCGAGGCGTTCCACCGCCGCCAGATCCCGGAGGTCACCGACTATCGCGACGCCGCGGGCGTGCGGCTGGGTGCGCGCTGGACCGCGGTCGGCGCCGTCGGCCTCTATGTGCCGGGCGGCACCGCGTCATATCCCTCCTCGGTGCTGATGAACGCTCTGCCCGCCAAGGTCGCGGGCGTCGAGCGCGTCGTCATGGTGGTGCCGACGCCGGACGGGGCGATCAACCCGCTGGTGCTGGCTGCCGCCAAGCGCTGCGGCATCGACGAGATCTACCGCATCGGCGGCGCCCAGGCGGTCGCGGCGCTGGCCCACGGCACGGCGACGATCCGGCCGGTCGACAAGATCGTCGGCCCCGGCAACGCCTTCGTCGCCGCCGCCAAGCGGCAGGTCTACGGGCTGGTCGGCATCGACAGCATCGCCGGCCCGTCGGAGATCCTGGTGGTGGCCGACGGCCGCAACGACCCGGCCTGGATCGCCATGGACCTGCTGTCGCAGGCCGAGCACGACACCTCGGCCCAGTCGATCCTGATCACCGACGATGCCGCCTTCGCCGATGCCGTCGCCGCCGCGGTCGACAGGCACCTGGAAACCCTGCCGCGCAATGCCATCGCCGGCGAGAGCTGGCGGGAGCATGGCGCCATCATCCTGGTCGGCGACCTGACGGAAGACGCCCCGGCGCTGGTCGACCGGCTGGCACCGGAGCATCTGGAACTGGCGGTGGAGGATCCCGACGCGCTGGCGGCACGGATCCGCAATGCCGGCGCCATCTTCCTCGGCCGCTACACGCCGGAGGCCATCGGCGATTACGTTGCCGGGCCCAACCATGTGCTGCCGACGGCGCGCAGCGCCCGCTTCTCCTCCGGCCTCAACGTGCTGGACTTCATGAAGCGGACGACCTTCGTGGCCTGCGACGCCGACAGCCTGCGGGCCATTGGCCCGGCGGCCGTCACGCTGGCGATGGCCGAGGGGCTGGAGGCGCATGCGCGCTCCGTCGCCCAGCGGCTGCCGGGCTACAAAGACTAGATCGGATCGCGTAAAATCGGCACCGATTTGAAGCGTGAATCCGATCGCCAAACATAAGGTTAGAGTTTCGTGTGTTTCAATTAAACGCACGAAACTCTAAAAAGCAGCAGGGGAGGCGGGGCGTGACGACGGCGAAAAGCAAGCGGCGCATCACCCATGTGACGCTCGACGAGCGGACCGTCGTCCGCCACAAGCCGGAGGTGGAGCACGAACGTGCCGTCGCCATCTTCGACCTGCTGGAGGACAACGAGTTCTGCCCCTGCGAGTTCGCGGAGGACGGACCCTATCACCTGCACCTGTCGATCGAGGACAACCGCCTGGTCTTCGACGTCCGGCGCGAGGACAACAGCGAACTCGACCGGCTGATGCTGCCGATCACCGGATTCCGCTCGGTCGTCCGCGATTATTTCCTGATCTGCGAGAGCTACTACGCCGCCATCAAGCGGTCGACGCCCTCGCAGATCGAAGCCATCGACATGGGCCGCCGCGGCCTGCACAACGAGGGGTCCGAGATGCTGCGCGAACGGCTGTCCGGCAAGGTGGAGATGGACCTGCAGACCGCGCGCCGGCTGTTCACGCTGATCTGCGTCCTGCACATTCGCGGCTGACGGCACGGGCGGCGCATGGCCATGGCGGCGACCCCGGTCCTCACCCCCCTGCCGGTGACGAGCGTCCTGTTCGCCTGCACCTACAACATGATCCGTTCGCCGATGGCGGCGGCGCTGATGCGCCATTACCACGGCGCCCGGGTCTATGTCGATTCGGTGGGCGTCCGCGAGGGCGACGAGGTCGATCCCTTCGCCGTCGCGGTGATGGAGGAGATCGGCATCGACCTGTCCAGGCACCGTTGCCGGACCTTCGAGGATCTGGAGGACACCAATTTCGACCTGATCGTCTCGCTGTCGCCCGAGGCCCAGCACCGCGCCATCGAGATGACCCGCACCATGGCCTGCGACGTGGAATTCTGGAACACCTTCGACCCGACCCTGGTCGACGGCACCCGCGACGCTATGCTGGAGGCCTACCGCCAGGTCCGCGACGGCCTGCTCGCCAAGCTGAAGCAGCGCTTCCCGCTGTCGCGCGGCCCGACGGTCTGACCCCCGCCACACGGGATGGTCGGTGATAAATTCGGCGCTCTGCAACTTTCCGCGCGCGCCCCTGTTCCCATCGCGTCACTGTCAATGTTATTGAGCTGTGTCATCGCAACGCGTCGCGTGCCACCCTAGGGTCGGGAAGGTCGACGAACGTCCCTGCGGAGAGCTCGCCATCCATGCCAGCCGGTCTGCTGTCCCGCCTCCTCCGCGCCTTCAGCCCGCGCAGCCTCCGCGCGCGGCTGATGGGCCTGGTGCTGGCTTCGCTGGCTCTGCCGCTCGCAGGCACGCTCTATCTTGCCGACCAGCAGCTCGACGACCGGATGGAGGCGGCGCGGGAACTGGCCCTGCACCTCGCCGATGACGGGGCCGAGCGCCAGCACGACCTGATCGGCGAGGCGCGCAACCTGCTGGGCGTGCTGTCGCTGGTGCCGGCGATCCGCAACGCCACCCCGACCGACACCGACGCCTGCGTCGCCACCCTGTCGCCGATGCCGCGTCAGCACCGTTGGACCACCGGTGTCTGGCTGACCGACGCCGACGGCAACATCATCTGCGACACCACCGGCCCCGGCGCCGGCATCTCGCTGCGCGAGCGCGAGTATTTCCAGCGCGTGCTCGACACCAAAAGCTGGGTGGTCAGCGACTTCATCATCGGCAAACGCTCCTTGAAGCCGTTGATCATCGTCGCCAGCCCGATCGTCGAGGACGGGCGGATCGTCCGCGTCATGGGCGTCGCGGTCGACCTCACCTGGCTGACCGACCTGGTGAAGGTGCTGAAGCAGCCCGACGCCCGCGTGATGGTGCTGGACCGCCACGGCGTGATCGTCGCCCGTCAGCCCGACCCCGAAGGGTGGCTGAACCGCAATGTCGGCCAGATGCCGCATGTCCAGCGCATGCTGCGCGAGCGCGACGGCGTCTTCGACAGCGAGAGCGCCGACAACCGCGGCCGGCTGTGGGCCTTCCGCCATTCGGACGAGACCGACACCGTCTTCGCCGTCGGCATGCCGACCGCCCCGATCATCGCGGAGGCGCGGCGCGACCTGTGGCAGAGCCTCGGCCTGCTGGCCGTCGCCGGGCTGGTCAGCGTCGCCGCGCTGTGGGCGCTGCTGCGCGCCTCGGTCCTGCGCTGGGTCTGGGAACTGGGAACCGCTGCCACCCGCATCGGCGACGGCGGCGGCGGCACGGTGATCGAGGCCGAGCGCGCGCCCGATGAGTTCCGCGTCGTCTCCCACGCCTTCAACAACATGTCGCGCCGGCTGAAGCAGCGCGAACAGGAACTGCGCACCGCCATGGAGGAGGCGCGGGCCGGCAGCCGCGCCAAGGAGGAGTTCCTGGCGACGATGAGCCACGAGATCCGCACGCCGATGAACGGCGTGATCGGGTTCGCGGAAATGCTGCTGGAAACCCCGCTGACCGCGGAACAGCGGCGCTACGCCTCGCAGGTGCGCGACGCCGGGCGGTCGCTGCTGACCGTCATCAACGACGTGCTCGACCTGTCGAAGCTGGAGGCCGGGCGCCTCGATCTGGTCGCCGTCCCCTTCCGGCTGGACGATCTCGCCGACCGCTGCGTCGCCATCGTCCGCCTCGCCGCCGAGCAGAAGGGGCTGGAACTGCAGACCAGCATTTCGGCCACCGCCCGCGGCTTCGTCATGGGTGACCCGGACCGGCTGCGCCAGATCCTGCTGAACCTGCTGGGCAACGCGGTGAAATTCACCGACCGCGGCACGGTGCGGCTGATCGTGAAGGCGATCGACGACCCCCGCGGCAAGGCGGGCGGCAGCCGCATCTGCACCTTCACCGTCACCGACAGCGGCATCGGCATCGCCCCCGACCGGCAGCGCGACCTGTTCCAGCGCTTCACCCAGCTGGAGCGCGGGCGCGGCGGCACCGGGCTGGGATTGGCCATCTGCCGCCGGCTGGTCGAGCTGATGGGCGGCGAGATCGGCATGGAAAGCCGGCTCGGCGCCGGCAGCACCTTCTGGTTCTCGCTGCCGCTGCTGCAGGGCGGCAGCGCCGCGATCCGGTCCGATGGCGGCAGCCTGTTCCACGCCGAGCCGGCGAGCCGCGGCCTGCGCATCCTGCTCGCCGAGGATCTGGCGATGAACCGCGATCTGGCGGTGACCATGCTGACGAAGGCCGGCCATCAGATCGACGCCGTGGTCGATGGGGCCGCGGCGCTGGCCGCGGTGCAGGAACGCCCCTACGACATCGTGCTGATGGACGTGCAGATGCCGGTGATGGACGGGCTGGAGGCCACCCGCCGAATCCGCGCCCTGCCCGCCCCCGCCGGTTCCATCCCCATCCTGGCCCTGTCGGCCGGGGTGCTGGCGGTGGAGGTCGAGCGCTGCCTGCAGTCGGGCATGAACGCCCATCTCGCCAAGCCGCTGGAAAAGGCCAAGCTGCTGGCCGCCATCGACCGCTGGGCCCGCCCGCCCGACGGCGGCTCCGGCCCCGAACCGGACTCCGGCCCCGCCGACCTGCCTGCCCCCCGGCCGCAGTTGATCACACATGGCTGACGAGTCGGTGCTATAGTAGCCACAGCTCCCGGCCACGCTCACGCCCGTGACGCGCAGACGGGGGTGTGACGCCGGATCGGGGGCTTCCCGCTCCCCGGCGGAAAACGGCCGGTCTGCAGTGAAGTGTGTGGCATGAAGGTTGCGCAGCCCCCTCTCGCGCCCGTTCCGGAGCGCAAGCCCGACGCACAGCCGTCCCCGACCGACGGGGCCGGCGGCGAGCGATCCTTCCGCGACACCCTGGCCCGCACGGTGCGGCCCGATGGCGCGGCCGTTCCGGTCGGCAGGCTCGCCAACGGACAGAAGACGCCGCCGACGCCCGCAGCGAAGCCGACGCCGCCGATCCTCCTGGCCGACGGCAGCCAGGTGCCCCTGCCGGCGGCCAAGCCGGTCGTCCCGATCCGGCTGGCCGACGGAACGACGGTGCCGCTGCCCGCCGCCAAGCCGCAGCCTCCCTCTCCGCCGGCTGCCGCCGAGCAGACCGTCGCCGCCGCGGCCGGAGGCACGGCGGAAGGCGCGGCGATCCGGGCTCCCCTGCCCGCCCTGAAGCCTGCCGTTCCCGCCCCGACCCCCAGTTCCGCCAATGTGGCCGACGCGGTGGAGGCGGTGGCGTCCGAAGGCTCGACCGCGAAACGGGTGATGGTCGCATCCCAGCAGGTCGCCGGGCTGTCCGGACACAGCTTCACCGCGATCCTGGCCCAGGCCACCCAGGAAAGCGGGCTGAACAGCGCGGCCAAGAACAGCCGCAGTTCGGCGGCCGGGCCGTTCCAGTTCCTGGAATCGACATGGCTCGACCTGTTCCGCCGCCATGGCGCCGCCTATGGCCAGGGCGACCTCGCCTCGCAGATCCAGGTCCGCGGCGGCGTATCGAGCGTGAAGGACCCGGAGCTCCGCCGCCGGATCCTGGAACTGCGCCACGACGTCGACCTGTCGGCCGGGATGGCCGCCCGTTATCTGGCCGAAGGACGGGAAGCGCTGGAGAAGCGGCTGGGCCGCCCGACCAGCGAATCGGAAAGCCGCATGGCCTATGTCCTGGGGTCGGGAGGGGCGGCGAAGCTGATCCGGGCCGCCGAATCGACGCCGGGCGCGGTCGCCGCCGACCTGCTGCCCAGCGCGGCGAAATCCAACCACAACCTGTTCCACGACCGCTCGACCGGCCGCGCCCTGACCGCGGCGGAGACGGTGGGGCGGCTGACGCGCCGCATGGAGATCGACCAGCGCGAGATGTTCGCGGCCATCGGCAAGGCCGTGGAGCCGTCGCGCCGGCTGGACGAGGGCAGCGCATCCCCGCTCAACCCCTATCAGTCGGTCTGATCCGACCGGGGGCGAATCCTGCTTCCCACCTGCAACGCGGGGCTGCCCCGCGCGGCGCAGCTGCGGCTGAACGCATCGGTGGTGGGAATCCCCCTTGACCCGGCGGCCTTGGAAGGTCAGTTATTGCCGCGAAACTTTCAGGACGGACATAAGGGCCTATGGCAAAGGAAGATCTGATCGAGTTTTCCGGGACCGTCGTCGAATTGCTTCCGAACGCGATGTTCCGGGTGAAGCTCGACAACGATCACGAGGTTTTGGCGCACACCTCCGGCAAGATGCGTAAGAACCGGATTCGTGTCCTGGCGGGCGACCGCGTCAACGTTGAGATGACGCCGTACGACCTGACCAAGGGCCGGATCACCTTCCGGTTCAAGTAGCATCCTTGCTGCATCGCGGTATCCCGTGACGATCCCGTCCAAGGCGCCCCGGCTGGTGCTGGCTTCGGCCTCGCCCCGCCGGCTCGACCTGTTGCGCCAGATCGGCATCGTGCCCGACGCGGTCGACCCCGCCGATCTCGACGAAACACCGCTGCACGACGAACCTCCGCCCCGGCACGCCTTGCGGCTGGCGGCGGAAAAGGCGTCCTGCGTCGCCGCGCGTCATCCCGATTCGTGGATTCTCGCCGCCGACACCGTGGTCGCCTGCGGCCGCCGCATCCTGCCCAAGGCCGAAGGGGAGGAGGAGGCGAGGCGTTGCCTCTCCCTGCTGTCCGGCCGGCGGCACCGGGTGTTGGGCGGCATCGTCCTGCTGGTTCCCGGCGGCGATACCGGCAGCGATACCAGCGGCGGCGGCCACCGCAAGATCGAACGTCTGGTCCGCACCGACGTCGCCTTCAAGGTTCTCGACCGCGTCGAGACCGAGGGTTACATCGCGTCGGGCGAATGGCGGGGCAAGGCCGGCGGCTATGCCATCCAGGGCCGGGCGGCTGCGCTGGTGCGCTGGATCGGCGGCTCCTACAGCAATGTCGTCGGGCTCAGCCTGCACGAGGTGGCGGGCATGCTGCACGGCGCCGGCTTCCCACATCCCGTCCAGCCCGCCGCCCACTCCCCCGCCCAGCCCCCGGGATGAACAGGCTCGAGCTGCTGGTCGACCGCGACGGCCCGCTGACGCGGGCGGCGGTGCTGGCCGATGGCCGCCTCACCGACCTGCACATCGACCATGCCGGACGCCCATCGCTGTTGGGCGCAGTCATCCTCGGCCGGGTCGAGCGCATCGTCACCGCCTTGAACGGCGCCTTCATCGACCTTGGCGGCGGCCTGTCCGGCCTGCTGCCGGCCGCGGATGTGCGCCGGCCCATCCAGGATCATGACGATTCTCCGGCGACGCGCTCGCGCCCCGGTATCAAGCAGGGTGGCAAGCCGGGCGCCAAGGCGGTGCCGATCGGCACGCTGTTGCGTGCCGGCCAGCCGGTGGCGGTCCAGGTGAAGGCCGATGCGGCCGGAGCCAAGGGGCCGTCGCTGACGATGGATATCACCCTGCCCGGCCGTTTCCTGGTCCATGCGCCGCTTGGCCGCGACATCGCGGTATCGAAGCGGCTCGGCTCCGGGCCGGAGCGTGCCGCGCTGGCCCGACGGGTCGAGGAACTCGCCACCGGTTCCGGCTGGATCGTCCGCGCCGGTGCGGCAGCGGCCTCCGATGCGCTGCTGGCCGCCGAATCGGAGGCGCTGCATCTGCAATGGCGCGCAATCCGCGACGATGCCCGCGCCGGTGCCGCCCCGCGCCTGCTGCATGCCGGTCCCGACGCTCCCACCCGCGCCCTGATCGAACAGGGGGCCGCCGCCCCGGACAGCATTCTGGTCGACGATCCGGCCCCGCCGGGATTGCCGGGCCTCGTTGGGCCGGGCGATGGACCGTTGCTTGCCGGCCTGCGTGCCTGGTGCGGCCGCGCCGCCCCCGACCTGCTGCCGCGGCTGGCCGCGCACAAGCTCCGGCACACTCTCCCGCACGAGGCCGCGCAGCGGCTGTTCGATCTGCGGGATCTCGACGGCGCGATTGCCGGACTGCTCGACCCGCGGGTGCCGTTGCCCCATGGCGCTTCGCTGGTGATCGAGCGGACGGAGGCGTTGACGGTGGTCGACGTCAATGCCGGCGAGCGCGGCAACCCGCTGGACGTCAACCTGGACGCTGCGGCGGAGATCGCCCGGCAGCTGCGCCTGCGCAATGTCGGCGGCATCGTGGTGGTGGATTTCGTCAACATGCGCGGTCGCGGCGACGCCGAGCGTGTGCTGGCCGCGCTGTCGCATGCGGTGGACAGCGACCCTGTGCAGACCCAAGTCTATGGCATGTCGAAACTCGGCCTGGTCGAACTGACCCGCGCCCGCCGCGGCACGCCGCTGGCCGCTCTGCTGCGTCCCTAAGCAGGTTAAGCAGGTTTCAGGTCCATATACGGAGATTGTCCTTGTCCAGCAGTTCTTCAGGCGCCCGGGAGGGCTCTGGCACCCAAGCCGCATCGCAGTGCCCGATCTGCGGCCGCCCGACCGAACCGGCCACCCGTCCCTTCTGTTCCAAGCGTTGCGCAGACATCGACCTGTCGCGTTGGCTGGGGGGTGTCTACCGCATCGAAGGGCCGGATTCTCCTGCCGATCCGGCCGGTTCCGACCCCGACGAAGAGGGCTGAAGGGGGGCGAAATTTTTCGAATTTTTTCTCTGGACAGGCCGGGCGAACCTCTCTAAAAAGCGCTCCACACGACGCGCCGCACCGACCGAACGGTCACCCACCAAGCGGCGCCGGATGCCCAGGTAGCTCAGTTGGTAGAGCAGGGGACTGAAAATCCCCGTGTCGGCGGTTCGACTCCGTCCCTGGGCACCATTCCTTTTCAAGGGTTTAGGTGCTTTTCTGGAACCGCTCAAAATCGCGGTTAGACAGAAGTTAGACACTCCCTTCATCGCGATTGCCGGAAGGCGCCCCCTGGGCAGCCGCCGGCAACAGGTGTTTCCAGACCTTCCCCGACTTGATCGGCATTGTCACGGGAACGGTGGCGGCTCGCCGGTCGTGACATTATCCTCCTCGGATGTCGCCGCTCTCGTTTGCCCGCCATCAGTTCCCGCCCGCGATCATCCAGCATGCAATCTGGCTTTATCTCCGGTTCACGCTGAGCTACCGGGATGTCGAGTACCTGCTGGCCGTACGGGGCATCGAGGTGTCTTACGAGACGGTCCGGCGTTGGGTGGTGAAGTTCGGGCCGGCCATCGCCGGCAACCTGCGGCGCCTCCGGCCCAAGCCCAGCCCACGCTGGCATCTGGACGAGATGGTGATCAGGGTCAGCGGAAAGCTGATGTGCTTGTGGCGGGCTGTCGATGACGAAGGCGAGGTGTTGGAGGTGCTCGTCCAGCGCCGGCGCGATAAGGCCGCAACCCGCAAGCTGACGCATAAACTGCTGAAGAACGCCCACCCAGGTCACCACCGACAAGCTCCGGTCCTACGGGGCCGCCTTCCGCCAACTCGATCTGACCGCCCAGCATGAACAGGGGCGGCGAACAAACAACCGCGCCGAGGTCTCACACCAGCCGGTGCGGCGACGAGAGCGCAAGATGCAGCGGTTCAAATCATCGGGTTCTGCCCAGCGCTTCGTCTCTCTGCATGCCGCCGTCTACAACACCTTCAACCTCCAGCGCCACCTGCTCTCCCGCCGCACCCTGCGTACCTTCCGGGCACAGGCCGTGGCCGACTGGCAGGTCGCGACCGCCGCGGCGTGAACCAGTTGCGAAGTTCGCAAGTTCTACTTGCTGACTCAGTTGCCGTGACAAAGCCACGGTTTCCGCTTTCCGGCGGCGCCCGGTATCGAGGTCAGCTGCGAGACCATCCGGGAATGGGGCCTCCGGGAAACCCGGGGCGGTTCACTCAAAGAACAAAATGGCGGTAGCGTTCCAACCACTCGCGCGCGCTGCGGATGATCTCCCGCTTCAGCCGCTCGGCCGCATCGGCGTCGCGGCGTGCCATGCATTGCAGCATTTCCTGATGCATGCGGCGCCCGGCTTCGGCCCGGCCCGGCAACAGAGTCACCCGCTGCGCGATCACCCGCGCCTTGTCGAAGATCACGTCGAGGAAATTGGCGGCATGGGTATTGTCGGCCCACTGGATGACAACCCGGCGCAACTCGTCCAATCCGTCGAGATACTGTTCGATGCCGCCTTCCTCGATGGCGGCACGCATCGGTTCGCCGAACGTCTCCAGCAGCCCGTCCCACGCGCCGTCGGGCGCGTTGATCGTGGCCCGGCGGATGCAGAGTCCCTCCAGCACCTCGCGCACATCGAAGATCTCGAAGACCTCCTTGGGCTCCAGCCGCATGACCACGGCGCCACGGTTCGGAATCCGCTCGATCAGCCCGCGCTGCTCCAGGGCGCCCAGCACCTCCCGCACGCGGGCGCGCGAGATGTCGAACTCCCGCGCCAGTTCGGTTTCCTGGATGCGGCTGCCCGGCGGCAGGACATGGCTGGAAATGCGCCGGCGCAGCTGGTCGAGAACGTCGTCGGCCGATCCAGCGTCGCCGCGCTTGCTCCGTGGGCGGGGCGGACGGACCGCTGGACTGTTCTCGGCGGTGGACATCGCTTGTCGGCTCCTGATCTTGCTGTCTGGGTTCACGGTTCCGTTGCGGACAGTCTACACCGGTGCCGACATTATTGCCTACACTCCAATACCGCTACAGCAGGAAGGACATGGCGCCGACGGCGAACAGAAGAAGCAGGCAGAAGCGTCGCACCCCATCCTCATGGGCGCGCATGCCCATGCGGAAGGCGACGCTCCCGGCCCAGGTGGCCAGGATGTAGATGGGCAGCAGCGCGCCGGCGCGGACCAGATCCCCGGAGGACACCGACCCTTCGACCAGGAACGGGACGAAGCCGGCGATGTTCGACAGCGCGAAGAAGATGATCAGCACCGCCCGCGCCACCGCCAGCGGCATGCCTCCCGACAGAAGATAGAGGATGACCGGCGGTCCC
The DNA here is from genome assembly GCF_001305595.1 of Azospirillum thiophilum. Taxonomy (NCBI): domain Bacteria; kingdom Pseudomonadati; phylum Pseudomonadota; class Alphaproteobacteria; order Rhodospirillales; family Azospirillaceae; genus Azospirillum; species Azospirillum thiophilum. The sequence continues at coordinate 651,099 of NZ_CP012404.1, forward strand.
CCGATGCCGGCGCTGCCGGTCAGCACACCGCTGACCACGCCGACCAGGGCCATCGGCAAGGCGCCGCGCGGCCCGGAATACCGCCAGCCCGACAGCAGGACCAAGGCCAGGGCAGTCACCACGCCCGCCACCATCCGCCGCATCACCGTGGGATCGATGACGTGGAGCAGGGCGAATCCGGCGGGAATGCCGACCAGGGCCGGCAGGAACAACGCCCAGACTGTCCGCCATTCGACCAGCCGCATCGCCTCGCGCAGGATCTGCGTGGTGGTGGCGATGTTGAGCAGCAGGATCACCATCAGGCTTTCGGCCGGCGTCATGAACAGGGTGAAGACCGGCGCCAGCATCAGGGCGGCCCCGAAACCCGACATCCCGCGCAGGGCGCCGCCGGCGAAGGTGGCGGCGGACAAGGCCGCCAGGATGGCGGGCGACGGAAAGGCCGCGTACAGGAGGTCAGCGTCCGGCATCGCCCGGACTCCCCGTTGTGCCGCGAGCCATCAGGCCCAACCGGCCAGGCCATGCACCAACAGGCCGACGATCGATGCGATGAACAGGGTTTCGGCCACGATCAGCCCCATCGCCCGCGGTCCCGCCGCCGCCAGCGACGCCAGCGACGTCTTGATGCCCAGCGCCGCGATGGCGGTCAGAATGCACCAGCTGGACGCCGTCGTCATTCCGACCCGCATCGGCTCAGGGATCATCCCCAGGCTGTTGGCCGAGACGATGAGAAGGAACGAGATCAGAAAGCCGGGGATCAGGCGGGGCTTGGTTCCGCCATCCGGCACGGCCGACAGGCGGCGGCTGGCCAGCGACACCGCCAGCACCACGGGAACCAGCAGCGACACCCGCAGCAGCTTGACGATGGTGGCGGTGTCGCCGGCCTCGGTCGAAACGCTGTAGCCGGCGCCGACCACCTGCGCGACGTCGTGGATGGTTCCGCCCAGGAACACGCCGATTTCGGCATCGCTCCAGCCGAAATTGCGGGCGAGGATGGGATAGACCACCATCGCCACCGTGCTCAGCGTCGTCACGGCGATGATGGTGAAGGCGGTGTCGCGCTCCTGTTCCGCATGGCGCGGCAGCACCGACGACAAAGCCGCCGCGGCCGATGCGCCGCAGATGGCGGTGGCCCCGGCCGACAGCACGCCGAACCGCGTCGTCAGGCCGAGCGCGCGGGAGGTCAGCGCTCCAAAGGCGATGGTCGCCACCACCGCCCCGGCGATGCCGGCGAACATGCCCCACCCCAGCCCGGCGATCTGCCCCGCTGTGATGCGGGCGCCCAGCAACGCGACACCGAACCGCAGCACGTCGCGCGCGGCGAAGCCGATTCCGGCGGCGAACTTCTGATCACGCGCGATGAAGTGGAACGCCATGCCCAACAACAGGGCGAACAGCATCGCCGGCGCGCCGTAGGTTTCGGCAAGAAAGGTCGCGGCAAGGGCCAGGACCAGACTGAACATCACCCCCGACAGATGAAGGCGCAGCCATCCCCGGGCATCCGGGGACACGCCCCAGACGCGTTCGGAAAACGTCATGACATCGTACCTCTGATTGCAACATCCGGATGGTGGAAGGGATGGGGAATCCCCCCCGCGCGCCTCACCCCGTCACGCCGCCGCCACACGCCGTTGCCACAGGGTCACGGCGACGATCACGGCGAAGCCGCCGACGGTGCTTTCCAGCCCCGGCCAGATCATCGCCACGGCGCCGGCCAGCATCAGCACCCGCATCAGGGCATGGCGATACGGGTATTGCAGGGCGGCGGCGATGGCCCAGATCGAGACGATCGCCACCCCGGCGGAAAACAGCGCGTCGGGCAGCGGGCCGATGAACATCATGCCAGGCCGGTAGACGAGCATGAACGGGATGATGAAACCGGCCAGCCCAAGCTTCAGCGCCGTCATGCTGAGCGCGTTGAGGTCGGCCCGCGCGACGGCCGCCGCCGCGTAGGAGGCGAGCGCGACCGGCGGCGTGATCGCCGACATCGAGGCGAAGAACAGGATGAACAGATGGGCGCCCATCGGCTCGACGCCGAGACGGACCAGCGCCGGGGCGACGACCGCTCCGGTGATGGCATAGGCCGCGACGGTCGGCATGCCCATGCCGAGGATGATGGTGACGATCATCGTGACCACCAGCGTCAGCCACAGAACGCCGCCGGTCAGCCCGACGATCAGCGAGGCCACCTTGATTCCCAACCCGGTCAGGTTCAGCACGCCGATGACGATGCCGGCCGTGGCGCAGGTCGCAGCGATGGCGACGATGCCCTGCGCGCCCTCCATCGCCGCGTCCATCAGCCGGCGCGGTCCGATCGCCGTGCGGCGGTCGAAATAGCTGATGACGAACGCCGACAGCAGGCTGTAGAGCGCCGCCCGGATGATCGACACGTTCAGCACCATCAGGGCGACGATCAGGACGATCAGCGGGATCAGATAGTAGGATTTGCGCAGCAGGGCGGCCGCATCGGGGATGGCGACGGCCTCGGCCCCGGTCACGCCGGTCTTCACCGCCTCGTAATGCACCATCATATAGACGGCGAAGAAATACAGAAGCGCCGGCAGCGTGGCGCCGACGACGATGTCGGCATAGGGGATGCCGGTCATTTCGACCATCAGGAAGGCGGCGGCGCCCATCACCGGCGGGAGGATCTGGCCACCGCTCGACGCGACCGCCTCGGTGGCGCCGGCGAAATGCGGCTTGAAGCCGGACCGGACCATCATCGGGATGGTCATCGAGCCGGTGGCGACGACGTTGCCGGCCGAGGTGCCGTTGATCATGCCGAACAGGCCGCTGGCGACGACGGAAACCTTCGCGGTGCCGCCGACCGACCGCCCGGTGCAGGCCAGTGCCAGTTTCATCATGTAATCCGCCCCGCCGGAGATCGCGAGCAGGGCGCCGAACACCACGAAGAAATAGATGAAGGTCGCCGACGACCCGACCGGAATTCCGTAGACGCCGTTCGTCGTGTAGAGAAAGGTCAACAGGCGCTCCGGCCCGTAACCCTGGTGGCTGAGCGCCCCCGGCAGATAGGGGCCGGCAAGGCCATAGACGATGAAGCCGGCGGCGAGGATCACCAGCGCGTTGCCGGTCGCCCGCCGCGTCACGTCCAGGATGGCGATCAGCATCAACGCCGCGAACACGGTGTCGAGCGCCTCGGGCAGCACGCCTGCGCGCATCTCGATGTCGTCGATATGGATGGTCAGATAGAGCGTGCCGGCGACCGACGCGGCCAACCCCCCGAGCACGACCAGCGGCGCCACGCCGCCGCGCGCGGCCGACAGCCAGCCGAGATAGGCGAAGATCGCCATGCCGCCGACGTGCCACGCGCGGAACAGCAGCGGGTCCATCGGATAGGCGGTCAGCACGGTCACATGGAAGACCAGATAAAGCAGGGCGACCGTGCGGGCCGCGGCGTCGATCGCCGGGGTCGGAATGCCCATCACCCGGCCGCGCTCCATCGTGGCGTCGGTCATCATCATCGCAAGCATCCTGGGGCTCGTCGCTGGACATCCGGGGCCGGGCGGCCAAGCTGGAGCGGCCCGGTCCCGGACAGGCTCACTTCGCGGCGGTCTTCCCGCTTTCCGGCGGGATGAGGCGGTCGGGGATGCTCACGCCCTTTTCCCGGTAATAGCGCAGCGCGCCGGGATGCAGCGGGATCGCCAGCTTCTCGACATTCGCCAGCGTGATGCTTTCGGAACTGCGGTGCGTCTCGATCAAGGTCTGGGTGTTCTCGAACACCGTCCTGGTCACGTTGTAGACGAAGTCTTCCGGCAGATCCTTGTTGGTGATGATGAAGTTCCACACGGTCAGCGTCGGGAGATCCTTGTCCAAGCTCTTGTAGACGGCGGCCGGAATGGGATCGATGCCGAAATACGGGTACTTCTCGATGAAGCCGCGCGCCAAATCCTCCGGCACGCCGATGATGTTCACGGCGTCGGTGGATTCGCTTTCCATCACCGACGGGTGCGGCACGCCGGCGGTGTTCAGCGCCGTGTCGACCAGCCCGTCGCGCAACTGGCCGACCACGTCGGAAAAGCCGACATTGACGATCCGCGACGGCTTGATCCCGGCGAATTCCAGAACGCGGCGGCCATAGGCGTCGGGCGTTCCGCCCTTGGGGCCGAGCGCCACCACCTTGCCGGTGAAGTCGCGGATGCTCTTCACGCCGGATTTCTCCAGCGCCCACCAATGGAAATAGCTGGGAAACATCGGAAAAACCGAACGGATGTTCTCGAATTTCTTTCCCTTCGCCCATTCCAGACCGTTGTAACCCTCGTAGGCCGGCGCCGCCGTCGCCAGCCCGAAGGCCATCTGGCCGCCATTGACCAGTTGCACGTTGTGGACCGGTCCGCCCGTCACCTCGACATTGGCGCTGAGCGGCATCTTTTCGTTCAACACCTTGGCGAAGCCGGTGGCCCAGACGTAATAGGTGCCGCCCACCGAAGCGGCGCCGATGGTCGCGCTCTTCGGTGCATCCGCTGCGGCAAACGCCGTCACCGGCGCCGCCAATGCCAGCATGGCGGAAAGCGCAAGCGCGGAAATCCTTTTCATCGTCTCCTCCCTTTCGTGTGCGGGCCTTGTGTGCGGGCCTTTCGAGTGCAGGGCGCGGCGGCGTTCTTTCCGCATTCTCATCGCCTTGCGGGCGGCCACCGGCGCATGGGGCAAAAAGGACCCGCTTCGAACGCCCGCCGGTGGCCGCCCGCTTTGCTCACTGTGCGGAAAGCGTAGAGAGCGAACTATTTTGTGTCAACCGGATTGTCAGAAAGTTTGTCGACAAAAATTTCTCTACATTCTCCGCAGCCATGTCGGCGTTATCGATCCGCATCCGATCCATGGCCATCGCGCTTTCATCGCTAACCTGGGAAATCCGCTATACGACAGACTTTCCCCCCTAAAGCCGACAATCTGTGGTGATTTTCGATTTCGATACGGCACCAAATTTGTCGACAAGCTTGTTGACACATTGAAATCGTCCGTTACCCTGACCATCGAAATCGGCGTTCACGACGCCGCACCCCGATCCGCATTCAATGGGAGGACAGACTTTGCCCACGATGACCGGCGGCCGGGCCGCAGTGGAGGCCCTGAAGGTGGAGGAGGTCAGCACCGTCTTCGGTCTGATCGGATCCGCGACGATGGAAATGTTCGACGCCCTGTACGACGCGAACGACATTCGATTCATCGGTGTGCGCGACGAACGCACCGGCGTCCACATGGCCGACGGCTATGCCCGCGCCTCCGGCCGGGCCGGCGTCATCCTGGCGGGGCAGAACGGGCCGGGAGCCACCAATCTGGTGACCGGGCTGGCGCAGGCCAGCGCGGCCTATTCGCCGGTGGTGTCGATCGCCGGCGCCCTGTCCACGGCGCATGTCTACCGCGACGCGTTCCAGGAGGTCGATCAGCAGGCGCTGTTCCGCCCCGTCACCAAGAAGACCTGGACCGTTACCCAGACCGCCCGCGTTCCCGAAATGCTGCGCGAGGGCTTCCGCACGGCGTTGACCCCCCGCCGCGGGCCGGTGCAGATCAACCTCCCGCGCGACATTCTGGCGGAAAGCGCCGATTTCGATGATTTCCAGACGCCCTCGGCCTACCGGACCGAGGTGACGCCGATGGGCGACGCCGATCTGATTTCACGCGCCGCCGTTCTTCTCGCCACCGCCGAGCGGCCTCTGATCATCGCCGGCGGCGGCGTGAAATGGACCGGCGCCCACAAGGCCGTGCTCGATCTGGCGGAAAAGCTGAACGCTCCGGTCGCCACATCGCCCGGCCATGGCGACGCGATTCCCTACGACCATCCGCTGAACGCCGGACAGGTCGGACCGCGCGGCAACATCGTCGCCTCCGACATGGCGCGGCAGGCGGACGTGATCCTGGCGCTCGGCACGCGGTTGGGCTTCAACGCGACCTTCTATTCCTACGACAACCTGAACCGCGACGCGAAGATCATCCAGGTCGAGATGGAGCCGACCGCCATCGGCCGCTATTTCCCGGTCACGCTGGGAATCTGGGGCGACGCCGGCAAGGTGGCGGGACAACTCGGCGCGGCGCTCGGCGCGCATGGCGCCACCACGGCGGCGCGGAACTGGATGGAGCGCTTCGTCGCCAACCGCCGCCGCATGCTGGCGGAGCGCGACGACGCCGTCGGCATGGGGACGCCGATCCAGCCCTCCACCCTGTTCAAGGTGCTGCGCGACGTGCTCCCGCGCGACAGCATGATCACGATGGACGCCGGGACGCTGTGCCTTCAGGCGACCGATGCCTTGAACTACTTCGAACCGCCGGCCTTGTTCACGCCGCTCGATTTCGGACTGGTCGGCTTCTCCTTCGCCTGCGGCCTGGGCATCAAGGCGGCCTGCCCCGAGCGGACGGTGGTCAGCCTGATGGGCGACGGCGGGTTCGGCATGACCATGTCGGAAATCGGCACGGCGGTGGCGAACGGCCTGAACACCGTGACCATCGTCATGAACAACCAGTGCTGGGGGGCGGAGAAGGCTTACCAGCGCGACTTCTTCGACGGCCGCTACATCGGTGCCGACGTGACCAACCCACCCTTCGACAAGGTGGCGGAACTCTTCGGCGCCCGGGGCTTCCGGGTCGAGCGGCCGGAGGACATCGCCAAGACGGTCGGCGAGGCCATCGCCTGCGGCAAGCCGGCCATCGTCGACGTCCAGATGGATCCGAACGCGCTCTACAGCTTCCGGCGCGACTCCTTCAAGCACCGCATCCGGAGCGGTTCGTGACCGGCCCCCGCCGCCGGAAACACGGGACGATGCGATGAGCGACTATGACTACATCGTCGTGGGGGCCGGCGCCGCTGGGTGCGCGCTGGCCGCCCGCCTGACCGAGGACGGCCGCCACCGCGTCCTTCTGCTCGAAGCCGGGGGACGCGACGCCAACATCTGGATCCACATCCCGCTCGGCGTCGGGAAGCTGCTGCAGAACCCCAAATATGTCTGGCAGTTCATGACCGAGCCGGAGCCCGCCCTGCACGGCCAGCGCATCTACTGGCCGCGCGGCAAGGTGATGGGCGGATCCAGCTCGGTCAACGGCATGGTCTATGTGCGGGGCGACCCGGAGGAGTACGACCACTGGCGCGCCCTCGGCAATCCCGGCTGGGGCTACGCCGACCTGCTGCCCTATTTCAAGCGCATGGAGGATTATCCCCAGGGCGATCCGGCCTATCGCGGGCGCGGCGGGCCGATGAAGATCGTCAACCGGGGCGCCTGGGATCCCGACCCGCTGTCCGACGCCTATCTCGCCGCCTGCATCGAGGCCGGGATTCCGCCCAACGAGGACTACAACGCGACGACGCTGGAGGGGGCCGCCTATCTCCAGCAGAACGGCCGCAACGGGCGGCGGTGCAGCAGCGCCGCCGGCTATCTCGCCACCGCGCGCAAGCGCCCGAACCTGCGCATCGAAACCAACGCCCAGGCGACCCGCGTGCTGTTCCAGGGCACCCGCGCTGTCGGTGTCGAGTACCGGCAGGACGGCATCCTCCGTGAGGCCCGCGCGCGCGGCGAGGTGCTGCTGTCGGCCGGATCCGTCCAGTCGCCGCAGCTTCTGGAACTGTCCGGCATCGGCGACGAGCGGCGGCTGCGCGCGCTCGGCATTCCGGTGGTGACGCATCTGCCCGGCGTCGGCGAGAGCCTGCTCGACCATCTCCAGGTCCGCTTCACCTTCGAATGCACCAGACCGATCACCATCAACGACATGATCCACAGCCCGGTGCGGCGGATGATGGTGGGGCTGGAATATGTCCTGTTCCGCCGCGGCCTGCTCAGCACCACCTCCTCGACCGTTCACGCCATCGCCAGGACGCGGCCCGAATTGCCGCGCCCGGACGTGAAGATCCAGTTGGCGCAGATCAGCGGAAAGGACCGCTATTCGCGGTCCAAGGAACTGGGCACCGACCGCTATCCGGGCTTCTCCATCGGGGTGTTCAAGCTGCGGCCGGAATCGCGCGGCAGCCTGCACATCCGCTCCGCCGATCCGCTGGAGCCGCCGGAGATCCGCCCCAACTATCTGGGCCATCCCAAGGACGAACAGACCTACGTCGACGCCTTCAAGCTGATCCGCAGGATCGCGGCGCAGCCCGCCTTCGCGCCGTTGATGGCGGGGGAGCGGCGGCCCGGTCCCGACACGACGCGCGACGAGGATCTGGTGGACTACGCGCGGCGGACCGGCCAGACCTCCTGGCATCCGATCAGCAGTTGCCGCATGGGAACCGACGACATGGCAGTCGTCGATGCGCGGCTGCGGGTGCGCGGCGTGCAGGGGCTGCGGGTGGTCGATGCGTCGATCATGCCGACCATGGCGTCACCCAACACCAACGCGCCGGCGATCATGATCGGCGAGAAGGGCGCCGACCTCGTGCTCGAGGATGCCCGGACCGGAGAGATCGCGGCGCCCATGCCGCTGAAGGCGGCAAGTTGAAGGGCCATGCCGCTGAAGGCGGCAAGTTGAAAGGCCATGCCGCTGAAGGCGAAAGAAAACGATGGAGAACGGGGAGATGAGCATGAACGACACCATCGGCGTCATCGGCACCGGGGCCATCGGATCGCGCATGGTTCGGCGCCTGTTGGCACACGGCCGCCGCGTCGTCGCCCACGACATCGACCGGGGCGTCCTGGAGCCGCTGCGGATCCACGGCGCCATCCTGGCCGACAGCCCGGCGGCTGTGGCGGCGCAAAGCAGCACCGTCATCACCTGCGTGACCGACGCGGCGGCGGTGGAGCGCGCGCTGCTCGGCCCCGAGGGCGTCGTCGCCCGGGCGCTGCCCGGTACCGTCGTGATCGAGACCACCACCTCGACGCCGTCCACCACGCGCGGCGTCGCCGCCGCGCTGGCCGGGCGCGGGGTCTCCGTCATCGACGCTCCGGTCAGCCGGGGCGTGCCGGCCGCCGAGGCGGGCACGCTGTCGATCATGGTGGGGGGCGACGACGATGCGATCGACCGCTGCCTGCCGGTTCTCGCCATGCTCGGCACCGACATCGTGCGCACCGGCGGTCTCGGCACCGGCCACATCGCCAAGGCGATGAACATGATGGTGCTGGGCATCAACCTGCTCGCCGCCGCCGAGATCATGACGCTGGGCCGCCGCCTCGGCCTGGGGATGGAGGAACTGATCCGCCGGATCAACGCCGGGCCGGGCGAGAGCTTCATGACCTCGAACCATGTTCCGAAATACATCCTGACGGAGCGGTATGACAGCACCTTCACGCTCGGGCTGATGCTGAAGGATGTGCGGGTCGCCACCCGGATCGCGCATGACCTGGGCATTGCGTCGCTGTACGGCACACGGGTGGAGGAGGTCTACGCGCTGGCCGCCGGTCACGGCATGGCGCCGGGGGACAACACGCGGATCGTCCCGTTCATCGCCGATCTGGCCATCGCCGATCTGGCCATCGCCGATCCGGCCATATCCGATCCGGCGGCCGGCGAAGCGGCGGGGACGGCCGACGACGGCGTGGCGGCGCTGGAGGGTCTGCTGGCGGCGACCACGCTGCTCGGCACGCTGGAAGCCTGCCTGATCGGTGCCCGCGCCGGCCTGGCGCCGGAGGCGCTGATCGCGGTGCTGAATGTCAGCAGCGGGCGAAGCCGGCTGAGCGAGGCGGTGTTCCCGCGCCATCTGCTGTCCGGCCGGTTCGACAGCGGGATTTCCCTGCGCCGATGGGACCGCGCGGCACGGACGGCGGCGGCGGCGGCGCGGGACAGGGGCGTGCCGCTTCTCGTCTCCGGCCTGACGCCCGACCTGCTCGCCGTCGCGGCGGCAGGGGATCCCGACCGCGACATGACCCGGCTCGCCACGGCGATGGAGCGGCTGATGGGCCAGCGGTTGGGCCAGTGGTTGGGCGGCGGCGAAGAAGGCGCCTAGGCGATGGACCTCCGCGATGCCTGCGACCGGCCGGCATGATCACAGGGTTTCACGCGGTGCGCATGGTGCCGGCGGTGCTGTCCTGCCGGCTGGTCTGCGCGCTGTTCCGCCACCTCGCGCCGGACAGGATCGGCGATGCCGGACCTAGCAATGCTTGAACTCCTCGGCGATGGCCTCGGCGCGGCGGTGCAGCGCCTGCATGAACTCCCGCGCGACCAGCGAAGTGGGGCGCCGCATCGGCAGCAGCAGGCCGAAATCGAAGCGGATCACCGGGCGGAAGGGGCGGATCGCCAGCCCCTTGGCGGTGAAGGCGGAGGCGGTGAAGGGATCGACCACCGACACCCCGAGACCGGCGGCGACGAGGTCGCAGATCGCGGCGCCGGTCTGCGTTTCGATCAGCAGGCGGCGGCCGACCCCTTCCCGCTCGAACAGCTCGTCGACGTTCCGGCGCAGCTTCGTCTCCGGAATGATGGAGATGAACGGCTCGCCTTCCAGATCCGCGGCCCTGACCACCTTGAGCTCGGCCAGGCGGTGCCCCGCCGGCATCACGCACACGCCGTTGAGGGTCGCCAGATGCTCGACATGTTCCGCCGGATAGTCGATGGGAAAGGTGGCGAGCGCCACTTCGAACTGCTGGGCGTCCAGCCATTCGCGCATTTCGCGGCGGACGACGACCTTGATGGACACGTTGATGTCGGGCCGCGTCTTCTGAAAATCGGCCAGTGCCTGGGGAAGCAGGCGCTGGGCCATCGGAACGCTGACCACCAGCCGCAGATGGCCCTGGTGGAGCAGCGAGATGTTCTGCAGCAGGTTGCCGATCCGGTCCAACCCGCCATAGACCTTGTCCACCTCCAGAAACAAGGCCTCGGCCTCGGGGGTCGGGTAGAGGCGGCCGTTGCGGCGGATGAAGAGTTCGACGGCGATCTGGCTTTCCAGATTGTGGATCAGGCGGCTGACGGCGGGCTGCGAGATGTTGAGCAGCGACGCGGCCTGGCTGGTGGTGCCGCTGATCATCACCGACCGGAAGGCGCTGATCTGCTTCAACCCGAATCGCGGCATCATGGCGCCTCTCCCAAACTCTATAACATGACTGCATTCGGTCAGCCGCCTTATGCATTTGACCGCATAGCATGGGTGGGCGAACAATACAAGAAACGAGGGTATTCCGGCTGGTATCGCCGCCTCTTTTCAGAACGCCACCAAACAAGCGGAGACCGTCGCATGTCCCATGTCCGGACCCGTGCAGTCGATCCATGGCGCATCGCAGAAGATCGCAAGGATCGTGCGATATCCACTCTTCAACGCCGCACCGGGAGCGAAGCGTGAAATTCCAGGACCACATCCAGAAACTGCACCAGCAGACCGAGCACGCGCTGGGCATGGGCGGCCCCGAGAAGCTGGCGAAGCGCCGGGCCAAGGGCATGCTGAACGCCCGCGAACGCCTGGACGTCCTGCTCGATCCCGAAAGCTTCTGGGAATCCGGGATGTTCGGCCGCAGCATCCGGCCGGAGATGGGCGAGAAATCGCCGGCCGACGGCAAGATCGCCGGATACGGGCGCATCGACGGCCGCGACGTGGCGGTGGTGTCCAACGACTTCACCGTGCTCGGCGCCTCCAGCAGCGCCGTCAACGGCAAGAAGATCCGCCACATGCGCGAGGTGGCGAGCAAGCGCGGCATGCCCATGGTGTTCCTGGGCGAGTCGGTGGGCGCCCGCATGCCCGACCGCATGGGCGCGCCCGGCCGCGCCATGCTGGGCCAGGATCCGGGAGAGTATCTGCGCGACCGCCACACGCCCTGGGCATCGGCCCTGCTGGGCGACTGCTACGGCTCCTCGACCTGGTACGCGTGCGTGTCCGACTTCGTGGTGATGCGCAAGGGCGCCACCATGGCGGTGGCGAGCAGCCGCGTCACCTCCATGGCGATCAGCGAAACCATCGACCCGGAGGATCTCGGCGGCTGGCGGCTGCACAGTTCCGTCACCGGTCTGGTCGACATGGTGGTGGACAGCGAGGAGGAGGCCCTGCAAGCGGTGCGGACCTTCCTCGGCTATCTGCCGAGCCATGCCGGGGAGGAGGCGCCGCGCCGGCCGGTGCCCGAAGGCTCCGACGACGCATCCGACCGCATTCTCGACGTGCTGCCGGAAGAGCGCACCAAGGTCTACGACGTGCGCGACGTGATCAACTGCGTCGTCGACACCGGCAGCTTCTTCGAGTTGAAGGCGCGCTTCGGCAAGTCGATCACCACCGGGCTGGCCCGGATCGACGGCCGTTCGGTCGGCGTCATCGCCAGCAACCCGCGCGTCAAGGGCGGCGCCATCGACGTGGACGCCATGCGCAAGGCGACCGGCTTCCTGGTTCTCTGCGACTCCTTCAACCTGCCGATCGTCTTCCTGGTCGACCAGCCCGGCTTCCTGATCGGGGTGGAGGGGGAACGGCGCTGGGCGCCCGGCCGCATCATGAACTGGATGAACGCGCTGAGCCTCGTCACCGTGCCCAAGCTCTCCGTGCTGATGCGCAAGAGCTATGGGCAGGCCTATCTGAACATGGGCGGCGGCCGGCATTCCGACGAGGTGCTGAGCTGGCCGACGGCCGACCTCGGCTTCGTCGATCCGGCGGTGGGCGTCAACATCCTGCACGGCATCAAGGAATCCGACGATCCCGAGCGCTTCCGGGCGCTGTATCAGGAGCTGCAGAAGGACTCGTCGGCCTGGGCGCTCGCGGCGCTCTACGAGACGCATGCGGTGATCGACCCGCGGGCGACGCGCGCAGCGCTGAAGCGGCTGCTCGCGGTGCATGCCGAACGCGGTCCCGGACGCCATCAACTGGCCACCTGGCCGACCAGCTACTGAGCGGCCCCGGCCCCGAAATCCGGCACACTCAAGGAACAGACGAACGATGTCCGAAATCGAACTGCGCAGCGACGTCACCGGCTCCGTCTGGCGCGTGCTTCTGAAGGAAGGCGACGCCGTGGACGAAGACCAATCCCTGATGATCCTGGAATCCATGAAGATGGAAATCCCGCTCGCCGCCTCCGAATCGGGACGGATCGCCCGGATCCTGGTGCAGGAGGGCGACGCGATCCGCGAAGGCCAGGTCGTCGCCGTCCTGGAGGTTTGACGCGGAGGGCATGGGGAGCGCAACCATGGGCGGAACACGCAAGGCCTTGATCGTCGGCGCGACCGGCATCGTCGGCGGCGCGGTGCTCGACCATCTCGTTTCGGCCGAAGACTGGGACGTGGTCGCCGCATCGCGCAAGCCGCCGCTCCGCGACACCGGTGCGGCGTGGCTGCCGCTCGATCTGCTCGATCCCGCGGATTGCCGCCGCGCGATCGCCGGGCAGCGCGACGTCACCCATGTCTTCTACACCGCCTACGCCAAGGCCCCGACGCCGGCCGCCGAGGTGGCGGTGAATCTGCCCATGCTGACCAACCTGATGGATGCGCTGGACTCCGAGGCCGCCGGCCTCCGTCATGTCCAACTGGTGCATGGGCAGAAATGGTACGGCAGCCATCTCGGTCCCTACCGCACGCCGGCGCGGGAGGATGACCCGCGTCACATCCCGCCGAACTTCTATTACGATCAACAGGATGCTCTCGCGGCGCGGCAGCGCGGCCGGGAATGGACATGGTCGGCGGTGCGGCCCCAGGCGCCCCTGACCTTCTCGCTGGGCAGCCCGATGAACCAGCTTCTCGTCGTCGCGCTCTACGGCTCGATGTGCCGGGAGCTGGGACTGCCGCTGGATTTCCCCGGAAAGCCCGGCTGCTTCGAGGCGCTCTATCAGGTCACCGATCCGGGCCTGCTGGCACGGGCGATGGAGCATGTCGCCGTGACGCCGCGCTGCGCCAACCAGGCCTTCAACGTGACCAACGGCGATCTTTTCCGCTGGGCCAACCTGTGGCCCCGGCTGGCCGGCTTCTTCGGCGTGCCCCAGGGCCGGGTGCGTCCGCTGTCGCTGGCCCGGATCATGGCCGACAAGTCTTCCCTGTGGCAGCGGATGACCCGCGTCCACACGCTTGCGCCCCACGCCATGGAAACGCTCGTCGATTGGGCGTGGGGCGATTTCGTGTTCGGCAGCGATTACGACAACGTGTCCTCGCTGCTGCGCCTGCGTGACTCGGGCTTTCATGAATGCATCGACAGCGAACAGCTCTATCTTCAGAAACTTCAAGAACTGCGAGACAATAGGATTATCCCATAATCATATATCGTGATTTTAAAATATACATGATCAGGAATACGCCACAGTTGCGCCTATATTCTATGCCGATCGCATTATAATGCTTTATTTACTGAATATGTTTCTTGCTGTTTGTTTGTATGTCATACTATCATATGCGCGCTGTGGGTCCAGAACCACCTTCGCCGCAGGATAGCCTCCGCAACGGGGGCCGGCGGACAGCCAATGGCAGGATGCTCCCGGCGAGGCACGCATCCGCCCCATAGGGAGGAAAATCGATGATGAAACAATTGGCGGGAATCAACCGGCGCGATCTGATGGGCATCATGGGGCGCTTCGGTGCGACGTCCACGCTGCTGGCGGCCTCCGGCATGGCCGGTGTCGTCGGTGCGCCGGCCCTGGCGCGGGCGGCGGAACAGACACAGGCCAAGCGCAACGCGACTCCCGCGAAATTCCAGTTCCGCTACGGCGGCGCCGGTTACAACCCGGAGGCGTTGCGCATCGTCCATGTCGGCTGTCTCGATTTCATTCGCGAGGTCGAGGCGCTGAGCAACGGCGCCATCCGTGTCGAGTTCATCGGCAACAACCAGATCTGCAACGAACTCGACTGCGTGAAGAAGACACAGCAGGGCATCATCGACATCTTCACCTCGGCGACGCAGAACGCGGCGGGCGGGGCCCCCTATTACAATGTGCTCGACTTCGCCTATCTGTTCCCGTCGCGGGCGGCCTTCTACCATTTCTTCTACCACCCCAAGAGCGAGGCCCTGCTGCGCGAGCCGTTGCGCAAGCGCCATGGCATCCAGTTCCTCTTCACCATGTTCGAGGCGCGCGGCCTCATGATGGGGCTGAAATACAAGGACCGGCCGACGATCTCCTCGCTCGCCGAACTCCAGGGAACCAAGAACCGTGTCACCGGCACGCAGCTTGGCCGCATCACCATGGAATTGCTGGGGCTGAATCCCGTCCCCGTCGCCTGGGAAGAGACGCTCGACGGGCTGAAGCAGGGGTTGATCGACGGGGCCGAGACATGGTCGTCGGCCGTGGTCGCCTTCAACATGACGCCGGTGGTGTCGCAGGCGGTCGAGCTGGGCATGTTCGCCGGGCTGGAGCACGCGGCGATGAGCACCAAGAGCTTCGACAAGCTCGGCTCCGAGCTTCAGGGCGTGGTGCTGGAGGCGGCCTACATCACGCAGGTGCGCATCCAGGCGGCGCACGAGGCGGCGCTGACCAACGTCGTCGGCGCCACCAACCCGCCGACCGAGGGAACCGTCTTCCACAAGATGGGCGTCCGCGTCGCCATGCTGCCCGATGCGGAAATGGAGAAGGCCGAGCGGCTGGCCTCGCCCGAATTCGTTCCGGGACCGTGGGAGCAATGGCGCGAGCGGCTGAACGGCTGGTCCGGCGGGCAGGACGTGTTCAAGGAGATCCACGCGATCGCCCGCGAAATTCCCCGCAAGACACCGGCGCAGGACGTCGCTCCACGCCGCTGGTGGCAGAACGCCTGATCCGGAGGACGCAGAACGGGAGCGGCGGCACCGCGCCGCTCCCCGCCGCGCAAGCCACCGCCCATGAGGCGCCACGAGGCCATCGGGATGGACGACATGCACAACGAAGCCGCAGCGCTGCCGGACCGCCCGGCGGCCGACCGACCGGCCAAGGACCTTGCCAAGGATCAGGCCAAGGATCAGGCCAAGCCGCGACGCGGCGCCCTGGCCTGGCTCGACGACAACATCGAACCGGTCTTCATGAACATCGCCTATGTGGCCATGGTCGCCATCGTGTTCGAGCAGGTGGTGCTGCGGTTCGTCTTCAAGACGCAGATCGCCTGGAGCACCAGCGTCGCCATCTACATGTTCATCTGGCTGACCTGGCTGGGCGCGTCCTACAATGTGAAGACCCGCTCGCACCTCGCCTTCTCGGAAATCCGCACGCGCCTGCCCTACTCCGGGCAGTTCGCCTGCCTGATCCTGGACGCGGTGCTGTGGGTGTCCTTCGCCGTGGTCGTGATCTACTACACCAGCGAACAGGTCGTCATCCTTCACGAGAATTTCGCCATCGTGCCGGGGACCAGCGACCTGATGCAGTGGTGGTTCTATCTGATCAGCCCGATCGGCTGGTCGCTCATCATCTTCCGCGCGCTGCAAAATCTCTGGAAGGACGTCCGCGCCTATCGCCGTGGGGAGCCGTTCAACCTCGGCTCCCTGTCCCTGGATCAGTGAGGGAGAAGCCCCGCCATGGAAGGTTCCCTGATCGCCCTGATATCCGTGAGCGCCGTCGGGCTGTTCGCGCTGGGCGTGCCGCTGGTGCTGATCATCGGCCATTGGGTGCTGTGGGTCAGCATCGTCACCGATTTCACGCTCGCCAATCTGGGCGTGACGCTGTTCGAGGGCATCAATTTCTTCGGGCTGCTGGCCTTGCCGCTGTTCATCCTGACCGGCGACATCATCAACGCCGCCGGCATCGCCAAACGCCTGACCGACTTCGCCTATTCGACCCTGAGCTGGGTCCGGGGCGGGCTGGGAATGGCGGCCATCGGTGCCTGCGGCATGTTCGCGGCGATTTCCGGATCCAACGCCGCGACGACGGCGACCATCGGATCGATCATGTACCGCGAGATGCGGGACGGCAAATACGGCGCCAACTTCTCCGCCGCTACCCTGGCGTCCGGCGGCGTGGTCGGCATCATCATTCCGCCCTCGATCGTCTTCGTCATCTACGGCTTCCTGATGAATCTGTCGATCGGCGACCTGTTCATGGCGGGGCTGATTCCCGGCGCGCTGATGATCCTCGCCATGCAGGCGGTGTGCATCGTCGTGTCCTGGCGGAATTCCTGGGGCGAGGTGGTGCCCTTCAAGGCGGGCGTCTCGCTTCGCAGCGGGTTGCGCGCCTATCTCGGATTCATGGCGATCGGCATCGTCCTGTTCGGCATCTACAGCGGCATCTTCTCCCCCACCGAGGCGGCGGCGATGACGGTGGTGTTCGGCTTCGTCGCCGGCACGCTGGTCACCGGCGAGATCCGCTGGCGCTCGCTGCCGACCGTTCTGCTGCGTTCGGGCCAGATCGCCGGCATGCTGGTGCCGCTGGTCGCCCTGTCGATCGTCATGCAGCAATTGCTGTCGATCATCGGAACCCAGGCGTTCATCGCCAATCTGCTGAGCGGAATCGGGGGCTACTACGCCACCCTTGGCATCTCGATGATAACTGTGCTGATCGCCGGCTGTTTCCTGGAAAGCGTGCCGATCACCATCATCCTCGCCCCGATCCTGGCGCCCATCGCGCACGCGGCGGGGATCGACCCGATCCAGTTCGCCATGGTCTTCGTCATCGGCGCCGCCATCGGCTTCATCACGCCGCCCTTCGGGCTGAATCTGTTCGTGGCGAGCAGCATCACCGGTATTCCCTATCTGCGCATCGTTCCCTATGTGATGCCCTACCTGTTCGCCCTGCTGATCGCCTGGGGTCTGGTGGCCCTGGTGCCCGCCTTCTCGACCTTCCTTCCGGCCATCAGCGGCGCCGGATGACAGGAGCACCGGGGAGCGGGGCCGCGGCGGCGATGCCGCGGCCCCGCTCCCCCTCACTCCGCTCCGCCACCCAGGGCGCGGGGATCCTCGTCCAGGCGGACGGCCATGCCGTCCGTCCCGTCGACCGGCGGATAGAGCGACATCACCAGCGGATCGTGGCCGGGGACGATGCGCGAACGGCTGCCCGACAGCGCCTCGATGGTCCGCCAGGACTGCGCCGCGGCCGCGACGTCGTGCTGGATGGGAAAGGGATTCTGTTCCTCCAGATTGCGGTAGAGGTGGAAGGCGTCCGACGCCACCACCACCAACCCCCGGCGGGTGCGCACGCGGACGACCTGAAGCCCCATGGTGTGGCCGCCGACATGGTGCAGCGAGACACCGGGGGCCAGTTCGGCGTCGCCGTCATGCACGACGACCTGGTCGCGGTACAGCCGCTGCAACACGCAGCACACATCCTCGACCCGATAGGCGCGGCGGACCGGGGCGTGCTGCATGTACTTGCCGCAGGCGTAGTGCATTTCCGAATCCTGCACATGCAGGCGGGCGTTGGTGTAGGGCGCGAAATCGCCGATATGGTCCCAATGCATGTGGGTGATGATCACGTCGTCGATGTCCGACGGCTCCACCCCCATCTTGCGGAGCGTGACGGCGGGACTGACGAGGTAGCGATGCCCGCGCTCCGCCGCCAGCGCTTCGCCATAGCCGACGTCGATCAGCACCGTCCGCCTCGGACCGCGCGCCAGCCACACGAAGTAGTCGAGCGGTTCCGGCCCGTCGTGCGGATCGTGGAACATCCGGTTGTGGCTGCGCCGCCGTTCCGGGTGGGTGGCGTAGCGTATCGCGAACAGCTCGTGGATGGCGTCGTCGGCCATGGCGTTCCTCCCATTCTGTTTTTTGGTGATTTCGATGCCGCGCCGGACAGCGGCCGATCATCGGGTGATGGAGTGTCCGACCGCCCTTCGTCTCCGGCAAATCCTAAAACCGCATAGAGCTATGCCAAACCGGCTTCCATGAAGCGGCTTTGGACCAAAGAAACAAATAAATCATATATATCTTTCTGTGGCGCCGCCCCGGCGATTCTGTTAGCCTCACTGACAATGCGGAGCGTCAAACGATTCCGCCGGGCATCCCCAGAACATCCGTGTTTCAAGACGCCGTGGAGGAAAAAGCCATGACCTATTCGCTGCCCCCCATCCTCGACATGCGCCTGCGCCCGCCGATTCCGGCCTGGACGCGTGGCAGCGTGTTCCGCACCGCGATGCACTATCCCCGGCATTTCTTCACCTTCAAGGGCGCCCGCTCCGCCTGGCTCGAATCGGTGGACGTGCTGTTCGAGGAGATGGAGTCCGCCGGCATCCGCTACGGCGTGCTGATGGGCCGCGCCTCGTCCGGTGCCGGCAATCTCGGCGGGGTCGCCAACAAGGAGATCGTCGAGGCGGTCGCCCAATATCCCAACCGCTTCCTGGGATTCCTCGGCGTCGATCTCGACGACATCGAACAGGGGCTGGCGGAAATCCGCGAATTCGCCGGCGAGGCGAACATCAAGGGCATCTCCATCGAACCCGGCTCCGCCCGCGAACCGCGCTGGGCCGACGATCCCAGCCTGGAACCGATCTACGAGATCGCCCGCGAGTTCGACCTGCCGGTATCCATTTCGCTGTCCGGTCTGCTGTCGGCCTTGGCCGGGCACGACATCACATGGTCGCGGCCGGTGTCGATCCAGCGGGCGGCGCAGCGCCATCCCGACGTGAAATTCATCGTGTCCCACGCGGCCTGGCCCTACGCCGAGGAGATGGTCGTGGTGGCGCTGGCCTGCCCCAACATCTACGTCTCGCCCGACCTCTACGCCGCCACCGCCGGAATGATCGGCGCCGACACCTATGTGAAGGGCGCCAATCTGTTCCTGGAGGACCGGACGCTGTTCGGCACCGCCTATCCGGTGAAGGACATCCAGGAATCGCTGAGCGATTTCCTCCAGATGGGTTGGCGGCCGGAAATCGTTCCGAAGATCCTCTGGGGCAACGCCGCCAAGCTGCTGAAGATCGACGCCTGACCGGCAGCCGGCCATTCCCATCATTCCCTGAAAACATCCACCTCCGGAGGATGGTTGTCCATGGACATAACCCGCGGCATCGCCCGCAACGTCGCCGCCTCCACGATCGACGCGTTCCCGGACGAGGTGGTGGCGTACGCCAAGACGCTGACCATGAGCGCGTTCGGCGCCATGGTCGCGGGCGGCACCTGCACCGGCTCGGACATCGTCACCCGCTACGTCAAGCGGGCCGGCGGCACGCCCGAGGCGACCGTGTTCGGCGAGGACGTCCGCTTGCCGGTCGAGATGGCGGCCTTCGCCAACGCCACCTACGCCCACGCCACCGAATACGAGGACGACAGCTTTCCCGAAGCGGTGTCGAGCTACACCATCGTGCCGGTCGCGGTCGCGCTGGGCGAGCAGCTCGGCTCCAGCGGCCGCGACGTGCTGGCCGCCTTCGTCGCCGGTTACGAGACACAGGCCCGCATCGGCCTTGCCTGCCGCGAGGCGCGGCGGCTGGGCTACATGGTGCTCAGCCTTGCCGGTTCCATCGGCTGCGCCGCGACGGCGGCCCGGCTGTTCGGCCTGGACGCCGAGCGCACCGCCAACGCGCTCAGCATCGCGGCGTCGCAGGCGAGCGGCGTCGGCTATCAGACCGGCACCATGGCCCACATCGTCGAGATGGGCTTTTCGGCGCGGAACGGGCTGACCGCCGCGCTGCTGGCCCGCGACGGCTTCACCGGCCAGCCGGACGTGCTGGAAGCGCCGCGCGGCCTCTTCGCGATGATCACCGCCGGCAAGATCGAGGCGCCGGAGCGCATTCTGGCCGATTGGGGCCGCCCCTATCGCATCCTGGAGGTCGGCATCAAGGAGTTCCCCTGCTGCTATCACCTTCAGCGCATCATCGAGACGACGATGGAACTGCGGTCCGAGGGCATCGCCGCCGCCGACGTCGAACGGGTCGAGGTCGAGGTCAACGCCTTCTTCCCGACGGTGGTGCAGCATCTGGAACCGCATGACGAGCTTCAGGCCCAATTCAGCCTGCCGCACGCCGTCGCCGCCGCCTTTCTGGATCCGCGCGTGCTGCCCGCCAGCTTCGCGCGCGAGCGGATCGAGGATCCGGCGGTCCGCGACTTCCGCAGCCGCGTCGCCATGGTGGTTCGCGAGGATTGGGGCTGGGCGCCCACCGGCTGGACACCGCGCCTCACCTACCGCCTGCGCGACGGCCGGGTGATCGTGCGCGAACCGCCGGGATCGCGCGGGCAGCCGCCGAACCTGCTGTCCTTCGACGAGGCGATACCCAAATACCGCGGCTGCGTCGAAGGGCGCATCGCCGAGGAGTCCATCGTCGAATCGCTGGCGATCCTGCGCGATCTGGAACGCTGCGCCGATGTTTCCGCCCTGGCGCGCGCCGTAAGCCGCCCCGGCTTCCGCTGATCCGGCGCCGGCTTCCCTTCTCCGAACAAGAACCGTCGCGAGACCACCATGCCTGCATCGGATTTCACCCACGACGACGTGACGCGGATGCTCCGCCTGATCGACGACGCCTCCGACATCGAACTGCGGATCGAGGTCGGCGACATGAAGCTGCACATGCGCAAATTCAGCGGCGCGTCACCATCCCCGTCCCCGTCTCCGGCTGCGGCTGCGGCTGCGGCCCCGGCGCTGGAGACGCCGCAACCCTTCGCCGCCCCGGCCGCGCTCCAACCGGCGCCATCCGCGCCGCCGCCAACTCGGGCCGCGCCCGCCGCCGCCAAGCCGGATGAGGGGCTGATCGCCGTGCGGGCGCCGATGCTCGGCCGTTTCTACCGCACCCCGTCGCCGAGCGAGCCGCCCTTCGTCGAGGTCGGCACCCATGTCGAACCGGACGACACCCTGTGTCTGGTCGAGGTGATGAAACTGTTCAACACGGTGCCGGCCGGCGTGCGCGGCACGGTGACGGCCTTCCTGGTCGAACACAACGCGATGGTCGAGGAGGACCAGATCCTCGTCACCATCCGCCCCGACGCCCCCGCCGCGAGGACGTCATGACCGCCCGCCAGCCCAGCTTCGCCCCCCTGCATCCGGCCGCCCGCGACGCGGGGGAGGTGCAGATCGTCGACACCACGCTGCGCGACGCGCAGCAATGCCTGTGGACCACCCGCATGACGGCGGGGATGATGCTGCCGATCGCCGACGCGATGGAGCGGGCGAACTTCGCCATGATCGACTTCATGGCGCCGGTGCAGTTCGACGTCTGCGTCCGTTACCTGAAGGAAGACCCGTGGGAGAAGGCCCGCTTCTTCCGCTCGAAGTTCCAGCGCACCCCGCTGCGCGGCTATTGCCGCAGCAAGAGCCTGCTCGGCTTCAGCCTGGTTCCCGACGACATCGTGGAATTGTGGATCGAACGGCTGTGCGCCAACGGCTTCAGCGTCGTCGGCACGCTCGACGCCCTGTTCGACATCGACAACATGGTGCTCAGCCTGCGCAAGGCGAAGCGGATGGGGATGTGGGCGGTCGGCGCCCTGGTCTTCTGCGAAAGCCCGCTGCACACCGACGACCTCTACGCCCGCACCGCGCGGGCGCTGATCGAGAAGGCCGACGTCGACGCGATCATGATCAAGGATTCCGGCGCGCTGCTGACGCCGGACCGCATCCGCACGCTGGTCCCGGCGCTGAAGGCGGTGATGGGGTCGCGCCCGCTGGAGCTGCACAGCCATTGCAACACCGGGCTGGCCCCGCTGGTCTATCTGGAAGGGGCGCGCCTGGGCGTCGACCAGTTGCACACCTCCATCGCGCCGCTCGCCAGCGGTCCGGCCCAACCGTCGGTGCAGGGAACCCTGCGCAACCTGGATCTGGCCGGATGGAAGACCATGGTCGACCGGCCGGCGGTGGACGAGATCAGCGCCTATCTGGAGGATCTGGCCGCCCAGGAAGGTTTCCCGGTCGGACGGCCGATGGAGTATGATTCCTTCCATTACCGCCACCAGATGCCTGGCGGCATGCTCGCCAACTGGCGGTTCCAGCTTCGCCAGAACGGGCTGGAGCACCGTTTCGACGAGATCCTGTACGAGGTCGCCCGCGTGCGCGAGGAGTTGGCCTGGCCGATCATGGTGACGCCTTTCGCGCAGATCATCGCGGTGCAGGCGATGCTGAACGTCGTCCATGGCGAGCGGTACCGCGTGGTGCCCGACGAGGTGAAGATGTACGCGCTCGGGCATTTCGGCCGGCTGCTGGCGCCGGTGGCGCCCGACGTGCTCGACCGCATCGTCGCCAACGGGTCGCCGAAGATCCCGCTGACGCCGGAACCCCTGCCGCCGGCCCTGCCGGAGTTGCGGCGGAAATACCCGAACGCCAGCGACGACGAGCGCCTGCTGCGCTTCATGTTCGCGGGCGACGAGGTCGGGGAGATGATCGCCGCCGGACCGCTGCGGACCGGGCCGGTGTTGCGGCAACCGCTCGAACGGCTGTTGAGCGCCTTGCTCGACCGCCCGGCGGTGAAGCATTTCCAGGTGGAAAAGGGGGCGTCCCGGTTCAGCCTCTCACGGTCGGCGTGACGACGCGCCGGATGCTCTCCCCATGATGGTGCAACCACGCTATGGTGCGGCCACTCAACCTGATGAATCGCGATGACGACCGACCCACCTTCCGACATCGGGGCCGCGCCGGCCAAGCGCCCCGGACGCCGCGCCCAACGCGCGGTGATCATGAGCACCGACGGCTCGCGCCCGCTCTACAAGGAGGTGAAGCTCGCCATCACGCGGATCCTGAGCGCCGGGGAGGTCGGCGGCGGCGACGCGATTCCGACGGAGAAGCAACTCTCCGAACGCTTCGGCGTCAGCGTCGGCACCATCCGCAAGGCCATCGACGAGCTGGTGGCGGAACGCGTTCTGATCCGCCAGCAGGGACGGGGAACCTTCCTCGCCCCGCTCAGTCCGGAGCGGATGCTGAACTATTTCTGGCACATCGTCCGCAAGGACGGAACGCGCGAGGTGCCCATCGTCCAGACGCTCGGCTTCCAGGGCGTTCCGGCGGACGCGGAGACGGCGGCGCGGCTCGGCATCCCGCCGGGCGCCGGGATCTTCCGCATCCGCAACCTGCTGCTGCTGGGCGGCGAACCGGTCATCATCGACGACATCCGGATCGCCCAGGCGATGTTTCCCGGACTGACCGAGGCCGATTTCGTCTCGCGCGACACCACGGTCTACGGACTCTATCAGAGCCGGTTCAACGTCAGCGTGCTCAAGGCGTTCGACCGTCTGTCCGCCGTCGCCGCCGATCCGGCCTCGGCCAAGCAGTTGGGCGTCGCCCTCAGCACGCCGCTGCTGCAAATCGACCGCATCGCGCTGACCTTCGAGGACCGGCCGGTGGAAAGCCGCCGTTCGCTGCTGCTCACCGACCGCTACGAGTATCACAACGCGCTGACGTCCGAAGAGCACTGACGGGCGGCCAGGGGCTCCGCCGGCGGCGGACAGGGGCCTCGTTGACCGTCCGCCAAAACATATATATGATTTAAATGTATTGGCGCGGCGCGATGCAGCTTTCCAGCCGGCCGCACCCGCCCGCCGATCCGAACAACCGATCGAAAAGGGGAAACGCATGCCCATTCGGCGAATCCTGGTGGCGAACCGGGGCGAGATCGCGTTGCGCGTCATCCGCGCCTGCCGCGATCTCGGCATCGAAGCGGTCCAGGTCCATTCCTCGGCGGATCAGGATTCGCTTCCCGTACGGCTGGCCGACGCCTCCGTGTGCATCGGCGGGCCGTCCGCGACGGAAAGCTATCTGAACGTCGATGCGCTCATCGACGCGGCGATGCGGACCGGCTGCGACGCGGTTCATCCCGGCTACGGCTTCCTGTCCGAGAATGCGGGCTTCGCGCGGACCTGCGAGGAGCGCGGGCTGGTCTTCATCGGGCCGAATCCGGCGGTGATCGATGCCATGGGCGACAAGGCGGCGGCGCGGCGCATCGCGGTGGAGGCCGGCGTCCCGGTGTCGCCCGGCTCGCCCGACCCGGTGTCCGGCGCCGACGAAGCCGCCGCCATCGCCGGCAAGGTCGGCTACCCGGTCCTGATCAAGGCGTCGGCCGGCGGCGGCGGGCGCGGCATGCGGGTGGTGGCCGACGAAGCCGCCCTGCGCGACACGCTGGAACGCGCCTCGGCCGAGGCCGCCGCCTCCTTCGGCAACGGCGCCGTCTACATCGAGAAATATCTGCCGCGCGTCCGTCACGTCGAGGTGCAGGTGATGGGCGACGGCGACCATGTCGTCCACATGGGCGAGCGGGATTGCAGCGTCCAGCGCCGCCATCAGAAACTGGTCGAGGAAAGCCCGTCCCCCGGCATTTCCAGCGACCTGCGCCGCCGCATCACCGAATCCGCCTGCGCGCTGGCCCGCCATGTGCGCTACCGCAGCGCCGGCACCCTGGAATTCATCGTCGACGCCGACAGCGAGGAGTTCTTCTTCATCGAGATGAACACCCGCATCCAGGTCGAGCATCCGGTGACGGAGGCGGTGACCGGCCTCGATCTGGTCAAGCTCCAGATCATCGTCGCCGACACCGGAATCCTGCCGCTGCGCCAGGAGGACGTCCACTTCTCGGGTCACGCCATCGAATGCCGGATCAACGCCGAGGATCCGGACAAGGGCTTCCTGCCGAAACCCGGCGTGCTGAAGGACTTCCATGCGCCGGCCGGGCCGGGCATCCGGGTCGACAGCCACGCCTACCCCGGCTACGCCCTGCCGCCCTATTACGACAGCCTGCTGGCCAAGATCGTCAGCTGGGGCCGCACCCGCGAGGAAGCCATCGCCCGCATGCGCCGGGCGCTGGCCGAAACCCGCGTGGAGGGCGTGCCGACGACCATCGGCTTCCACCAGCGGCTGCTGTCCGACGACCGGTTCCTCGCCGGGGCGGTCCACACCCGTTACGTCCGTGAAACGATGTGGGCCGGACATCCCATGCAGCACATGCTGTAAGGCGCGCCCTTCGTCACCAGAGCATTGGAAACGGCATGACCGTGCATGAACAGATCGGCCGCGCCCGCGCGGCCGGCGCCGGTTCTCTCGACGAGGCGACCGGCAAGGACATTCTGGCCTCCTATGGGATCGCCGTGCCCCGGCACCGGATCGTGCGCGACTCGGCCGAACTGCGCGACGCGGCGCTGGCGCTGGAACCGCCCTTCGTCCTGAAGGTCGTTTCCTCGGCGATCCTGCACAAGAGCGACGTCGGTGGCGTCCGGCTCGGCCTGCGCGACGCCGACGAGGCGGCGGCGGCGCTCGACGCGATGGCCGAAGCGCTCGCCGCGCACGGCCTGAGCGCCGACCGCTGGCTGCTGGAGGAGATGGTGCCGCCCGGCCAGGAACTGGTGATCGGCGGGCTGACCGATCCGCAATTCGGCCCGATGGTGATGGTCGGGCTTGGCGGCATCTTCATCGAGGTGCTGAAGGACGTCTCCTTCCGCATTTGCCCGATCACCCGCCGCGACGCCGTCGAGATGCTGGACGAGTTGAAGGGGGCGCCGCTGCTGCGCGGCGCGCGCGGGCGTCCGCCGGTCGACACCGACGCCGTCCTGGACGCGCTGATGCGGATCGGCGGCCCGGACGGGCTGCTGATGAGCCACGCCGACGCCCTCGCCGAACTCGACATCAACCCGCTGATCGCCACGCCGCGGGGTGCCTTCGCGGCGGATGCCCGCTTCATCCTACGACCCGCCGACGCTTCATGGAGCGCGTGATGCCCCCCTTCGCGAACACATCGGCTCTCGAGAGCTTCCGCCCGCTGTTCCATCCCCGCTCCATCGCCGTGGTCGGCGCGTCGGCGTCGTCGGTGTCGGGCGGCAACCGCTTCATCCGCCATCTGAAGGCGTTCGGCTACCAGGGGCGGATCCTGCCGGTCCATCCCTCGGCCGAGCGCATCGAGGATCTGCCGGCCATCCGCTCCCTGGCCGATCTGGACGAACCCGTCGATTATGCCTATGTCGCCGTCGCCGCCGACGCGGTGCCGGGGGTTCTGGCCTCGGGCCGGGGCAAGCTGCGCGTCGCCCAGGTGATGTCCAGCGGCTTCGGCGAAATCGATGGCGGGCAGGCGATGGAGGACAGGCTGGTCGCGGCGGCGCGCGAAGCGGGAATCCGCGTCGTCGGCCCCAATTGCCTCGGCGTCCATTCGCCCCGCGCCCGCGTGACCTTCACCGAACGGACCGGCCCCGAACCGGGTCGGATCGGAATCGTCTGCCAAAGCGGCGGGCTGGGCATCGACATCCTGCGCCGGGGGCGCGGCCGGGGGCTGCGCTTCAGCGGCCTCGTCACCGTCGGCAACTGCGCGGACGTCAGCGCGGCCGAGATCGTGCAGTATTTCGCCGAGAGCGACGACACCGACGTCATCGGCCTCTATGTCGAGGGGGTGAGGGACGGGCGCCGGCTGTTCGAGACGCTGCGCGCGAACAGCACCAAGCCGGTCGTCATCCTGAAGGGCGGGCGCACCGACCAGGGCCGTGCGGCGGCGGCATCCCACACCGGGTCGCTGGTCGGCAGCGACCACGCCTGGGTGGCGCTGGCGCGGCAGACCGGCGCGGTGCTGGCCGACACGCTGGATGCCTTCCTCGACACGCTGCTGGTCTTCCAATGCCTGACGCCGGCGGCGGTGCCGACCCGGCGGGTCGTGCTGTTCGGCAATGGCGGCGGCACCAGCGTGCTCGGCAGCGACGCCTTCAGCCGTGCCGGGTTCGACGTGCCGCGCCTGCCCGACGACATCGTGGCGGCGTTGACGGCGTTGGAGCTGCCCGCCGGATCCAGCGTACGCAACCCGATCGACACGCCGGCCGGCGCGCTTCAGAAGGACGAGGGGCGGCTGTTTCCCCGCATCCTCGACGTGGTCGGCGGCAGCGGTGCGCTGGACGCGCTGGTCGTGCACATCAACATGACGGTGGTGTTGAGCTTCAGGCATGTCGACATGCTCGGCAATCTGGTCGACGCCGCGCTTCGTGCCAAGGCCGACGGCTTCGCGCCGCATCTGGCGCTGGTGCTGCGCTCCGACGGCGAACCGGACGTCGAGGAGAAGAAGCGCGACTATCGCGCGCGCGCCGTCGCCGCAGGGATACCCATCTTCGACGAGCTGGCTTCGGCGGCGGCGTCGCTCGCCGGGTTGCGGCTGGTGGAAGCGTTCCGCGCCGGCCTTGACGGACAAATCGGCGGGCGGACGGTGTCCCGACGCAGCGCCGCACCGTAGACCGACCGGTTCTCGACCCGGTATCGGGTGCTCGGGATCACCGCCGAGCCGGTCGCCCGCGGTTGGAACGCCAATACCGGTCGACGTATGTCGGCGCGGGAAAAAATCGGCACGGTCCCCCGACGAATCTGCGGCGCCGCCCCGTATCACGGAGCAGACAGACAGAGCGGGGCGGCCCTGCGGCCGTCCGGACAAGCGTCGGGACAGTCATGACGATTCGTTGGAAGCCGGTGGTGACCGGTGTGATTCTCGCCGGTCTGGTCGGCGGCGTCGGTTACGCGGTCCAGCACAAGCTGACCGCCCCGGCGGTTCCCCATGCTGCCGGTGCCGGCGGCCCGCCGCCCGGCCCGCCCGGCGCTCCTCCGGGGGGACCGGGGAGCGGGCGCGGCGCCGTGGTGGCGGTGCAGGCCGGCACCGTGGCGCGTGAGGACGTGCCGATCTGGTTCGACGGCATCGGCACGGTCCAGGCCTTCAACAGCGTCACCGTGCGCGCCCGCGTCGACGGCGAGCTGCAACGCGTCTCGCTCCAGGAGGGGCAGCTGGTCAAGGCCGGTGACCTGCTGGCGACCATCGATTCCCGCCCGCTCCAGGCCCAGCTCGCCCAGGCGGAGGCGAAAAAGGCGCAGGACGAGGCGCTGCTCGCCAACGCGCGGCGCGACCTGGAGCGCAACATGAACCTGAAGGAGTTCGCGTCGCGCCAGACCGTGGATACCCAGCGCGCGCTGGTCGCCCAGTACGAGGCGCAGATCCGCGCCGACGAGGCGGCGATCGAGGCGGTGCAGGTCCAGCTGAACTACACCGCCGTCACCGCGCCGATCAGCGGCCGCATCGGCCTGCGCGCCGTCGACCAGGGCAACGTGGTGCGGGCCAGCGACCAGAACGGCATCGCCACCATCACCCAGATCCAGCCCATCGCCGTCATCTTCACCCTGCCTGAGAAGCAGCTTCAGGCGATTCTCGCCGCCCAGGCCGACGGCCCGGTCAAGGTCGAGGCGCAGGATCGCGAGGGCCGGCGCGTGCTCGACACCGGCAAGCTGGCGGTGGTGGACAATCTGATCGACAGCGGCACCGGCACCATCCGCCTCAAGGCCGAGATGCCCAACGACCCGCAGAAGCTGTGGCCGGGCCAGTTCGTCAATGTCCGCCTGCTGTCCGCCATCCGCCGCGGCGCCACCACGGTGCCGGCGACGGTGGTGCAGCGCGGGCCGCAGGGTACCTACGCCTATGTCCTCAAGGACGACCTGACGGTCGAACAGCGCCCGATCAGGGTCGCCCGCCAGGAGGAGAACAAGGCGATCGTCGACGAGGGGCTGACCCCCGGCGAGCGCGTGGTGGTGGACGGCCAGTACCGGCTGCAGCCCGGCTCCAAGGTGCGGATCGTCGAGCCCATCGCCTCGGCGGCACCGGCCGGAGCGGCCTCCACCCCCGCCCCCCTCACCGCCCCCGCCGCCACGCCGGACAACGCCCCCGCCGCGCGCGAGGAGCGTAGGCGCGAGCGGCAGCCGCATGACGGCGCCTCTCCGGGCACCGCCGGCCCGCGCGACGGGCGGCAGCCCTCATGAACATCTCCGCCCCCTTCATCCTGCGGCCGGTCGCCACCGGGCTGCTGATGCTGGCGGTCGTGCTGCTCGGCCTGCTCGGCTACAGCGCGCTGCCGATCTCGTCGCTGCCGACGGTCGATTTCCCGACGGTGCGCGTCACCACCCAGTTGCCGGGGGCGGCGCCCGACGTGATGGCGTCCTCCGTCACCGCGCCGCTGGAACGCCAGCTCGGCCAGATCGCCGGCATCTCCTCGATGATCTCGACCAGCTCCTTCGGGCTGTCGGTCATCACCCTGCAGTTCGACCTGACCCGCGACATCGACGCCGCCTCGCAGGACGTGCAGTCGGCGATCAGCGCGGCGTCCGGCACGCTGCCCAAGGGGCTGCCCAATCCGCCAGTCTACGACAAGGTCAACCCGGCCGACACGCCGGTCATGGTGCTGGCGCTGAGTTCGGACTCCCTGCGGCTGGAGACTGTCAGCGACGCCGCCGACACGCTGCTGGCGCAGAAGCTGTCCCAGGTCGAGGGCGTCGGCTATGTCGGGATCGAGGGCGGCCTGCGCCCCGCCGTGCGCGTGCAGGTCAACCCGGCCGCCGTCGCCGGGCTCGGGCTGACGCTGGAGGATGTGCGGACCACCATCACCCAGGCCAACGTCAACGCGCCGAAGGGCAGCTTCGATGGGCCGCGCCAATCCTGGTCGATCGGCGTCAACGACCAGATCGAGACCGCCGCCGCCTACCGCCCGATCATCGTCACCTACAAGAACGGCGGGCCGGTGCGGCTGAGCGACATCGGCACCGTGGTCGATTCGGTGGAGAACACCCGGCTGGCGGCGTGGCACGACGGCAAGCCGGCGGTGCTGCTGAACGTGCTGCGCCAGCCCGGCGCCAACATCATCGACACGGTCGACCGCATCCGCGCGCTGCTGCCGTCGCTCCAGTCGACGCTGCCGCCGCAGATCCAGATGGCGGTGCTGACCGACCGGACCGAGACCATCCGCGCCTCGGTGGTCGACGTGCAGAAGACGCTGGTGCTGACCGCCGGGCTGGTGGTGCTGGTGATCTTCCTGTTCCTGCGCAAGGCGTGGGCGACGGTGATCCCGGCGGCGGCGCTGCCGCTGTCGCTGATCGGCACCTTCGGCATCATGGCGCTGTGCGGCTTCAGCCTGGACAATTTGTCGTTGATGGCGCTGACAATCGCGTCGGGCTTCGTCGTCGACGACGCCATCGTGATGATCGAGAACATCGTCCGCCACATCGAGAAAGGCGAGAAGCCGCTGCAGGCCGCCCTCAAGGGCGCCCGCCAGATCGGCTTCACGGTCGTTTCGCTGACCCTGTCGCTGATCGCGGTGTTCATCCCGCTGCTGTTCATGGGCGGGGTGGTCGGCCGGCTGTTCCGCGAATTCGCCATCACGCTGTCCATCGCCGTGCTGGTGTCGGCGGTGATCTCGCTGACGCTGACGCCGATGATGTGCGCCCGCCTGCTGAAACCGGAAACCGAAAGCAAGCCCAACGCCCTGTTCCGCTGGACCGAGCGCGGTTTCGACGCCCTCCTGAACGGCTACGCCGCGTCGCTGCGCGTCGTGCTGCGCCACCAGCCGGCGACGCTGGCCGTCACCATCGCCACGCTGGTGGCGACGCTCTATCTCTACGACGTCATGCCCAAGGGCTTCCTGCCGCAGCAGGACACCGGCGTCATCGTCGGCGTGACCGACGCCGCCCCCTCCATCTCGGTCAAGGCGATGGCGGAGCGCCAGCGCGAGGTCGCCGACATCGTGCGGCGCGATCCCGACGTCGCCGGGGTGGCGAGCTTCGTCGGCACCGGCACGGTGAACGCCACCACCAACACCGGCAGCCTGACCATCTCGCTGAAGCCGCGCGGCGAGCGCGGCGCCTCGGCGGAGGAGATCATCGCCCGGCTGCGCGACGCCACCTCCGGCCTGAAGGGCGTCTCGCTGTTCATGCAGGCGGTGCAGGACGTGCAGATCGACAGCCGGGTCAGCCGCACCCAGTACCAGTACGTGTTGCAGGACGCCGACCCGCAGGAGCTGGAGCGCTGGACCCCGCGCCTGCTCGACGCCCTGCGGGCAAGGCCGGAGCTGACCGACGTCGCCACCGACCAGCAGCCGGACGGGCTGCAGGTCTACCTCACCATCGACCGCGACGCCGCCAGCCGCCTGCACGTCCTGCCCCAGGCCATCGACGACACCCTCTATGACGCCTTCGGCCAGCGCCAGGTCTCGACCATCTACACCCAGACCAACCAGTACCGGGTGATCCTGGAGGTCGAGCCGTCCTTCCAGATGGATCCGTCCTCCCTGTCCAAGATCTATGTGAAGAGCAGCGGCGGAGGCGTCGTGCCCCTGGGCGCGGTGGTGTCGGTGGAGCGCCGGACCGCCCCGCTCGTCATCACCCACCAGGGCCAGTTCCCCTCCGTCACCCTCTCCTTCAACGTGGCGCCCGGCGTCTCGCTGGGGGCGGCGGTGACGGCGATCCAGCAGGCGCGTGACGGCATCGGCATGCCGGCCACCGCGACCGCCCGCTTCGCCGGCACCGCGGCGGAGTTCCGCCAGTCGCTGGACACCCAGCCCTGGCTGATCCTGGCGGCGGTGGTCGCCGTCTACATCGTGCTGGGCGTGCTGTACGAGAGCACGATCCACCCGATCACCATCCTGTCGACCCTGCCGTCCGCCGGCATCGGCGCGCTGCTGGCGCTGATGGCGACCGGGCACGACCTGTCGCTGATCGCGCTGGTCGGCATCGTGCTGCTGATCGGCATCGTCAAGAAGAACGCGATCATGATGATCGACTTCGCGCTGGAGGCCGAGCGCCACCAGGGCATGGCGCCGGAACGCTCGATCTACGAGGCGTCGCTGCTGCGCTTCCGCCCGATCATGATGACGACGATGGCGGCCCTGCTGGGCGCCCTGCCGCTGGCGCTGGAAACCGGCACCGGATCGGAGCTGCGCCGGCCGATGGGCATCGCCATCGTCGGCGGGCTGGTGCTGAGCCAGGTGCTGACGCTCTACACCACGCCGGTCGTCTATCTCTACATGGACCGGCTGGGCAACCGGCTGGGCCGCTGGCTGCGCCCCGGACGCAAGGCGGCGGCGCTGCCGGGCAACGACCGCTCGCCCGGCAGCACGCCGGACAGCTCCCCCGGCAGTTCGCCGGGCCAAGCCGCGGCGGAGTGACGGCGATGTCGCTCTCCACCCCCTTCATCCAGCGCCCGGTCGGCACCTCGCTGCTGATGGTCGGGCTGATGATCCTCGGCATGGTCGCCTACCGCTTCCTGCCGGTGGCACCGCTGCCGCAGGTGGAGTTCCCGACCATCGTCGTCACCGCGTCCCTTCCCGGCGCCAGCCCGGAGACGATGGCGGCCTCGGTCGCCACGCCCTTGGAACGGCGGCTGTCCCGCATCGCCGGCGTGTCGGAGATGACCTCGAACAGCAAGCTCGGCAGCACCTCGGTCGTCGTGCAGTTCGACCTCGACCGCGATGTCGAGGCGGCGTCGCGCGACGTCCAGGCCGCCATCAACGCGGCCGGCGGCGACCTGCCGGCCGACCTGCCGAGCCCGCCCAGGATGAGGCGCATCAATCCGGCCGACGCGCCGGTGATGACGCTGGCGATGACGTCGGCCACGCTGGCCCCGGCCGAGCTGTTCAATCTGGCCGATACCATCATCGGCCAGCGGTTGAGCCAGATCGAGGGGGTGGCCCAGGTTTCCATCAACGGGGCGGAGAAGACGGCGGTGCGGGTGCGGGTCAACGCCGCCGCCGCCGCCAACATGGGCGTCAGCCTGGAGACGGTCCGCAGCGTCATCTCGCAGGCCAATGCCAACGGGCCGAAGGGCAGCTTCGACGGCCTCCATGAGTCCTGGTCGATCGGCGCCAGCGACCAGCTGTTCGGCGCAGACTCCTACCGCCGGCTGATCGTGACCGAGAAGAACGGCGCCACCGTCCGGCTGGGCGACGTCGCCGAGGTGGTCGAGGCGCCGGAGAACAGCCGGACCGCCGCCTGGCAGGACGGCCAGCGCGCCGTCCTGATCAACATCCAGAAGCAGCCGGGATCCAACGTGGTCGACACGGTGGATCTGGTGAACGCCGAGCTGCCGACGCTCCGCGGCTGGATGCCGCCGGGGGTCGTCCTGTCGGTGCGCACCGACCGCACGCCGACCATCCGCGCCTCCATCGACGACGTGCAGAAGACGCTGGCGGTCACGGTGGCGCTGGTGGTGATGGTGATGGCGCTGTTCCTGCGCCGGCTGTGGGCCACGGTCATCCCGGCGGCCTCGGTGCCCCTGTCGCTGGCCGGCACCTTCGGGGTGATGTGGATCGCCGGCTACAGCCTGGACAATTTCTCGCTGATGGCGCTGACCATCTCGGTCGGCTTCGTGGTCGACGACGCCATCGTCGTCATCGAGAACATCGTCCGCCACATCGAGAAGGGCGCCAGGCCCTTCGAGGCGGCGGTGACGGGGGCGCGGCAGGTCGCCTTCACCGTGGTGTCGATCAGCCTGTCCCTGATCGCCGTCTTCATCCCCATCCTGTTCATGGGCGGCATCCAGGGCCGGCTGTTCCGCGAATTCGCCGTGGTGCTGTCGGTCGCCATCGCGGTGTCGGCGGTGGTGTCGCTGACGCTGACCCCGATGATGTGCGCCCACCTGCTGGAACCGGAGGCGGAGCGCAAGCCCCCCGGACGGCTCGCCCGCGCGCTCGCCTGGATCGGCGACCGGCTGTTCGGCCTCTATGCCGACGGGCTGGACTGGGTGCTGGTCCACCGCCGCACCATGCTGGTGGCCACCTTTGCCATCATCGGCGTCAGCGTCTGGCTCTACGGGCAGGTGCCGAAGGGCTTCGTGCCGCAGCAGGACACCGGCCTGCTGATGGGGTTCAGCGACCCGCCGCCCGACATCTCCTTCAAGGCGATGGTGACGCGCCAGCGCGCGCTGCAGGAGGCGGTGGCCGGCGACCCGGCGGTCGCCAGCGTCGGCGGCACCATCGGCGGCGGCGGGCCGGGCGGCAGCTATTCCGGCCAGATCAACATCGCGCTGAAGCCGAAGGCCGAGCGCGACGACCTCGCCACCGTCACCCAGCGGTTGCGCCAGCGCGCCGGCCGGGTGCCGGGGGTGCAGCTGTACCTGATGCCGGTGCAGGACATCCGCTCCGGCGGCTTCCAGGGGCGCAGCCAGTACCGCTACAGCCTGCAGGACGCCGACATCGGCGCGCTGAACGAATGGGCGCCCAAGCTGGTCGACAAGATGCGCACCCTGCCGGAGCTGGTCGACGTCGCCAACGACCGCCAGAACGGCGGCATCAAGGCCGACCTGATCGTCGACCGCGACGCCGCCTCGCGCCTCGGCGTGTCGCTGAGCGGGCTGGAGGCGGTCCTGTACGATGCCTTCGGCCAGCGGCAGGTCTCGACCATGTATCTGGCGCAGAACCAGCACAAGGTCGTGCTGGAGGTCGACCCCAGCGAGGCGCTCGGCCCCGACGACCTGAAGCGCATCCATGTGGCGGGAAGCGGCGGCATGGTGCCGCTGTCGGCGGTGGCGCGCGTCGCCATCGTCAACGACGCCTCCAGCATCCAGCACCAGAGCGGCTTCCCGGTCGCCAACCTGACCTTCGACCTCGCGCCCGGCGTCTCGCTGTCCCAGGCGACGGAGGTGATCCAGCGCGCGGCGGAGGACATCGGCATGCCCGCCGGCATCCGCGCCGGCTTCCAGGGCGATGCCAAGGCCTTCCAGCAATCCGCATCCAGCCAGCCGCTGCTGATCCTGGCGGCGCTGATCACCATCTACATCGTGCTGGGCGTGCTGTACGAAAGCCTGATCCACCCGCTGACCATCCTGTCGACCCTGCCGTCGGCCGGGCTGGGGGCGCTGATCGCGCTGATCCTGACCGGCTACGACCTGTCGATCGTGGCGCTGATCGGCATCGTGCTGCTGATCGGCATCGTCAAGAAGAACGCGATCATGATGATCGACTTCGCGCTGGAGGCGGAGCGGACGCGCGGCCTGTCGCCGCTGGAGGCGATCCGCGAGGCCGGTCTGGTCCGCTTCCGCCCGATCATGATGACGACGATGGCAGCATTGCTGGGCGCCGTGCCGCTGGCCTTCGACTATGGCACCGGCGGCGAGATCCGCCGTCCGCTCGGCATCGCCATCATCGGCGGCCTGCTGGTGAGCCAGCTGCTGACGCTCTACACCACGCCGGTGGTCTATCTGACGCTGGAGCGGCTGGCCCTGCGGCGCAACCGCCGCGGCGCCATCGCCGCCCCGGCGGAATAGGAGGCGGCACATGGGTGTGCTTTCCGTAATCCTCAGGATTTCCATCATCCCCTCGGGATCCCCTCTCCCCCCCGGGGAGAGGGTTGGGGTGAGGGGGTGGCGCGGCGAGGATTCTCGGGATAGCCACACCATGCATCCCCCTCACCCCGGGGGGGAGAGGGGGACTTCGTCCCCCTGGCGCCTCTCCACCCTGTTGGGCATAGTTCTGGCCCACGGCATGAGCGGACCCCCGGTGATCGAGGCCAGCGACAGCGACGGTGAGGGCGACGACGCGCTGATGGGGCGGGTTGCCGGCGGCGACGCCGGCGCCTTCGACCGGCTGGCCGCCCGCCACATGCGCCGCGCCGTGGCGCTCGCCCAGCGGATGACCGGCAACCCGTCCGACGCCGACGAGATCGCGCAGGAGGCGTTCCTGCGGGTCTGGCAGCATGCCGGCCGCTGGGACGGCGGGCGGGCCGCCTTCACCACCTGGCTCTACCGCATCGTGATGAACCTCGCCATCGACCGCGGCCGCCGTCCCGGCTGGTCGCCGCTGGAGGAGGCCGGCGACCTGCCCGACGAGGCGCCCGACATCGTCGCCCGCATCGCCGAGCGCCAGACCGCGCTCAGAGTCAACCGGGCGCTGGCCGCATTGCCCGACCGCCAACGCGCCGCGGTGGTGCTGTTCCACCAGGAGGGGCTGAGCCTGCGGCAGGCCGCCGAGGTGCTGGCGATGGGCGAAAGCGCCTTCGCCTCGCTGCTCGCCCGCGCCCGCGCCGCGCTGAAGACCGCGCTTGCCGGCGGAGACGTCCCGTGAAGGAGGATGGAATGACCGACGAAGACTTCCTCCGTCATCTGGACGCGCATGGAGCATCCCCGGAACGCTGGCCGCCGGAGCTGCGCGCCGCCGCCGAGGCCGCGCTCGCCCGCTCGCCCGCGCTACGGACGGCGCGGGAGCAGGCGCAGGCGTTCGACGATCTGCTGGCCGGCACCGCGCCCGAGCCGGCGGACGCCCGCATCGACCGCCTGCTGTCCGCCGTCGGCGAGGCCGCGCGGGCAATGCCGCAGGACGGGCTGACGGTGCTCCTGCTCGGCCGGATGCCGCGGCGGGCGGCGGCCGGGCTATGCGTCGCCCTGCTGGCGCTCGGCTGGATGGCGGGAAGCTGGATGGCCGGCAGCCTGCCCGCCCCCGCCGCCCTGTCGCCGCCCCAGGAGCTGGCGCTTCTGCACGAGAATGTGGTCACGCTTTTCGACGGAGACTCCCGATGAGCGGTTCCACCGCCCCCCGTCGCACCCTGCCCCGCGCCCTGCCCCGCATCCTGGCGCCCTTCCTGCGGCGCCCGGGGCTGCGCGCGCTGGCGCTGGCCTCGCTGGCGCTGAACCTGTTCCTGGCGGCGATGCTGGTCGCCACCTTCCGCGACCCGCCCCCGCCGCCCTACCGGCCGATGCCCGACCGCTTCGTCGAGCATATGGCCGCCGACCTCACCGACGCCGACGCCCACCGCCTGCGCGCCGCCTTCGAGCCGCTGCGTCCGCGCTACGACGCGCTGACCCGCGAGTACCGCGACGCCGGGGAGCGGGTGCGCGCCCTGCTCCGGGCCGATCCGGTCGATTACGACTCCCTGCGCGCCGCGACCGAGGCCGCCCGCGCCAAGCGCCGCCAGATGGGCGAACTGACCGAGGAAACCGTCCTGTCGCTCCTGCCCGCCCTGTCGCCGGCCGGGCGGCTGCGGCTGGTCGGCGGGCCGGGGTCGGCAGGAGCGCCGGGGGCGCCTAAAAAATAGGCAAACCCACTCATCCACAGGCCGGACAGGCTGGCCGGAAGGGTGGCGATGATTCTGTTCGGGGATTGCGCACACATCTATCCACAGATTCTGTGGAGAAGAAAACCGGCAGAAATTTTATCCACACAAATTCACATTCTATCATCCCCAGCTTTTGTTGCCCGCCTGCCGGACGATCCTTGTATCC
Organism: Azospirillum thiophilum; assembly: GCF_001305595.1. Classification (NCBI taxonomy): domain Bacteria; kingdom Pseudomonadati; phylum Pseudomonadota; class Alphaproteobacteria; order Rhodospirillales; family Azospirillaceae; genus Azospirillum; species Azospirillum thiophilum. Next base: position 688,683 of record NZ_CP012404.1, read on the forward strand.
ACTGCCGATCCGGCATATCCAAATGACGAGGCCAGTTCATGTAGATTGGCAAGATTGGTGGGTGATCGTCATGATCGGAGATCCGTTTCATCCAAAGAAGGCGACGATCTCTTTGCGAGTAGATCGCCGGGTCAAAGATGTCGCCAAGAATTACGCACGTCAGCGGCAGACGCCTCTGGCCGAGGTCATGCGCGACCTCTTGGCCCGCTACGTCGCCGAATGCGCGCGGGAGAATGCCCAGGCGAGCCCGGACCTGTTGAAGGAGCGGCCGGCGCAATATGTGGATTTCGCCAAGCTGGAAGGCCTGATGGGCCGGCATGAGTAGGGTCCGCGCCGCAAGGCGCGTGACACCTATGGTGCGGCGGCCCGGCGGGCCATGCTGGCCATCTCCTTGCCCCAGGCCACATAATGGCGGCTGTATTCGGCCAGTTCCGGGATTCCGGCCGTCTTCGCCGCGAAGGCGGCCAGAACCGGCTCCTGCCGGGCGGCCAGCGCGGCGGCATCGGGCCGGCGCGTTGCGGTCAGGAAGGAACTGAGGCTGGTGACCACGCTGCCGCCCCGCCGCGCCGCCGCCTTCGCCAGCCCGTCGAGCAGCCAGGGCATGTATTTCAGCGCATAGTCGGCGTAGCCGCGCAGGATGGCGGCCTGGCTCCGCAGCTGGTCGTGCTCGCGGTCGAAGTCGGCCCGGTCGACGATGCGGTGGTCACGGTAGACCACCGGTGCCGCCGCCGAGGTGTCGCAGGCCCAGCCCTTGCGCGGCACCAGCATGTCGGCCTGGTCCGGCTCGTCGCGATAGGGATAGAACGGCATGGTCCGGCAGCGCGACGGCTTGTCCGCGTGGATGTTGCAGCGGCCGTCGGCGGCCAGCTCGGGACAGGGGAAGGACGGCGGGATATACATGGTCGGCGCGATGGTCACGGCCAGCGTCTTGCGGTCGCGCAGCCGCACCGTGGTGCCCAGCCCGGCCGTTCGCGCGAACGCCTTGGCACCCTGGCGCACCGGCGTCCACAGCATCGCCAGCGGAAAGCGCCCGGCATGCGCCACGGCATCCTCCAGGGTCAGCGGCAGCCAGCCATGGCAGCATGCTCCGCAGGCCGTGCAGGCGAATCGCTGTTCCATCGAACGCCTCCCATCCGCGGCTCAGGCGCCGCAGCACTTCTTGTGTTTCTTGCCCGACCCGCAGGGGCACGGGTCGTTGCGGCCGATCTTGACCACATGGCGCGGCGGCGCTTTCGGGTTGACCTCCCCCTCCACATACAGCCACCGGCCATCCTGGTTGCGGAAGGAAGCGCGTTCGTGGTGGACGAGATCCTGGCCGTCACGCCGGAAGCGGATGCGGAACTCCACCGTGGCGCCGCCGTCCCCGGCCTCCGTGGCGTTCAGCACCTCCAGCCCCTGCCATTCGGCCTCTTCGGCCAGCCGTTCGGCCTCGGCACGGTTGAAGTCGTCGCGGATTTCGGGCGCGTGCGTACGCTCGACATGGTCCAGGTCGCCGCGAGCGTAGGCGGTGTAGCGGGAGCGCATGAGCGCTTCGGCCGTCGGGGCGGGGGCGCCGGCGATGATCGGGCCGCAGCACTCGTCGAACGCGCGGGCGGAACCGCAGGGGCAGTTGGACACCGGAACGATCCTTCCACAGGGTTGGCTACAAGGGACGCAGGCTACAGGCTCGGCGGCCTTGGGCCACGTGATGCGCGTCGCGCTCCAGCATGGCGGCTTCGGCATGGCAATGGAAGGGGGCCGCGGAGTCCCCGAGATGTCTTCATACCGAGGGTGACAATCCGGATTGTTACCGGACCGGCTTGCGGTGTCGGGCGCACCGGCCGGCAGAATCCCGCCTGGCTCCTTGAACCTCCCCATTTCTTCCAGTGTCCCGGCACTTCCGCCACGCTACGGAAATCGTCTCTGTGGCCGAAAAGATACATCCGATATCGGAAATGTAATGGTGACAATATTCGATTTGACCCGGACGATTACGTCTCCATAATCCTGATTGTCTCGATTGTTCGAGCAACGTGTGCCAGATGATGGCCCGATGAATGGAGAGTTCGATGCCCCACACCGACGTGACCCGCAGCTCCGGTTCGTACCTGGCCGCCCATGGCGCCGTCCCGGCCGCCGACCGCGCCACCCGTCGTGTCGCCGGGACCTTCTTCGTCTGGCGGTTGCTCGGCCTGCTGTTCTCCGCGCTGGAGCGGCGCAAACAGCGCAATGCCCTGATGGGGCTGGACGACCATCTGCTGAAGGACATCGGCGTCAGCCGCGCCGAGGTCGAGCAGGAAGTGACGAAGCCGTTCTGGCGGGGATGAGACGATGGCCGACCAATCCCTTCCGATCCAGTGCGCCGTCGAATACGCCGTCGAACCGGACCTGACCGCCGACGCCTTCATCGATGTCCTGGAACGCTCCGGGCTGGCCGAGCGCCGGCCCGTGGGCGACCGGCCGCGGGTGGAGGCGATGCTGCGCAACGCCGGCCTGATCCTCACCGCCCGGGCGGACGGCAGGCTGGTGGGCGTGGCCCGCTCGATCACCGACTTCGTCTATTGCTGCTACCTGTCCGACCTCGCCGTCGACCGCGCCCTCCAGGGGCGCGGCATCGGCCGGGAGCTGATGCGCCGCACCCGCGACGCGATGGGGGAAGGCACCATGTGCCTGCTGCTGTCGGCGCCCAAGGCGATCAGCTTCTACGAGCAGGCCGGGCTGAAACGGCATGAGCAGGCCTTCCTGTTCACCGACCTGGAATAATCCCCTTCGCCCCCAGTCCCTTTCGCCCAAGACGGAGCACCGCCGTCATGCCTGACACCATCGCGACGGCCACCGGAGCCGACACCGCCGGCCTTGCCATCTCCTACGCTGACGTGGCGGCGGCGGCGGAGCGGATCGCCGGCGTCGCCCACCGCACGCCGCTGCTGACCAGCCGCACCGCCGACACGCTGACCGGCGGCGAGCTGCTGTTCAAGTGCGAAAATTTCCAGCGCACCGGCGCCTTCAAGATCCGCGGCGCCTACAATGCGGTGTCGCGCTTCACCCCGCTCCAGCGGGCGGTCGGCGTCGTCGCCTATTCGTCCGGCAACCATGCCCAGGCGCTGGCGCTGGCGGCGTCGATGCTGAAGGTGAAGTCCACCATCGTCATGCCGCAGGACGCCCCGGCGGCCAAGCTGGCGGCCACCCGCGGCTATGGCGCCGACGTGGTGCTGTACGACCGCTATGCCGAGCCGCCCGACGCCGCCGTCGCCCGCGTGCTGGAGGAGCGGGGCGGCGTCCTGATCCCGCCCTTCGACCATCCGCATGTGATGGCCGGCCAGGGCACGGTCGCCAAGGAGCTGATCGAGACGGCGACGGAGACGGGCGGGCCGCTCGACCTGCTGGTCGTGCCGACCGGCGGCGGCGGGCTGCTGTCCGGCTGCCTGGTCGCCGCGAAGACGCTGAACCCCGGCTGCCGCGTCGTCGGGGTCGAGCCGGAGGCCGGCAACGACGCCCAGCAGAGCCTGCGCAGCGGCGCCATCGTCCGCATCGACGCGCCGAAGACCATCGCCGACGGCGCCCAGAGCCGCGCGGTCGGCCAGCTGACCTTCCCGGTGATGCAGCGGCTGGTCGACGACATCGTCACCGTCACCGACGCCGAACTGGTCGAGGCGATGCGCTTCTTCGCCGCCCGGATGAAGATGATGGTCGAGCCGACCGGCTGCCTTGCCGCCGCCGCGGTGCTGTCGGGCAAGTTCGACGTCCGCGGCAAGCGGGTCGGCATCGTCGTCACCGGCGGCAATGTCGACCTCGCCCGCTTCGCCTCGCTGGTCCAGGCGGCCTGACCGGCGCCTCGCCCCACCGCCCGTCCTTCACATCTTCGCCCCTTCAGGGAGCCACCGATGCGCCTGCCCATCTATCAGGTCGATGCCTTCACCGACCGTGTCTTCGCCGGCAATCCGGCGGCGGTCGTGCCGCTGGAGTCCTGGCTGCCCGATGACCAGCTCCAGGCCATCGCGGCGGAGAACAATCTGGCGGAGACCGCCTATTTCATCCGCAGCGGCGACGGGTTCGAACTGCGCTGGTTCACCCCGGCGGTCGAGGTCGACCTGTGCGGCCATGCGACGCTGGCGACCGCCTTCGTCATCTCCACCATCCTGGAGCCCGGCCGCGACCGCATGGCGTTCGCCACCCGGCAGGCCGGCGTCCTGACCGTCACCCGCGACGGCGACCGCTACACCCTGGACTTCCCCAGCCGTCCCGCCGGCCCGGCGGAGCACCCCGATCCCGTCCTGTTCGCCGCGCTGGGCGGCCCGGCTCCGGCCGCGGTGCTGCGCGGGCGCGACTATCTGGTCGTCTACGAGACGGCGGACGCGGTGCGGGCGTTGACGCCGGACATGGCCCTGCTGTCGAAGCTCGACCTGTTCGCGGTCTGCGTCACTGCGCCGGGAGACGGCGACGTGGATTTCGTCTCGCGCCTGTTCGCCCCGGCCCAGGGCATTCCGGAGGATCCGGTCACCGGCTCCACCCACTGCATGCTGACCCCCTATTGGGCGGAGCGGCTGGGCAAGACGGTTCTGAACGCCCGTCAGGTCTCGGCCCGCGGCGGTGCGCTGCTGTGCGAGCTGGCCGGCGACCGGGTGAGGATCGGCGGGCAGGCGGTGCTGTATCTCGAAGGCTCGATTTTGGTATGAAGGCAGGATGACCGTCCGGTTCGAGCGCATAGCACCGATTTTGCCGGTCCGCGACGTGCGCGCGGCGCTCGACCATTACCGGCGGCTCGGTTTCGAGGTGACCGCCTATGACGACGCCGCCGCGGATCCCGTCTACGGCTTCCTGGCCTGGGGCGACGTCAGCCTCCATCTGGCGCGGGTTCCCGATCTCGATCCGGCAAACTCGGCGGTGGCCTGCTACCTCTATGTCAGCGATGCCGACGCTCTGCATGCGGCATGGCAGGCCGCCGGAACCGGCGGCCGCCTGACCGCGGTCGCCGACACCCCCTATGGACTGCGCGAGTTCGCCCATATCGATCCGGACGGCAACCTGCTGCGGATCGGTGCGGCGGCGGAGAGGACCACCGCCGATGGCTGACGACACCGTCCTTCCCTTCTCGGGGTAGACCCAACAGTCGTGTCACCAGGGGCCATTTGGAAAGCGGTATGGAAAGGCGACCGAGCCGAGCTTATTCCGGCGCGGCGTTAAGGCTTTCGGCGAACTTGTTCATCAGCCGGACCAACTCGGCCACGTCGAGCGGATCCCAATCCGCGAAGATCGCACGCCCCAGCCGTTCGCGAGCGGCATCGACCGCCTCCGTCATGGCCTTGCCCTCGGGTGTCACCACGGCTTCGCGGACACGCGCATCCCTAGCGCCTGCCTGACGCCGCACGAGGCCAAGGTCATCAAGCTTAGCAACTTGTCGGCTGACCGTCGTGTAGTCGCGTCCGATCCGGTCAGCGAGGTCCACCACACCGATCGGTCCAAACCGCTCGATGCCGACCAGCAGAGGAAACAGCGCGCGGTCAAGCGGGATGCCCGCCGCGCGCACCATCGCCTCGTCGCGCTGTGGGCGGTTCATCACCGCCAAGATGTCGAGCAACGCGGCGTGCAGCATGCGGATCTGCGCGCCTATGAGTGCATTTTGCACATTGTTCGTTGACACCGGCCCACCCTTCTGATTTTATATGCATATTACACGCAATGAGGCCGCCATGACAAACACATTCACCGCCGACGTGGTCGTCTGCGGGGCTGGCGCCGCCGGTCTCGCGCTGGCCATCGACCTTGCCAGGCGGGGCGTCAGCTTCCGTCTGATCGACAAGGCGGGGACTCCGTTCGGCGGCTCGCGCGGCAAGGGCATCCAGCCCCGCACGCTTGAAGTGTTCGAAGACTTCGGCATTGTCGATCGCATCGCGGCGGTCGGCGGGCGCTACCCGAGCCAGCGTGAATACCGGCCGGACGGCACGCACGCGGACAAGGCGATGTTCGCCGACGCGGTGGCCTCGTCGGACGAGCCGTACCGTGTTCCGTTGATGGTGATGCAGGGCCGGACCGAGCAGGTGATGCGCGAGCGTCTGGCCGAGCTGGGCCGCCACCCGGAATACGGCTGCGAGCTGAAGGCATTCACCCAGGACGCCGAGGGCATTACAGCCAGCGTTGTTGGAGATGGCGGCGAGCAGATCATCCGAGCCCGCTATCTGGTTGGCGCCGATGGCGGTCGCAGCTTCGTGCGCCACGCGCTTGGCACCGGGTTCCCCGGCAAGACATTGGGCGTACGGGCCGTGGTGGCCGATCTTACCCTGTCAGGTCTCGACCGAGCGATCTGGCATCGCTTCAACGACGGCGACATGGCCCGCCAGATGGCCCTCTGCCCGCTGGCAAAGACCGACCTGTTCCAGTTGCAAGCCCCGATCCCCGCTGAAGGCAATCCGGATCTATCCGTGACGGGCTTGCAGACCTTCGTCACGGCCCGCGCGCCGGCGGGGTTCGACATCGTGGTGCACCATGTGTCCTGGGCCTCCGCCTACGTCATGAACGCGCGGCTGGCGGACGCCTACCGCACAGGGCGGGTGTTCTTGGTCGGGGATGCGGCGCACATCCATCCCCCAACCGGCGGACAGGGCCTGAACACCAGCGTGCAGGATGCTTACAATCTCGGCTGGAAGCTGGCAGCGGTGCTGGCGGGCGCGCCCGATGCACTGCTCGACACCTATGAGGAGGAGCGTCGGCCGATCGCCGCGGCAATGCTGGGGCTATCCACGGGGCTGCTCGAAGCGGCCAAGCGTGGGGACTTGCGCCGGGGCCGCGAGGTGCAGCAGCTCGATCTGGCCTATCCAACCTCCTCGCTGGCCTGCGAAGCCCCTGAGCGACGCGGCGGTGTCCTCGCTGGCGACCGTGCGCCGGATGCACCACTCACGGGGGCTGGCGGGCAGCCGGTGCGACTGTTCGAACTCCTGAAAGGCCCGCACTGGACGCTGATCGGCTACGAGGCAGACCGCACCACGCAAGCGCCTCGACAGGGGTTGCGCATCCACGCCACCGGCCCCCGTGGCGACCTAACCGACACGCACGGTCATTTCCGCGACACATACGGCCTCAAGCAAGGGAATTGGGTTCTGGTGCGACCGGACGGGTACATCGGCGCGATCGTCTCGGCGGAACATACCGGCGACCTCGAAGGCTATCTGCGTCAGGTCGGTGTGGGTAGGGAGGCCTGAGCTATGGCGCAGCGGTTCACCGTACGCACCTGGGCGACGCCCCTCACGATCGGCGCATTCTTCCTGATGTCAGCCACCGGCGTGCTGATGTTCTTCCACATCGAGGGAGGGCTGACGACAGTGGTTCACCAGTGGTGTTCCTGGCTGTTCCTCGCCGGAGCAGTCGGACACGCCGTCGCCAACGTGAAGCCGTTCAAAAACCACTTCCGCTCTCCGTTCGGACAGGCGTCTGTCGCCACCTTTAGCCTGATCCTGGTCGCGTCGTTCTTCACGTGGGGGACTATCACCGGGCCACGCCTGCTAAAGCCCGTGCAGCAGGCAATAATGACGGCTCCCCTGTCGGCCCTGGCAGCGATGACTCAGACGCCGCCGGAGGTGCTGTTGCGGCGGTTCGAAGCGTACGGCATCCCGGCCACGGGCCAGCAATCGGTGCAGGACTTGGCCACGCGCGACCACCTCAACTCCAACCGGCTGCTCGGTTTGGTATTTCTGCCGGAATGATGCATCGGACATCTTGATTTCTGCACTGGCCGCAGCTTCGGAGATCCAGGACGTGAGCGTCGATGACGGCACCGGCGCGGAGCTCTGACTGCTGACTGCGGCCGATCGGGCCCTCGTTCGAGAGAAAAGCCGGGCCAACCGCCTTGTCTTTGCCGCGTTGCTACTGTTCCACCGAGCCCACGGCCGGTTTCCCAGAAGACCGACGGACATCGATGCCAAGACGGCGGAGCATGTGGCCCAGCAACTGGGCATCGAAGTCCTCCTCGACCTGTGACATCCGGCGACGGACCGGACCTGGAAGCGGCACCGTGCCGAAATCCGCACCCGGCTCGGGTATCGGGAGCCGACCGTCGCCGACACCGAGGCGCTCGAGGTTTGGCTGTGCGATCGGGGGCGAAGGTGCGCACGGATGCCGATCACTTGGCCTCTCTCCTCATGGGCCGCTGCCGCGAACTGCGGATCGAACCGCCGGCTCCCAAGCAGGAGAATGTCCAGCTCTCCTCCTTCGGCTGCCGCTTCCATCCCGTGGTCAGCGCCAGCGGCGACCCGGCCGACATGGTCGCCGGCACCCTGTTCGAGATCGCCGCCGCAGAGCTGGCCGCCGCCGATTCCTACGAGGTGGCGGAGTACCGGCGCGTCCCCGCCCGCCTCGCCTCCGGGGCGGACGCCTGGGTCTATGTGAAGGCATGACGCCAGGGGCATGACGCTGTAGCGGCGAGGCGCCGTCAGCAGCGGCGGGGCCGGACGAAACACTGCTCGGTCACTTCGGTCCCCCATTGGCTGCCCGGCCGCTCGTCGGCCAGGGCGAAGCCGGCCGCTTCATAGAGGCGCCGGGCGGCATCCAGCCCGCGGAAGGTCCACAGCCGGGTTTCGTTGAAGCCGCTGCGGTCGACGAACCCCATCGCCTCGTCGAGCAGCCGCCGGCCGAGCCCGCCGCCGCGCCGCCCGTCCTCGACGATGAACCAGCGCAGATGGGCGATGCCGGGCGCGGGCGCGTCGCCGGACAGATCCTCGCCGTCGATGGCGAGGGTGCCGACGATGCGGTCGCCGTCCAGCGCCGTCCAGACGGCGTTGCCGGGACGGTCGAGCCGCGGCACGAACTCCGCCAGCCCGGCCGCGACCTTGCTCTCGAAGGCGGCGCCGAAGCCATGGGCGCGGGCGTAGAAGCGCGCATGCATCTCCACCGCCCGGCCGATCAGTCCGGGCCGATGGCCCAGTTCAATGCGAACGGGCTCGATGCGCAAGGCCGGGACACTCTCCACCGGCCGCCCCTCCCGCCGCCCGCCATCCGCCGCGGCCCGGCGGTCCTGCAGGGCGCCGGCATAGAGCCGCAGCCCCTCCACCACCGTCGCATGGTCGGCGGCGGGCAGGCAGGCCAGGGCGCTGCCGACCTGATCATGGGCAAAGGCGTCGATGGCGGCGAGCGTCCGCCGCCCCTGCGCGGTCAGGGTGAGCCGTTTCGCCCGCCCGTCGGTCTCGCTGCCGCCTTCCGCCAGTTCCCCGGCGCCGACCAGCTTGCGCAGCATCCGGCTGACGCTGGATTTCTCCAGGTTCAACCGCTGGCACAGCTCGGTCGCGGTCAGGCTGCCCCGCCCGCCGATCTCGATCAGCGCATGCACCGCCGAGGCCGGCAGCTCGGTTCCGGCCAGGGTCGCCCTCATGAAGCCGAGTTCGCGCACGATCCGGCGCGACGCGTCGCGGATCGGCAGGACGGCGTCCCCGGCCGCCAAGGCGGCATCGGATGTGGAATGGGCAGGCACAGGCATGTGCGGCTCCGGACATGGTTGCATCATACAACCATGTCCGGACGGGAGCTGTCTGTAAAGCGGGTGGGCGCGGTGTCACATGATCTTTTCGAACCGGAACATCTCGCCGCCGCCGGGCAGGCCGGACGGGCCGGGGAAATGCGGATCGGGATGACGGGCGCTGAAGAACTCGACGATCTTGAAGCCGCACTTGTTCACGTAGAAATGGATGTTCCGTTTCTCGAAATAGGGCGTGTGCGTCTGCCAGACGACGGTCTTGGGAAACATCCGCTCGATCGCCGTCCAGGCCTGGAAGCCCAGGCCGCGGCCATGCTCCCGCGGGGACAGGAAGAAGAGATCCAGCGCGTTGCGGTTCGTGACCTCGTCGATCACGACGACGGCGCCGCCGACCCTGCGGCCGTCGCAGAGGATGTGCAGGAGCAGGGTGCCCGGCGCGGTGATGGATTGGTCGAGATCGCTGCCCGACGGGATCGAACCGTCCGGAAGGGAGCCGAACTCCTCGATGACGGCGACCGCGAAGGCCGCCTCCATCTCCGTCTTGAAGTCCGGCAGATCGCGGGAGTCGACTCTCGCGAGTGTGACCTGAGTCTCTTGCATTTTCTTGATCTTGACAATGTCGTGATGCCGATGGGCGGGGCGATCGCGCATCGGCGATGCCCCTGCCTCGACGAAGCGGGCGGCCCCGTCCCGCCTTGCAGGTCCCGCCTTACGCCCCGGTTTCCATCTTCCGTTCCACCGCGGCGGCCCGGATCGCCTTCTGCAGCTTCTCGAAGGCGCGGACCTCGATCTGGCGGACACGCTCGCGGCTGATGCCGTATTTCTGCGACAGATCCTCCAGCGTCGTCGGCACCTCGCGCAGGCGGCGCTCGGTCAGGATGTCGCGCTCGCGGTCGTTCAGCGCGGTCATCGCGCCGGCCAGCAGCTCGCGCCGCTTGCCCAGCTCCTCGCGGTCGGCCAGCGAGATTTCCTGGCTGGCGGTCTCGTCGACCAGGAAATCCTGCCATTCGCCCTCGCTTTCGGCGCGCAGCGGCGCGTTCAGCGAATGGTCGGGGCTGGCGAGGCGCCGGTTCATGTTGACGACGTCCTGTTCCGGCACGTCGAGCTTGGTGGCGATGGCATGGACCTGCTCGGGCGACAGGTCGCCCTCCTCGATCGCCTGCATCTGGCCCTTCAGCCGGCGCAGGTTGAAGAACAGCTTCTTCTGGGCGGCGGTGGTGCCCATCTTCACCAGCGACCAGCTGTGCAGGATGTATTCCTGGATGGCGGCGCGGATCCACCACATGGCGTAGGTCGCCAGCCGGAAGCCGCGGTCGGGGTCGAAGCGCTTGACCGCCTGCATCATGCCGACATTGCCCTCGGAGATCAGCTCCGACAAAGGCAGGCCGTAGCCGCGGTAGCCCATGGCGATCTTGGCGACCAGCCGCAGATGGCTGGTCACGAGCTGGTGGGCGGCGCCGGAATCCTCATGCTCCTGCCAGCGCTTGGCGAGCATGTATTCCCGCTGCGGCTCCAGCATCGGAAACTTGCGGATTTCCTGGAGATAGCGGGACAGGTTGCTTTCGGACCCGATCGCAGGAACGCTGGACGCCGTCGCCATGGCTCAAAACCCCCTCTTCGACGGCCGCTATGCACTGCGAAGGAATCGCATGCATACGGCCATTCTTCAGCGCGGGTTCCATAGGCCGCCCTGAATGAGCGGGGGTGGAACCTCACCATTGACGCGAAGTCTACCCAAGAAAAATTCTCCGGTGTACCGTTTTAAACCGTCTCCAAGGTGACAATTAGTTCATGAATATCAGCCGGAATTGAGGATCGGAACGTCACGATCTCGCCATTAACCGGATGACGGAAGGTCAGCGCCACGGCATGCAGCGCCTGGCGTGGAAACCCAACAAGGCTTCCGCGCGCAGGTTCCGGCAGCAGCGAGGCGAACTTGCCCCCCGGTCGTCCCGACCGGCCGCGGCCATAGAGCGGGTCGCCGACCAGCGGATGGCCGATGTGGGTCAGGTGGACGCGGATCTGGTGGGTGCGCCCGGTTTCCAGCACGCATTCGACCAGCGACGCCGCCATGCCGAAGCTCTTGACCACGCGGTAGCGGGTGGCGGCCGGCTTGCCGCCGCCGGTCACCACCGCCATCTTCTTGCGGTCGGCGGAGCTGCGGCCGATGTTGCCCTCGATCCGGCCCTGCCTCGGGTTGGGCACGCCCCAGACCAGCGCCAGATAGGTGCGGCTGAGGGTGCGGTCGGCGAACTGCTCGGTCAGGCCATGGTGGGCACGGTCGTGCTTGGCCACCACCATCAGGCCGCTGGTGTCCTTGTCCAGCCGATGGACGATGCCGGGCCGCCTGACCCCGCCGATTCCGGACAGGCTGTCGCCGCAATGGGCCAGCAGGGCGTTGACCAGCGTGCCGTCGGCATTGCCGGCGGCCGGATGCACCACCAGCCCGGCCGGCTTGTCGATCACCAGCACGTCGGCATCCTCGTACACCACGGTCAGCGGGATGTCCTGGGGCTGCGGTTGGGCCGCCTCCGCCTCCGGCACCTGCAAGACGAAGGTCTGGCCGGGTTTGACCCTCAGGGACGCGTCCGTTATCGTCCGCCCGTCGCCGCGCACGCAGCCCTGCTCCAGCAGGGCCTGAACGCGCGACCGCGACAGGTCCGGCAGCCCGGCGGCCAGCGCCTTGTCCAGGCGCAGGCCGGCGGCAGGGGCTGGAACCGTGTAGGTCAGCGGACCGGCGGGGCCGGGGGCGGAACCGGCGGCGTCGTCGTCGGGTTCGTCGAACTCGTCGGGGATATCGTCAGCCATCGGGCGTGCGTGTCGCGTCCTGTTTCAATCGTCCGGGAGTGGACCCCAAACCGTGCAGATCCTCAAGGCACTCGTCGTCATCATGGGCGTTCTGATCATCGCCGGCTTCGCCTTCCTGGGCGTCGAGCTGTACAAGCGCATGTCGGACCCCGCCCGCGCCATCTCCTCCGCCTCCTCCGGAGAGACCGACCGCAGTGGAGAGCGGGGCGCCGACCGCACCGTCGACGTGACGCTGGACGTCCCGGCCGGCGCCCGCATCGGCGAGATGCTGGCGGTCGGCAACCGCGTCCTCTTCAAGGTGACGCTGCCGCAGGGGCCGGACCGGCTGTACCTGATGGATCCGCGCAGCGGCGCCGTCACCGCCACCATCACCGCGGGCAGGCCCGCCCAGTAAGAACCGGCAAGCCCGCTCCTTAAGGAACAAGGTCCGCGACCATGCATGATTTCCGCAGCGACAACGTCGCCGGCGCCGCTCCCCAGGTGATGACCGCGCTGGCGATGGCCGCGTCGGGCACCGCCGCCCCCTACGGCAACGATCCCTGGACGCAGCGGGTGACCGAGCGGCTGGGCGCGATCTTCGCGACCGAGGTGGCGGTCTTCCCGGTCGCCACCGGCACCGCGGCCAATTCGCTGGCCCTGTCGGCGCTGGTGCCGCCCTTCGGCGCCGTGCTGTGCCACGAGGACGCGCACATCACCATCGACGAGTGCGGCGCGCCGGAATTCTTCACCGGCGGCGCCAAGCTGGTCCCGCTGGCCGGCGAGCATGGCAAGCTGACGCCCGACGCGGTGCAGCGCCACATCGCCAGGGCCGGCGTCGGCGTCGTCCACCGCGTCCAGCCCGCCGCCCTCAGCCTGACCCAGGCGACGGAGGCCGGCACGGTCTACAGCCCGGCCGAGGTCGAGGCGCTGGTCGAGGTCGCCCATGCCAACGGCATGGCGGTGCATATGGACGGCGCCCGCTTCGCCAACGCCATCGCCCGGCTGGGCTGCGCCCCGGCCGACGTGACGTGGCGGGCCGGGGTCGACGTGCTGACGCTGGGCGGCACCAAGGGCGGCTGCCTCGCCGCCGAGGCGGTGGTGTTCTTCAACCCGGCGATGGCCGAGGATTTCGGCTTCGGCCGCAAGCGCGGCGGCCATCTGGTGTCGAAGATGCGCTTCCTGTCGGCGCAGCTCGACGCCTGGCTGGCCGACGGCCTGTGGCTCGGGCTTGCGGCCCACGCCAACGCCATGGCCGACCGTCTGGCCGCCGGCCTGACCGCGCTGCCCGGCGTGACGCTGGCCCATCCGGTCGAGGCCAACGAGTTGTTCGTCCGCCTGCCCGGCCCTTACGCCGAGGCGCTGGAGGCGGCAGGCTACGGCTTCTACCGCTGGGACGACGGCACGGCGCGGTTCGTCACCGCCTTCGACACTCCGGCGGCGGCGGTGGACGGGCTGGTGGATATTTTGCGGCGGATCTCAGAAAAGGCTTGATCGGCGGTCCGGGCTTCGTTAGAAACCCGCCCACGCCGATGACGTCCCCATCGTCTAGAGGCCTAGGACACCGCCCTCTCACGGCGGTAACAGGGGTTCGAATCCCCTTGGGGACGCCAACCTTTCCATGGTTGGATCAGGCGACGGATGGCAAGCCTCCATCCCCGCCGGTTGAAGCATCGGGACCAGACGTCCCCATCGTCTAGAGGCCTAGGACACCGCCCTCTCACGGCGGTAACAGGGGTTCGAATCCCCTTGGGGACGCCATCCATGCCGGAATCACGGCATGTGCGACTGCCATATATCCTGACACTTTCGCAGCAACGCACCTTCATCATCCGTGATGGCGAAGGCGGACTGCTGTTTCGCTCCCAGCGTGGTTTCGCAAACCGCGTTGAATGATGCGCATGTGCCCCGCACCGGAACCTCGGCGCGCAGGAACCCGGCTCAATTACTTCACAGTAAAATAATCAGCCATACCGAATATGACTTGCCCGCATGTCAAGCATGCTTCCGATAAAAGCCTTCAATTGCATGCCTTCACAATTTGTTAATGCGGAACCGAAAATAATAAACGAAGACACGGCACAAATATATCAGGTCAATTTTCTTTCCGATCGTGAGTTATTTTCTTCCATGTGCCGGTCCGGCGTCGTAACGCCCGAATCCGGGGGAATCCTGTCATGCCAACAACAGTCAGCATGTCGCCAGTCCTCAAGCAGATACTCTGGGGCGGCAGCAGCATTTCGCTCAATCTGATCACCGTGCACAAGCGGGTCGACAGGCATGCCATGCATTTTTTCGATACGCCGGACCTCAACCGGACCGTCCTGTTCAAGCATCCGAATTTTCACGAGAACAAGCCCCGCGATGAACTGATGCTGTGGAGCGATGATGCAACGGACCAGGAGCATTCCGAGCGCCCGATCGAAACCGGTATCTACTCACCGTTGCTCCATGACCGGCCGGAGGCAGGCGGCGAGGCCATATACTTGCGGATGAAGAACTGCAACGAGCTTCTTGAAGAGAGTTTCGGTGTTTCAGAGCAGGTCTCGGGGCGTGACCTGTCATTGTTGAACGTCATCGACAATACGCCGTCTCTGGATCCCTTCCTTTTGCGGACGTCTGTCGAAGACAGAAAAATACCGTTCAATCATGAACTGTGGAACATATCGGATCAGGAAAACGAGAAAATCCGAAACGCCATCGCCGGCAAGATCCGCCCGATCATCGAAGTCGCTCTTTTCAGCGGTGCCGACAACATCTGGTCTTCGGCGCGGGTGGACGACTTCCTGAAAGCGATCTGGAATCCGGACCTGCCGGACGCCCAGGAATTCGTGGCCTCCTTCGGTTTCGATCTCGTCGAATCCGCGAGCGTGTTCAGCGCATGGAAAGGCGTGACCTTCTACGAGCTTCAGGTGATGCGGGGTGGCCCCAAAGCGGTGGAACTCCTGAAATGGCTGCGCTCGCCGCTAAGCGTCCCGCTCGACATCACGTCGAACCGGATGTACGAGCAGCAATTGACGATGTTCATCGAGAAAGTGGCGAACGACGTCGAATCGGTGCTGCACGACATCCGCTTGATCATGAGCGAGTATGAGCAATGCCTTGCGGATTTCCAAGCGGGGCGGCCCGAGAAGTTCCGTGACTTCCTGCGCACTTGCCGCAGGAAATACTGGCTGATGGGATACTGCGTCTCGGCGATCAACAATGTCGCGCTGAGCTACCAGCAATACAAACGCTACTCATCGGCTGGGCGGATGTTCTATCATCAGATGAACGAGATGCTTCGCCACATGTCGGTGGCACTGGATCGACGCCGCGAACGTCCGTTGACGTTCTGACGGCCCCTCCGGGAAATGCGCCCGGTGACGGGGGGAATCGTCACCGGGCGCGGGGCGGGGCTGGAGGTTTCAGCCCGACCGGCGCCGGGGAGCGCCGGCCGTGAAGACAGAGTTAGACGGCAGGCGCCTCCGGATAAATCGAGGAGTTCCGACAACACTATTCGTCCGGAAACAACAATCGGGGTCTGCCCGCCCGCTCCCTCGGCCGGAACCGCTGGAGCGCGTTGACCACCCCGTCGGCCAGCCCAGCGATCCGTTCGAGCATTCCGGGCGCCGATCTGATCCGATCCATGTTCGGCTCGGCCTTGGCGAATTCCGAGAAAGGTCGCCTGCGGTTCGCAAGCTTGCAGGATGCGGGATTACCCGAGCGCCCCGGTCAGATGCAGCGTCACCCGCAGGCCGCCGTTCGACACCGACACGCCGCCCTCGCCGAAGGGCAGTTCGGTCGCCTGGGCCAGGGACGGCTCGTTGGTGATGACGGCGACGCGCCAGCCGGCGAAGCCCTGCTTCAAGGTCTGGCCCAGCGCATGGTAGAGCGGCACCAGCGCCTTGCGGTCGGTGCCGAGCCGGGCGCCATAGGGCGGGTTGACGATGACGAGGCCGGGGGGGCCCTCCGGCGCCACGAGGTCGCTGACGGAATGCTGGCGGAAGTCGGTCCAGGCCGAGACGCCGGCCCGCTCGGCATTGGCGCGGCTCATGGCGATGGCGCCGGCATCGCGGTCGCTGCCGTAGAAGCGGACCGCAGGCTCCGTGACCGTCCCGGCCCCGCGCAGGCTCTGCCAGACGGCGGGGTCGAAGCCGGCGAGCTGTTCGAAGGCGAAGCTGCGCGAGCGGCCGGGCTTCAGGCCGGCGGCGATCTCGGCCGCCTCGATCGGGAAGGTGCCGGAGCCGCACATCGGGTCCACCACCGGCAGCGGCTCCCGCCCGTCATAACCGCAATGGCGCAGGAACAGCGCCGCCAGCGTCTCGCGCATCGGCGCCTTGTGGACCGCTTCCTTGTGGTTGCGCTTGTGCAGCGACTCTCCCGAGCTGTCGACGCTGATGGTGCAGAGGTCGTCGTCGATGCGGGCCTTGATCGACACGCCCGGCTCGCCCGCCTCGGGGGCCTCGCGGATGATCGGGGCGCCCAGCTCCTCGGCGATGGCGCGCTGGATGCGCTGGGCGGCGGCGCCGGCATGGTAGATGCGCGAGCCCTTGCACGACACCTCGACCCGCACCGGAACGTCGGTGCGCAGGAAGTCGGCCCAGGGAACGCGGCGCGCCCGTTTGTCGAGCTGCGCCAGATGGAAGGCGCGGAAGGAGGCGACGCGGGCCAGGATGCGGGTCGCGCCGCGCATCTCCAGATTGGCCCGCCAGACCTCCGGCCAGCCGCCGGCAACGGTCACGCCGCCCTTCACCGGGGTCGGGTTCGTGAAACCGCGGGCCTGGGCTTCCGCGCACAGCACGGATTCCAGGCCGGGGGTGGCCACCATGAAGATTTCGAAGTCGCTGTCGGTGTTCATCCCGCCTACATAGCCCGAAGGTCGGCGGGGTGGAAGCTCCTGCTTGCCGCGCGGCGGCGCCGGCTGCGGAAAGGGCCGGGGAAATCGGCGTACACCCGCGGCAAGATCAGGATCGGGCGGTCAGGCTGACATCAGGCACGCGGTGCCGGCCCAGTCGGTGCCGGCCGGGCCATTTACCGGGCCGAACGATTACCGATAGGAGCTGTGCGAGGCGATGTCGCTGTCGTGGCCGACGGCGTCACCCGAGGCCGACAAGCCGACGGCGGCGTCCCGGGCGGTGGAGCCGAGGCCGAGCTTGCCGCGGGCGAAGTTCAGATAGGCGGTGGCGGCCTGGGTGTCGCCCTGGGCGGCGAGCGAGCGGGCGACCAACAGGGCGATGCGGGCGGCGTCGCGATCGGAGCGTTCGACCGAGGCGTCGGCCTGGGCGGCGCTGGTGGAGGCCAGCAGGCTGTCGAAGCTGGCATCCTGCGCGGCGGAGGCCGAACCGGCGGTCAGGGCCAGGGCCGACACCGACAGCAGGACGGCGGCGGCAAAGGTGGCGATCTTGTTGGCAGACATGACGATACCCTTTCGAAAACGGCCCCGCCGGGCGGGGGAAGGGGGGGTGCGCCCGGTGACGGGGGGAAATCGTCACCGGGCGCGGGGCGGGGTTGGAGGTTTCAACCCGACCGGCGCCGGGGAGCGTCGGCCGTGAAGAAAGAGTTAAACGTCAGGCACCAGCGGATAAACCCAGGAGTTCCGACAACACTATTCGCCGGAAAACAACAATTGTGGGTCACCCTGGGCGTCGCGTTGACGGGCCGGACCGTCGCCGCCTATGATCGGATTGGAACACGAACAATCAGCGCCCTTTTCCATTCCGAACATACCCGGTCACAGGCGCCGATCACATGAGGGGGGATACGCAGCATGACCGCGACCGACGGCACGAACTGGCCGGCCGACCTGCTGGCGCAGGAATTCCGGGGCAAGCGGGTTCTGGTGACCGGCAGCAGCCGCGGCATCGGCGCCGCGGTGGCGGCAGCCTTCGTCCAGCTCGGCGCCCATGTCGCCATCCATGGCCGCGACATGGCGACGGTGGAGGCCGCGGCGGCCGGAATGGCGACCGCCTCGGGGCCGGAGGTCGTGGCGCTGGCCGGCGATTTCGCCGACAAGGCGGAAACCCGCGCGGTGGTGGAACGCGCGATGGATCGGCTGGGCGGGCTGGACGTGCTGATCAACAATGCCGGCACCATGCTGGGCCGGGTGGCTTTGGCCGACATCGACGACGATTTCCTGCAACGCCAGTTCGACCTGAACGCCGCCTCCACCGTGGTGGCCAGCCGGACGGCACTTCCGGCGCTGATCGCCTCGGCCGGGGCCATCGTCAACACCGGCTCGATCTCCGGCCGGACGGGCGGCAGCGCCGGATCGGCGCTCTACAGCGCGGCGAAGGCCTTCCAGGCCAGCCTCGCCCGCTCGCTGGCGACCGAACTGGCGCCGCACGGCATCCGCGTCAACGCCGTCTCCCCCGGCACCATCGCCACCGACTTCCACCAGCGCTATTCGACCCCGGACAAACTCTCGCAGACGGCGGCGCGCATCCCGCTGAAACGGCTGGGCACCGCCGGGGACTGCGTCGGCGCCTACCTGTTCCTCGCGTCGGGCCGGCTGGCCGGCTACATCACCGGACAGGTGATCGAGGTGAATGGCGGGCAGTTCTATGGCTAAAGGCAGGGACCCGACAGTCGAGATGCGTCCGGCATGGCAATTTGCAAAGCAATCTCAGCAGGATTGGCGAATTGCGATAGGTCGCCGGCCGGACTATCCGAAACAGGCGGCGATTTCGTAGGACAGAAAAACACTTTTGCCGTTAGTGGCCCTTTGGCATCATTCTTGTAACGTGTTCCCCAACAGACGGGCGAAACAAAGATCGCTCCTTCGCCAGAAGTCGGGGTCATCAGACATGAACACCAGAAGCCAGAACCAGCCGGCCGGCGTCGGCGCCTTCGCCAACCTGCGCACTGCGACCAAGGTCTATACCGGATTCGGGGTCACGCTGGCGCTTCTGGTCGGGTTGGGGGCGGTATCCTGGGCCGGCCTGCGGACGAGCGAGGATGCCATGCGGCGCCACGCCGCCCAGTCGCACGTCGCCATGACGGTGGCGGAGGCCGACACCGCCATGGCCGACGCCTTTGGCGCGGCGGAGGAGTTCATGTCCAGCGGCTCGCCCGCCGTGGCCGACCGCTTCCGCAAGGACGTCGACCTGCTCCGGCGGAAGCTGGACAGCGCCGTCGGGCGGATGACCAGCACCGCCGATCTCCAGGCGGCGCAGGACATCGCCGGCCTGCAGCAGACCTTCGCCGGCGGCTTCGACCGCCTCGTGGCGGCGCGGACGGAGCGCGACGGGATCGTCGCCTCGGTGGTGAACACGCTGGGTGCCGACATCCGCCGGACGCTGAGCGACACGGTCAAGGCGGAGAAGGCCGCCGGCAAGCCGGACCGCGCCCTGCGGGCCGCGGAGGTCAGCGAACAGTTCCTGCTGGTCCGCGTTCTGGTCGCCCGCTTCGTGGTGGAAACCAAGTCGGAGGATCTGCTGCGCATCCACAAGGATCTGGGCGAGGTGGTCGCCAAGGCCGACCTGCTGACCGACGGGATGGACGATGGCCCGGCCAGGACCAAGCTGGAGGCCGCGCTCGCCAAGCTGCCCGCCTACGGCACCGGCATCGAGCGGATCGCGACGCTGAGCGACGAGCTGAAATCGCTGAATCAGGAGACGCTGGGCAAGGCCGGCCGGGAGATCGGCGACAAGATCGGCCTGATCCGCACCAATTCCGCCAATTTCCTGGACCAGCTCGAGCGCACCGCGGCGGCCGAGGCGACGGCGGCGGAGATCCGCGGCACCGCGGTAACGGCGGTGGCCCTGCTGCTCGGCCTGGTCCTGGCCTGGGCGATCTCGCGCGCCATCACCCGGCCGCTCGGCACCATCACCCAGGCGATGGGGCGGCTGGCCCAGGGCGACCTGACGGTCGCCGTCACCGACGATCTGCGCCGGGACGAGATCGGTGCGCTGGCCCGTTCGCTCCAGGTGTTCAAGACCAGTGCGCTGGAGATGGAGCGGCTGCGCAAGGCGCATGAGGAGGCCGAGCGGCAGGCGGCCGAGCATCGCCGCCAGACCATGATGGAGATGGCCGACACCTTCGAGAGCACGGTGAAGGGCATCGTCGACACCGTCGCCAACGCCGCCACCGGCATGCGCGACGCCGCCACCGCGCTGACCGCCACCGCGCATGAGGCGAGCGAGCGGTCGCTGCTGGTCGCCAGCGCGTCGGAACAGGCGTCGGCCAACGTGCAGACCGTCGCCACCGCGACCGAGGAGCTGTCGGCCTCCATCGCCGAGATCGGGCAGCAGGTGGAGCACT
Organism: Azospirillum thiophilum; assembly: GCF_001305595.1. Classification (NCBI taxonomy): domain Bacteria; kingdom Pseudomonadati; phylum Pseudomonadota; class Alphaproteobacteria; order Rhodospirillales; family Azospirillaceae; genus Azospirillum; species Azospirillum thiophilum. The sequence goes on from NZ_CP012404.1 coordinate 709,147, forward strand.
CCACCCGCATCGCCAGCCAGGCGGTGGCCGACGCCGACGGCGCCGACCGCACCATGCGCGATCTGGTCGCCGCCGCCGACAAGATCGGGCAGGTGGTGGAGCTGATCAGCGGCATCGCGGCGCAGACCAACCTGCTGGCGCTGAACGCCACCATCGAGGCGGCCAGGGCGGGCGAGGCCGGAAAGGGCTTCGCCGTGGTGGCGAGCGAGGTCAAGGCGCTGGCCACCCAGACCGCCAGGGCCACCGACGAGATCCAGGCCAAGGTCCAGGAAATCCAGCAGACCACCGGCGGCGCCCAGAAGGCCATCGGCGGCATCGGCCGGACCATCGGCCGGATGAGCGAGATCGCCACCGCCATCGCCGCCGCCATCGAGGAGCAGGCCGCCGCCACCCGCGAGATCGCCAACAGCGTCACCCAGGCGGCCCAGGGCACCGAGGAGGTGTCGTGCAACATCGCCGGCGTCAGCACCGCCGTGCATGAGACCGGCGACGCCGCCGGCCGCGTCCACGGCACCTCGCGCGAACTGGCCGCCGAAGCCGAACGCCTGCGGCACGAGGTCGGCACCTTCATCGCGACGGTGCGGGCTGCCTGATTGCGGGCGGCCTCATACCAGGGGTCAGAAAGTTTTGGCTTCCGACCCTGGTATCGGCCGCGACGGCGGCCGCGCGGGCTCATGCCCGCGAAGCCAAGGCCCGCGGACGCGGGCCGCCCGGCGTCTGAGGGACCGGAAAGTGCCGACCAAAGGTCGGAACTTTCCGAACCTGATATCACACCGCGCTGCGGTGGCGCTCGATGCAGGTGTCCAGCACCTCGCCCATCGGGCGTTCCCACCAGTTGGCTTGCGAGAAGATCTCCACCTCCGACCAGCCGGCGAAGCCGGCCTCCTCGACCCAGCCGCGGATGCGCGGGATGTCGATGACGCCGTCGCCCATCATGCCGCGGTCGAGCAGCAGGTCGGCGGTCGGCACCAGCCAGTCGCAGACATGGAAGGCCAGCAGCCTCTCCTTGCCGGCGCGGCGGATCTGCGCCTGCAGATCCGGATCCCACCAGACATGGTAGACGTCGACCGCCACCCCCAGCGCCCCGGTCCGCGCAGGGTCGAGCCGGTCGCAGAGGTCGAGCGCATGCGCCATGGTGTTCACGCAGGCGCGGTCGGCGGCATACATCGGGTGCAGCGGCTCGATCGCCAGCGGCATGCCGGCCTTGCGGGCATAGTCCAGCAGCTCGGCGATGCCGTCCTCCACCTGCGACCGCGCCAGCGCGATGTCCTTGCTGACGGCGGAGCCGGGGCGGGAATAGTGCGGCAGGCCGCCCACCACCAGCACCAGGCAGACGGCGCCCAGCGCCGCCGCCTCGTCCACCGCGCGGCGGTTGTCGTCGCGCACCTCCGCCGCCTTGGACGGGTCGGCCGGGAACATGCCGCCGCGGCAATAGCCGGACAGCGCCAGCTCGCCCGTCCGCACCGCCCGCACCGCGGCATCCAGCCCGACCGCCGCGACCTGGTCGCGCCAGGGCGCGATGGCGCCGATGCCGCGGCGGACGCAGGCCTCGGCGATCTCCAGCAGGTTGCCCTGCTTGCGGACGGTCGCGGTGTTGATCGACAGCCAGCGGTGGTCGCCGGAAAAGTCCCGTGCCTTGAAGTCGCGCATCAGGCGATCCCCCGCACCGCCAGCACCGCCGCCATCCGCTGCGCCGCCCGGTCGGGATCGGACAGCAGCCCGGCCTTGTCGGCCAGCCGGAACAGCTCGGCCAGATGCAGGGTGGACCGGGTGCTCTCCTGCCCGCCGACCATGGTGAAATGGTCCTGGTGGCCGTTCAGGTAGGCCATGAAGACGACGCCGGTCTTGTAGAAGCGGGTGGGCGCCTTGAAGATGTGGCGCGACAGCGGCACGGTGGGGGCGAGGATGTCGTGGAACCCAGCCTCGTCGCCCTCGGCCAGATGGGCCAGCGCCGCGGCGGCGGCGGGCGCGATGGCGTCGAAGATGCCGAGCAGCGCGTCGGAATGACGCTGCCCGTCGCCGGCGATCAGCTCGGCATAGTTGAAGTCGTCGCCGGTGTACATGCGCACGCCGTCCGGCAGGCGGCGGCGCATGACGATCTCCTTGTCCTTGTCGAGCAGCGAGATCTTGATGCCGTCGACCTTGGGCGCGAAGTCGCCGATGATCGACAGCGCGGTGTCCATCGCCGCGTCGACGTCGCCGGTGCCCCAATAGCCGGCCAGCGCCGGGTCGAACATGTCGCCCAGCCAATGCAGGATGACCGGCTGCTTCACCTGCGACAGGATGCGGCCATAGACGCGGGCGTAATCCTCCGGCCCCTTGGCGACGCGGGCCAGCGCGCGCGACGCCATCAGGATGATGCGGCCGTCCAACGCCTCGATCGCCTCGATCTGCTCCTCATAGGCGCGGATGACGTCGTCGACGCTGCGGGCGTTCTCCGGCGGCAGATGGTCGGTGCCGGCGCCGCAGGCGATCACCCCGCCGCGCACCTTGGCCGCCGACTGCGAGCGGCGGATCAGCTCCAGCGAGGTCGGCCAGTCCAGCCCCATGCCGCGCTGCGCCGTGTCCATCGCCTCGGCGACGCCGAGGCCGAGATCCCACAGATGTTCGCGGAAGGCGATGGTCCGGTCCCAGTCGATGGCCGGCGCCAGCCACGGGTCGCAGTCGGCGAACGGGTCGGCGACCATGTGGGCGGCGGCGAAGGCGATGCGGGTCAGCGGCCGCTCGGTGCGGGCGGGAAAGCCGCGCGGCGGGGCCAGGGTGTAGCTCTCGATGCTGCGGTCGGGGCGCGGGAGGCGGATGGTCGGCATGGGTCAAGGTTCCTGGAAAGGTCGTCGCCGACTGCCCCCACCCCAACCCTCCCCCGCTCTCGCGGGGGAGGGGGCAGGTGCTCAGGCGGGAGAGTGGCGGCAGTCCCTCCCCCGCGAGAGCGGGGGAGGTTAGGTGGGGGCAATCGAAGCCGGCGCCTCAGCCCTCCAGCGGGGCGACGTCGACCCAGCGGCGTTCGCGCCAGCTCTGCATCGCGCATTCCACCAGCTGGACGCCCTTGGCGCCCTCGATCAGGCCGTGATCGTAGGGCGCATCCTCCACCACATGGCGGATGAAGGATTCCCACTGGACCTTGAAGCCGTTGTCGAAGACGGCGTTGTCGGGCACCGGCTGCCAGGTCTCGTAGAAATCGATGGTCTGCTTCTGGTCGGGGTTCCACACCGGGCGCGGGGTGCCCTGGCGCGGCTGGATCACGCAGTCGGTCAATCCTGCGACCGCCGAGCCGTTGGTGCCGTCGACATGGAAGGTGACGAGGTCGTCGCGATGGACCCGCGTGCACCAGGACGAGTTGATGGTGGCGATCACCCCGCCCTCCAG